>NZ_JBITMP010000007.1:0-370644 GCF_044466425.1 Nonomuraea sp. NPDC049400
CGACCGAACCAGCTACAAGGCCACCATCAGCATCAACATCCACATGCCCGATGAACCTTGACAAACCAGCGTGAAGCCAAACTAAACGGCATTGGAGCTAGAGCCGCGCCCGCAGGGCCTTCCTGTCGAGCTTGAGCACACTCGTGACCGGGACCGAGTCCACGAACCTCACCTCGCGCGGATACTTCACCCGGCCCACCCGCTCGCGCGCCCACTCGACCAGCTCCTCGGCCGTCGCCGACGCTCCCTGCCTGAGCTGGACGAACGCCACGACCTCCTCGCCGACGCGCGGGTCCGGCCGGCCCACGACGCCCGAGATCACCACGTCGGGGTGCCGGTTGAGCGCGTCCTCGACGTCGCGCGGGAACACGTTGAACCCGCCGCGGATGATCAGGTCCTTCTTCCTGTCCACGATGTAGAGGTAGCCGTCGTCGTCCAGGCAGCCGATGTCTCCGGTACGCAGCTCGTCGCCGACCAGCGCGGTGCCCTCGGGGTCCGGCTCCTGCTCACCCCAGTAACCCTGCATCAGCGAGTCTCCCGAGACACAGACCTCGCCGACGTCCCCGATCTCCATCGCCTCGCCGTCGCCGTCGCGGATGGTGATCGTGTAGCCGGGCAGCGGCAGGCCGACGCTGCCCGTCCTGCGCCTGCCCGGGGGGTTGAACGTGGTGACAGCGCTGGTCTCGGTCAGGCCGTACCCCTCGAGGATCTGCACGCCCGGCATCCTGCGCTCGAACTCCTCCAGCACGTCCCTCGCGAGCGGCGCCGCGCCGCAGGTGAGGTAGGAGAGGTCGGGCAGCGGGTGCGACTCGAGCGGCTCGTCGAGGAGCTGCTGGATCATGGTGGGCACGACGGTGCCGTACTGGACGCGCTGCCCGGCGGCCAGCTCGAGGAAGGCCTTCGGCTCGAACCAGCGCATCAGCACCGTCTGCTGCGGCTCCGTGGCGTGCATCGAGGCCACCGAGATGATCAGCCCGTACGCGTGCGAGAGTGGCACGGGCAACAGGGCGCGGTTCTTCCCCTCCTGGTGGGACATGTCCCAGGCATCCTTGGCCACCTTCCAGAGTCCCCGGTGGCTCAGCATGACGCCCTTGGCCTTGCCCGTCGTGCCGCCGGTGTACATGAGCGCCGCCAGATCGCCGGGGTCCCTGGCCACCGGGCCACGTTCTGAGGCCCGTTCCAGCTCGCCCGTCTCCACATGGATCGGGATATCGACGGCGGCGGCGCGTACGGTCTCCGCCAGCTCCGGCGAGGTGACGATCGCGGACGCGCCGCTGTCGAGCAGGATGTGCCGCAGCTCCTCGGCGCCCACCAGGAACACCACCGGGGTCACCACTGCGCCCGCGGCCCAGAGCGCCTGGTAGATCAGCGGCACCTCGGGCGAGGTCGCCATCATCACGACCACCCGGTCGCCGGGCCTGATCCCCGCCTCGGCGAACCCGCCGCACATCCGGCGTGCCCGTTCGGCGAGCGCGTGGCTGCGATGCCAGACTCCCTCGTAGAAGATCGCGTCGTGGTCGTCGAATCGGCCCCATGACTCCTCGGCCAGCCGGCCCAGCGTCTGCTCGGTCATCACATGCCCAACCTGATGCGATCAAGGTGGCGCAGTCAACCCTTGACTCGCCGCAGTGGACGGCGCTGGGCTGGGGGGTAAATAGCGAAAAATCGCCTTTTATGGGTATTCGTGTTTTCTCGCTGGCCTGGATCGTGTAATGGTTGGAGCTCAGGGCGCGTAGGACCTGCCGAGAGCGATGGAGGGCATGGTCGACATGTCCTGGTCGGTGGCTCTGACTGTTAGGCTCGCGCGAAACCCCTGTTCGGAACGGCCTCGTGACGTTGCGCGACCGCCCCGTATTAAGCGAAAAAACTTGTTAGGCGAAGATATTTTCTGTAGAAAAGTTTCCAGTCAACCCTGGGGTGACTTTCGTGACCGAAACGCCTGAATCGGGCGAGATCGATCTCGACGACAGGGCGCTCCGCCAGCGCCTCAAAACCGTCTCCGACTTCGTCCGGTCGGTCGCCGCGCCGGTCACCAGAGACCTCAACAGGCGGGAGGCGGACGCGCTCCTGCGCTCCTACCTGGAGCCGGACTGCTTCCCCGAGGCGGTGCGCCGGCTCTCCATCCGCCACCTGCTCGTTCTCGTGGGCAAGGAGGAGTCGGGCAAACGATTAGGCGCCATGGCCCTGCTTTCCCGCATGTCCCTGGCCGACGGCGCGATCACCGTGCTGTCGCCCGCCCGTACCGCCGCGGAGCTGCTGTCCAGGGTCGAGTACGAGCCGGGCAGGGCGTACCTGCTGCACGACTGGATCGCGGAGAGCACCGACAGGATCGAGCTGGTCAACCTGGCGCGCAAGCTCGCGGAGCAGGGCTCGTACCTCGTCATCACCAGGAACGGCGCGCTCTCGGATGCGGTCGAGGTGGAGCAGCAGTGGTCCGCGCCCGACCCGGGGGAGCTGTTCGACTTCTGCCTCAGCACGTACGGCGTGCGCGCGAGGCGGCCCTCAGAGGAACTCGCCCGGGCCAGGGACCTGGCGCTGACCCTGCCGACGCCGGCTGAGGTCGTGAGCCTGGCGCGGGACGACGAGCCGGCGGGGGAGGAGGTGGCGGCCTGGTTCGACACCAAGCCGCCGCTGCACGAGGTGCGGGAGGCGGCGGCGCTGGCGTTCCTGCACCGGGTTGCCGAGCCCGTCTTCAAGCAGCAGTTCGCCCGGCTCGAGCAGATCTGCCAGACACATGAGAAGCGCGGTCCCCGGCCGGTCGGGGCTCCCCACCCCTTGATCGGCTCCGCCGAGGGGCGGGCGGGCTTCCTGGCGCCGCATCACCGGGGGCAGGTGCTCGCCGAGCTGGTCGGGCGGTACGGGTTCTGGCTGTGGCAGCCGTTGCACGAATGGGTGCGGTCGCTGGCCTTGGAGGGGCTCGACGTGTCGGCACGGGCTTCGGAGGGCGTGGCGGTGCTGGCGGCGTACTCGCTGGGGCAGGCCCGCGAGGAGTTCCTCGAGGTGTGGGCACGGGGCGCGGGCGCGGAGCGGCTGGCCGCCGGGAACGCGCTGTCGTACATGTGCGCCGACGACACGCTCGCCCCCGAGGCGCTGAGGCTCGCGCTGGCCTGGGCCGCCGACCCCGCCGACCCGCGGGCCATGGCGGCGGTGGTGGCGCTGGGCGGCGGGCTGTCCGTCCGGTACCCGGCCGACTCGCTGCGCCACCTGCGGCGGCTGGCATCCTGCGACGAGCCCGTGGCGAGGGCGGCCAAGGGGGCGCTGGCGCTGCTGCTCAAGCAGGCTGCCAAGCGCGACGACGCGCACGCCCGCACGCTGATCGCCCTGGCCGCCACCACCGCGACGGGCCCCTGACCCGGCATGGTCCTGGCAGAGGTCAGAGGCCGGCGACGCCGGTGATGCGGTGGAGGGCGAAGCGGTGGACGGCGGCCCGGGTCTCGTCGTACGCGGTCAGATAGCCGCCCTCCATCCGGGCCGGCTCCAGGATGCGCGAGGTCGCGTTGCCCTGCGAGTCGAGGTAGCCGATCCACACGCGCACGCCCTGCTTGATCGCCTCCTGCAGGGCCGAGATGGTGGCCGTCGCGGGCCCGCGCGGCACCTGGCCGCCCGGCGCTTCGACGGGCTCGCGCCGCGCCAGGTGCGCCGCGTCGCCGGCCCGCAGCGCGCGTACGGCCGCCGCCGCCACCTCGGGATCCAGCCCGTTGCCTGAGGAGACGGTACGGACGGGCGCAGGCCCCTCGGTACGGCGGCTGTCGAGCTGCGAGACGATCACATCGCCGTCGAGCGACTCGGCCACGGGCGCGTACCCCATGGCACGAAGCGAGTCGACCAGCGCCGCCCTGGACGAGCGGGAGGCGATCACGGTGGGGGCCAGCCGGCGCAGCCGCAGCGCGGCGGAGCGCCGGTCGGCGGTGATCTGGTCGAGCAGCGCGGGGTCGTCGCAGCGGATGTACGCGCTGGCGGTGCCCACGCGGATGCGGCCATGGCGTCTGGCCACGTCTGTCACGAGGTACGACAGCGCCTGCGGCACCGGCGTGGCCGAGTGGCGGGCCAGCATCGACACCAGCTCCTCGCCTCCGTGCCCGGCGTCGAGAGCCCGCCGGACGGAGCTCTCGCTGAACCGGTAGACCGTCGCGCCGCCCTTCGACTCCACGTCGGCGGTGAGCGTCATCCAGCGGTTGAGCTCGCTCGTGAGCGGCCCGGGGGCGACGGCGGTCAGATCGGCCTGGAGCAGCACGTGATCGACGGGCTCCGGCAGCAGCGGCGCCAGCGCCTCCGCCGGCTCGCCGCCCTCGAGCAGCGCCCGCCCATGTGCCGACAGCGCACCCAGCCCCGTCACGCCCACCTGCTCGGCTTCCCGCAGCGCGAACTCGGTGAGCCGCTCCCGCAACGGCCCCCGGCGGCGCGGCTGCTCCCACGCCAGCCGTTCGAGCACGGAGTCACGTGCGGGCGCGAGTCCCGGCGCGGCGGCCAGCACGCCCAGCGTGGCCGCCCTGACTCCGGGCGCGGAGGCGCGGCGCAGATCGGTGTGCAGGGCGTTGAGCGGCCTGTCCCGCTCATCCCGCTCTCCGACCAGGCCGGGCACGCGGTCCATGTGCAGCCACGTGGTCGCGAGCGCGACCCACCGGTCGGCGGTCGCCCTGACCCGCCACAGGTCGTAGCCGGAGGTCGGCAGCCACTCGCCGTCCACGCCGCCCCCGGCCGCGATCAGCCCGGCCGCGTGCGCGACCTCGATGACCAGCGCCGCCACCCACTCGGGCAGGTCAAGCTCGCCCGCCGTGCGCTTCAGGTCGCGCACGCCCAGGCCGCCGGTACGCAGCACGCCCGGCGGATCGACGCTCCACCGGTCGCAGAGCTCCTCGACCGACCTGACGAACGAGAACGCCTGCCCGGCCGCCGTGCGATCGGCCAGGTCCTTGTCACGCGTGGACCCTTCGAGCGGCGGGGGAACGGCCAGCAGGTCGCGGTGCACCCGGCCGCCCCGCAGGTAGAGCCCCACTTCGCGGGGCAGCGTCACGCTCTCCTCGCCCGTGGCCGCCAGCAGCCCTCTGGCCAGCAGCTCCTCGATGGGCGAACGGGCGGACGCCACGCGTACCTCGCGCCTGGCGTTGGGCACGCGGCCGGTCGGCGGGCCCCAGGCGAGCTGGTCGAGAGCGCCCCTGGCCTCCGGCGAGACGGACTCGACGAGTGCGGCGGGCTCGGCCAGCGCGGCCGCCAGCCGTTCCTTGCCGGAGCCCCGGGTGTCCGGCGCGATGTCGTCGGCCATCTCGTCGAGCTGCTCCGGCGGGTGGTGCCGGAACGCGTCGACCGCTCTGGGCCCCAGCCCGGCCGGGTCCTCGAGCACCTTGCGCACACCGGGGCCCAGCTCGAGCGCGCCGTCGGGCCCGTAGACCAGCGCCAGGTCGTACAGCCGGTCGAGCGCCGCCGACAGCGCGGGCTCGGCGTCGCCCCCGCCGCCAGCCGTGCCGGGCTCGGCGCCGGCGGACAGGGCCGCGCTCACGAGCTCGCGCAGCCGTTCCTTGGCCATCGGCCCGTCCTGTACGGCCAGCGTCTCCACGACGGCGAGCGTGAAACGGTCGAGCCGGTCGAGCACCCTGCCGATCGCCGACGGGCTGCCCGCCCGCGACGCCAGCCCCTCCAGATGTGCGGGCACCGGAGTGATCAGCTCGGGCCGCGCGGAGACGAGCGCCCGTAGCTGTTCGTCGGTGCGCCCCCTGATCCACTCCGTGAACTCCATCGTTGCCATGGTATGTCCCCCCTGATTGGGGCAGCATTGCTAGACGTGATAGAGCGCGCGGACCAGCTCGTGCTGAACTACGTCTCCAGGGCGGCCGATGCCGCCCACGGCGTGCTCAGGGCCGACCAGCGGCTCGACTTCGCCAAGCGGCTGCGGGCCAGGATCGAGGTGGAGCGGCGCGGCAGCCAGAACGCCCGCGAGGTGTCGAAGGTGCTGGCCAGGTTCGGCGATCCGGTGGCACTGGTGGAGCGGGAGGCCCGCAGGCTCGCCGAGGCGGGCGTCCCCACGAAGCGCGACCCGGCGGCGGGCGTCGCCGGGGCGGGGGCTGGCGCCGCGGCTGGAGGTCCGCCGCAAGTGAGCACAGCGGCGCCCGAGCAGCGTCCAGGGACGCCTGAGTCGGGGTCGGTCCTGCGCCAGGAGTCGGGCTCCACGATGCGTTTCCCCACGATCGTGGACGACGGTGACGTGCCTCCTGGCGTGCAGGCGTACCGGAGGATCGCTCAGGAGAGCCTCGGCAGGCGGCCGAGCCGAGGGCTGCCGTTCGCGGGTCTGCGCCGGATGGCCATGTCAAGCGCGAACCCGATGGCGACCGGCGGCAGAGATGCCAGGACCATCGTCAAGGAGCACTCGCGCGAGACCGCCGCGATGGTCATCCTGGTGGTGGCGGCGTTGCTGCTGCCGTTCGACCTGCCGCCGGTGGCGATCTTCGAGGTTCCCGTGCTGGTGTGGGCGGCCGGCGCGGTGATCGTGCTGTTCAGCGAGAGCTGGAACCTGCGTGACAAGCTGCTCGGGATCGGCGCGCCGCTGCTCGGCTACTCGGTGGGCGGCGTGCTCGTCGGGGGCCTGCGGGTGGGGAGCGAGCCGGGGTTGCAGGCGTTCTTCACGCAGTTCTACGACGTCAGCGGCACGATGTTCATGATCGGGACCGGGCTGGGCGTGGTGTGGCTGGCCTACCGGCTGCTCGACGTCAGCTGACGGGCGCGGGGCTTGGCAGGAGGCCGACCGCCAGGCGTACCCAGGCGGTGACGAACTGGTCCTTCTCCGCGTAACCCGGCAGCTCGCCCACGGTCTCCTGGAACAGCCGGTAGTGCACCACGGCGCCGCCGAGCACCGCCGAGATGCCCGTCCAGTCGAGCTCGACGTCCTTGTACTCGGGCTGCGCCCTGAACCAGGTCACGATCGCGTCGAACATGGGCTGCAGCAGCCCCTCCCGCACCACGGCGACCAGCTCGGGGAACTGGCTGAGGTCGCGGAAGAACACCCGCGTCAGCTCGGACTCCTCGCGTACCTTGGCCAGCCCGGCGCGGCACACGTGGGACAGTCGCTCCTCCAGCTCCACCGACGCTTCCATGGCGCTCAGCTCGGCCAGGCTCTCCGCCACCTGGCTCCTGGTACGGCTGGCGTGCTCGTTGATCGCCGCGGCCAGCACCTCGTACTTGGACTTGAAGTGCCTGTAGAGCCCTCCGGCGCCGGGGGACAGCCCTGAGGCGGCCTCGATCTCCGCCACGGAAGTGGCGGAGTAACCCCGCTCGGCGAACAACCGCAGGGCCTCATCGATGATCCGCTCACGGGTTGATCTGGTCATGTCTATCCTGTTACCTCCGCATAGAGAGTAGTCGTTACTGCAAGTAGCGGGGGCTGCGGTCATGGAGCGGCACGCCGGATCAGACCCGCGAGCGCGGAGCCGATGATCAGCCAGACGACCGCGGCGAGGCCGTAGTTGACCAGCGCCGTCCAGCGCGGGTCGCCGAGCTCGAACAGGTTGGCCAGGCCCAGGGACAGCGACGCGGCGAATGACTCCACGAACTGGTACCAGGCGTTGGCGGGGTTGGCCTTGAACACCGTGAACACCGCGTAGAGCACCACGACCAGCGCGGCCAGCCTGGAGGCGACCTTGACCAGGTAGGCCAGGGCCGACACGGTCCGGCTCCAGAGCGTCACGGTCGGGCCGCCCGGCCGGGCGGGTCTGTGCGGGCGGGGCGGGGCGGAGGAGGCGACGAGCCGGTCTCCGACATGTGGCGGCTTGGGGGTGTCAGTCACAGCCGCTCCTCTCCGATAAGTAATTCCTTTCATCCCATTCCTACGGTCCCACAACAAGGGGTGTCAGAGGGGACCGCCGTTACGTGCGCTTGGGCGCCGTTTGGCATCCTGCACATGTGACGACTTCGGTGGGATTCGACCTTGACATGACATTGGCGGACACGCGAGAGGGGATCGCTGCCGTTTTCGACGAGCTGGCCGTGCGTTTGGGCGTCCCCATTGACTCCGCGGCAGTGGTGAGCAGGCTGGGGCCGCCGCTGGAGGTGGAGCTGGCCAACTGGCTGCCTGTCGAGGAGGTCGCGGCGGCCGCCGACCTCTTTAGGGAGCTGTATCCGGAAATGGGGGTTCCGGTGCACACGGCCATGGCGGGGGCGTACGACGCGATCGAGGCAGTACGCGCCCGCGGCGGCCGGGTGATCGTGGTGACGGGCAAGAACCTGCGGGACGCCATCGGCACGGTCAAGCTCCTCGGCCTCGCCGTGGACGAAGTGGTCGGCTCGGTTTTCGGTGCTGCCAAGGGTTCGGCACTCGCGCGGTTCGGCGCGGCGGCTTATGTTGGTGACCATGTCGCGGACATCGAGGCGGCACGTGCGGGCGGCGCCGTGAGCGTGACAGTCGCGACCGGCCCTTACACGGTGGGAGAGCTGCGTGAACACGGAACGGATGTGGCACTGGCCGACCTGACCGAATTCGCCACCTGGTTCGCCGGTTGGCGCAAGCATGATGAACTCCGGTAATTGTTCGGGATTTACCCGGTCGCCCTGGCGCGCTCAGGGGCATAACCTACATCCATCCATCTTTTCGACTGTTTGAACGAGGTCCTCCTGTGCCGAGTGGCAAGGTCAAGTGGTACGACGCCGACAAGGGATTCGGCTTCCTCACCCGCGACGACGGCGGTGAGGTCTTCGTGCATTCATCCGCGCTGCCCACCGGTGCTGCCCCGCTCAAGCCCGGCCAGAAGGTCGAGTTCGGGGTGGCCGAGGGGCGTCGCGGCCAGCAGGCGCTCTCGGTGCGGATTCTGGAGCAGCCGCCGACCCTGGCCAAGACGAAGCCCAAGGGCAAGCGGAAGAAGCCGGACGAGATGGTCGTCATCGTCGAAGACCTGATCAAGCTGCTCGACGGCGTCTCGACCTCGTACCAGCGGGGCAAGCACCCGGACGCGGCGCACGCCAAGAAGATCGCCCAGGTGCTCAGAGCCGTCGCCGACGACCTCGACGCCTGAGGGCCGGGCTCAGCCGTTGGGGTTGGTGAGGGGTTTGGTCGGGTCGAGGGTGTCGGCCCGCTGAGGGTGCCCGCCGGCCTCGGCGCGTTCCTTGCGGAGCTTGGCGTCGGTCGCGCGCACGCGCTTCCGCCTGGAGATCAGCAGCCAGCCGAGCGCGCCCGTCAGGGCGACGGCCAGCGTGACCAGCCCCGCCAGGCTGCTCTGGGTCAGCGACAGCACCAGCCCGACCAGGCCGCCGAACACCCAGGCGAGCTGGAGCACCGCCTCGACCACGCCGAACGTGGACGAGCGCACCTCCTCGCCGATCTCCCGCTGCACGATCGCGTCGAGCGCCAGCTTGCCGAGCTCCTGCGCGAAGGCCGTGACCAGCGAGATGGCCAGCGCGGTCCACAGGCCGAAGAAGATCGCGCTCACGATGCTGGTCACGACGGTCACGGCCAGCGTGACCAGCACGATGACCTGCGGCGCGTGGTTGCGCGTCCAGTTGGCCACGGCGGCGCCGACCAGGCCGCCCAGCCCGGCGGCGGCCGCCAGCAGCGCGATCGTCTTGGGGATGTCGAAGAACGGGTCCTGCGCCCCCGCGGCCAGCCAGGGCACCGCCCTGTCCTGCACCAGGAACAGCAGGAAGAACAGCAGGAACCCGGAGAAGACCCGGAGCGCCACGTTCGCCCAGACGGCCTCGGCGACCGCGGGGCCCACCTTGAGCAGGGTGCGCCATCGGGGCGCCGCGCCCTCTTCCTCCAGGTCAGGTGAGTCGATGTGGCGCGGCAGGCGTACCGCGACGACTCCGAGCAGCAGGAAGCCCACCATCGCGACGCGCAGCACCATCGCGCTGCCCAGCCAGGCGGTCAGCCCCGCGCCGATCGGCACCGCGATTCCCGCGGAGACCAACGTGAACAGCGCCACCCGCGCGTTCGCCGACACCAGCGTGATGTCGGCGGGCAGCACGCTCGGCATGATCGCCGCCCGCGACACGTTGTACGCCTTCGACAGCACCAGCACGCCCAGCGCCCCGATGAACAGCGTCGGCAGGTCGCCAGGACCCACCGCGGCGGCCATCGCGAAGCAGAGCAGCCCCCGCCCGAACAGCGTGCCCGCCATCACGTAGCGCCGCCCCGACCTGAACCTGTCGAGAATCGGCCCCACGAAGGGCGCGAGCAACGCGAACGGCAGCATGGTGATGACCAGGTAGAGGGCCACCGAGCCGCGGGCCTCGCCCACGGGCACGCCGAAGAACACCGTGCTCGCCAGCGCCACCGTGACCAGCGCGTCGCTCGCGCTGTTGCCCGCCGACAGCTCGATCAGGCGGCCGAGCCCGGTGCGGTCGGCGCCGTTGGCGTACGTGAGGCGGCGCGTCGCTTTGCCGACTTTTCGCGCACCTTTTGCCGTGGCCCTGCTCGCCCTGGCCGTGCCGCTGGCCGTGGCCCGGCTAGCGCGCGCAGTCGCGCGCCCCGCGTCGGCGACGCCGCGCGCCACCCGCCGCGAGACCTCACGTGCCCGGCCCCAGCCTCCCTCCACGCCTACCAGTCTTACCCGATTAGTCCGCGATCTCGGAGCCGGATCCCACGTTGTGGGCGTCTCCGGTCCGCCCATGGGTGAGAATGAAGTGTGAGCGAACAGCACCTTTCGGCGGAGGCTGCCCGATGAGCCGCACCAGGGCCCGCGTCTCCGCTCCCGACCAGGCCTGTGTCGCCGCGGTCGATCTGGCGCGTGCCGCGGCGGAGGAGCTCGCGCGCCCGGGGGAGCCCGGCGAGCACCTCGGCTTCGAGAGCGAAGGCGACCGGATCGTCACCCACTACTTCGCCTGTCTCGACAAGGCCTATCGCGGCTGGCGCTGGGCCGTCACCGTCACGCGCGCCTCGCGGGCCAAGAAGGTCACGGTCAGCGAGGCCGTCCTGCTGCCCGGCTCGGGAGCGCTGCTCGCGCCCGAGTGGCTGCCGTGGAGCGAGCGGCTGCGCCCCGGCGATCTCGGCGTGGGCGACCTGCTGCCGACCCCGGAAGACGACGACAGGCTCACGCCCGGTTTCACCGACACCGACGACGACGCAGAGCGACAGGCGGTTTTCGAGTACGGCCTGGGCCGGGCCCGTGTGCTCTCGGCCATCGGCAAGGACCGGGCGGCCAGGCGCTGGCACTCGGGCGAGCACGGGCCGCACACGCCGATCGCACACGCCGCTCCCGCGCAGTGCTCCACCTGCGGCTTCTTCTGGCTGCTCGCGGGTGGCTTGCGGCACATGTTCGGGGTCTGCGCCAATGAGTACGCGCCGGACGACGGCAAGGTCGTGGCCGCCGACCACGGCTGCGGCGCCCATTCGGAGGCCGCCGTGCTGCCGCCGCCCGTCGAGCAGGCCACTCCCATCCTCGACGACCTGGGCTACGACCTGATGGAGGAGGAGGCGGCGGGCTCGGTCGACGAATCCGCCACCGAAGAACTCGGCCACTCCTGATCGCGAAGGCCGCTACCCTACGCCTGGCCTCAACCTCTCAATCAGGATCGTGATCGATGACGCTCGACAACTCTGGCACCTACGGCACTGACCGGATGCGAGCCGCCGTCCTGTCCGCGTGGACGGCCTCGCCCGCCAGGTTCCGCGAGGACGCCAACGCCGAGGAGGACTTCGCGCTCGGCGGCTACCGCGACCGGCTGATCGTCGAGCTCGCCCAGAACGCCGCCGACGCGGCCCTGCGTGCGGGCGTGCCTGGGATGCTGCGGTTGACGCTCAAGGGTGACGTGCTGACGGCCGCCAACACCGGCGCCCCGCTCGACGCCACCGGCGTGGAGGGCCTGTCGACACTGCGGGTCTCCGGCAAGCGCGACGAGATCGGCGCGGCGGGGCGGTTCGGTGTCGGGTTCGCGGCGGTGGTGTCGGTCTGCGACGAGCCGTCCATCGGCTCGCGCGGGAGCGGCGCGGTCCGCTGGTCGCGCGTGGAGACCTCCGCGGCGGTGTCGGAGATCCCTGCGCTCGTGGGCGAGCTGGCCGACCGCTCGGGGCACGTTCCGCTGCTCAGACTGCCGTTCGACGCGCCGCCGCTCGACGTGCCCGAGGGTTTCGACACGCTCGTCCGCCTGCCGCTGCGCGATCAGGCCTGCGTCGAGGCGGTCCGCCGGATGCTGGACGAGACCAGCCCGGCGCTGCTGCTCGGCATGCCGGCGCTGGAGAGCATTGAGATCGACCTCGACGGGTCCGTACGCACCGTGGCCGCCGACGGCTGGCACGTCGTGTCGGAGTCGGGGGAGTTCACGCCCGAGGAGGTGAGCAGGCTCTTCGCCGACCGGCCCACCGAGGAGCGCGCCCGCCCCTACTGGTCCCTGCGCTGGGCGGTTCCCGTCACCGGCAGCGGCGAGCCGGGGCCGCTGCCCGCCACGGTGCCGCCCGTCGTGCACGCGCCCACGCCCAGCGACGAGCCGCTCGACCTGCCCGCGCTGCTGATCGCGTCGTTCCCGATGGCCACCGACCGGCGCCACTTCGCCAAGGGGCCGCTGGCCGACTTCCTGGTCGAGCGGGTGGCCGACGCCTATGTGCGGCTGCTGCGGGAGCTGCCGCGCACGCCCAAGCTGCTCGACCTGGTGCCGTCCCTGATGGGCAAGGGCGAGCTGGACGCCAGGATCCGCCGTGCCGTGCTGGCCAGGCTGCCCTCGACGCCGCTGCTGCCCGCGCTGTCCGCGCCCGCGCCCGCCGTACAGACGCCGTCTTTCGCCGACGCCGAGGTCTACGAGCCCGACGCCGAGTGGCGGGTCGAGCACCCCGCGCGCGAGCCCGAAGGCGACGGTTGGGTGGTCGCCGGCCGTGAGGCGGCCGTGGTGCCGTCCGGCACGGGCGAGCTGCTGGCGGCGGTCGCCGACTTCGTGCCCGGGCTGCTGCCCGCCGGGTGGCCCGCCAGGCACCCGGCCATGGCCGCGCTTGGCGTGCGCAGGGTCGAGCTGGCCGACGTGGTCGATCTGCTGTCGGGCGAGGCCGTCGAGGCCCGCGAGCCGTCGTGGTGGCGTTCGCTCTACGAGGTGCTGCCCGCCGACGACCCCGAGTCGCTGGGCGCCCTGCCGGTGCCGCTGACCGACGGCCGGCTGGTGCGCGGGCCGCGCGGCACGCTCATCCTCACCGACGGCGGGGCGGAACTGGACCTGACGCCGCTGGGGCTGCGCATCGTGCATCCCGAGGCGGCCCACCCGGCGCTGCTCAGGCTGGGCGCGGCTGAGGCGACGCCGCGTACGATCCTCGAAGACCCGCTGACCAAGGCCGCCGTGGCGCAGTCGCTCGACAGCCCCGACCCCGGAGCGGTGGCGCGGGCCGTGCTGTCGCTGGTGGAGGCGTCGGCGCTGGCGCCGGGGGAGGCGCCGTGGCTGGCCGAGCTGGCCCTGCGCGGCGCGGACGGCGAGCTCTACCCGGCCGGGGAGCTCATGCTGGCCCACGGGGCGCTGGCCGGGCTCCTGGAGTCTGACACGCATCTCGGGGTGGCCGCTGCCGAGCTGGAGGAGGCGTACGGCGCGCGGGTGCTGGCGGCGGCGGGCGTGCTCGACGGGTTCGCGGTGGTGCACGAGGCCGACGTGCTGCTCGACCACGACGACTGCGACCACGACCTCGACGGCGAGGACGACTGGCTCGACCACGTGCTCGACCTGCTGCCGGAGCTCGACGTGCCGCCGCTGGTGCCGGAGTTCGTGGCGGTGCGCGACCTGGAGCTGGTGGCCGACTGGGCGGCGGCCTTGGAGCTGCTGACCCGCCCGCCGCTGCGTGCCGCCCTCCACCCGCTGCGGGTGGCCGGGGTGGAGGTGCCGTCCTATACGGCGTGGTGGCTGGCCAACCACCCGGTGCTGGGCGGGCGCAAGCCCTTGGAGCTGCGGCTCCCCGGGGCCGACCCGCTGCTCCAGGGCCTGTACGAGGACGCGCCCGCGGGGCTCGACGAGACGGCCCTGTCCATGCTGGGCGTCCGCACGACGTTGCCGGAGCTGCTCTCCTCGCACGGCGGGCCCGAGGAGCTCCTTGACCTGATGGCCGACGACTCCGTCGAGGTGGACCGGGCGCAGCTCCGCGCCCTGTGGATCGCGCTGGCCGCCGTGGATCCTTCTCGCGTGGCGCCGCCGTCCCGGGTGCGTGCGGTGCTGGAAGGCGCCATCGTGGTGGCCGCCGCGGACGACGCCGTGGTGGTGGAGGCGCCCGACCTGCTGCAGCTCGTGGCCGGCCGGCCGCTGGTGCTGGCGCCGTACGATCTGGCGGAGTCGTTGTCGGAGCTGCTGGACCTGCCGCTCGCCGGCGAGCTGACGTCGGGCGAGGTCACCTCGCAGGGGCAGGTGCGTTCCGTGCCTGCTGAGGTGCTGGCCCTGCTGCCCACGGCGCCTTCCACCTATGTGGAGCACGAGAAGCTGCTGGTGGACGGGGTGGAGTGCACCTGGCGCTTCTTCGACGGCATGGTGCACTGCACGGGGCTCGACGGCCTCGCGCGCGGCCTGGCCTGGGCGACCGGCCAGTGGAACGACCGCCTCGCCGTGGCGGCCCTGCTGCGCGACCCCGCCTCGGTGCCGCTCCTTCTCGCCGAGTCCGACCTGTCCTGACGACGCGGTTCCTGCCCCGGCGCTCCCTTCACGGGCGCAGGGGCAGCTCGTCGAGGATCGACTCGGCCAGCTTCGCGGCGGTGGGCCCGTAGCGGTGGGCCAGCGAGTGGAACAGCGTCTCGGCGCGGATCGCCGGCCAGCCGGCGGGCAGGTGCTCGGCCGGGAGATGCGGGTCCTGGCGTACGAGCTGGAGCCAGTCGGTGTGCAGGAGCAGCTGCCTGGCCAGGTCGTCGGCGGCGGGGAGCGGGTGCGGCGTGTCCCAGCGGTCGAGGAAGGCCCGGTAGCGTGCGGCGATCTGATCGGTGTCGAACGCCCGGCGGACGAGGTCGGCCGACTCCGTCGGCTTGAGCGCCCGAGCCTGGAGCACGGTGACGTTGTCGCCGAGCCCCAGCGGGGCGAGCGTCGTCTCGATGTCCTTGGTGCCCGGCGCGATCCACAACCCGCCCTGCAGGAGCCCGAATCCGGCCCAGATGAGCTGGGAACGCAGGTCATGGCGGGTGCTGCGCTCGCTGCCCGGCAGTGAGAAGCCGACGAGCGTCCAGGTGCCGTCCCAGCCGCGGTTGACCGCGCCGGTCTCCCAGACCCGCCTGCGTCCGTCGTCGAGCACGTCGACGGCGTGCGGGGTGAGCCCGAAGTAGACCCTCTTGCCCTGGCGGTGCCTGGTCAGCAGGTCGCGCTTGGCCATGCGGGTGAGCGTCGAGCGCACCGCCTCCTCCGAGACGCCCAGGCGGGCGAAGACGTCGATGACGCTGCCCGAGTAGACCGCGATGTCGCGCCCCAGCACGTAGATGCCCAGAAAGCTGAACATCAGGGACTGGGGGCGCGCCGACGGCAGCTGCGGCTGGTCCTGCCCGTCCTCGCGCTCCACAGGCAAAAGCGTAGGGGGAGCGAAGGACGGCACGTGCGGCCGGGCGGGCAGGTGGAAAGAATGTTGGGCAGAACTTTGACCGCAGTCATGAAACTGACTTACATTCAGGGGGTCGGCAGAAGTCTGAGGTGTTCGAGGTGAAATAGATGGATTTGTCGGGCAAGGTGGCCGTGGTCACCGGGGCCGGGCGCGGCCTCGGGCAGGCGTACGCGCGGGCTCTGGCCGCCGCCGGTGCGGCGGTCGTCGTCAACGATGTGGACGCCGAGGCGGCCGCCCAGGTGGCCGGCGCCATCGCCGCCGCGGGCGGCAGGGCCGTGGCCGAGGCGGGTGCGGTCGGCGGGAGCGAGGTCGCCCAGCGGCTCGTGGAGAGCGCGGTCAAGCAGTTCGGCCGGCTCGATGTGATGGTGACCAACGCCGGGATCCTGCGGGACCGGGTGCTGTGGAAGATGTCCGACGAGGACTTCGACAAGGTCGTCGAGGTGCACCTGCGCGGCACGTTCACCTGCGCCCGCGCCGCCGCCGTACGCATGCGCGAGCAGGGCGAGGGCGGCCGCCTGATCCTCGTCTCCTCGCCCGCCGGCCAGCGCGGCAACTTCGGCCAGACCAACTACGCCGCCGCCAAGGCCGGCATCGTGGCCATGGCCCGCACCTGGGCCATGGAGCTGGCCCGGTCGGACATCACGGTGAACGCCGTCGTCCCGGTCGCCGCGACCGAGATGACCAGGACGATCCCCGCCTTCGCGCCGATCCTCGAGGAGGCCGAGCGCACCGGCGCGCCGCTGCCCGCATGGCTGCGCAGGGACGAGGGCCTGGGCACGGTCGAGGACGTCGCGGGCCTGATCACGTTCCTCGCCTCGGACGCCGCCCAGGACATCACCGGGCAGGCGATCGGCATCGGCGGGGACCGGCTGGCCCTGTGGGCCCACCCGAAGGAGAAGGCGGTGGCCTTCGCCGACGGCGGCTGGAGCGCCGGCGCGATCGCCGCGCAGTGGCGCACGGGCGTGGGCGCCGACCCGGAGACGTACGGCATCCCCGCCCCGAAGGGACCCTCGTCGTGAAGCTCGACGAGCTGGTCGCGATCGACGTCCACACCCACGCCGAGGTCTCCAGGGACGGGCACGGCTCGCTCAGCCCGGAGCTGTTCGGCGCCTCCGAGGAGTATTTCGGCTCACACCAGCGGCCCACCATCGCGCAGATGGCCGCCTATTACCGGGAGCGGAAGATGGCGGCCGTGGTGTTCACCGTGGACGCCGAGCACGCCACCGGCCATCCGCGCATCTCCAACGAGGAGATCGCCGAGAGCTGCAACGAGCACGCCGACGTGCTGATCCCGTTCGGCAGCGTGGACCCGTGGAAGGGCCGGGCGGGCGCCCGGGAGGCCCGCCGCCTGGTGGCGGAGCACGGCGTGCGGGGCTTCAAGTTCCACCCCAGCATCCAGGGCTTCTCCCCGAACGACCCGATGGCCTATCCGCTGTACGAGGTCATCGAGGAACTGGGCGCGATCGCCCTGTTCCACACCGGTCAGACCGGCATCGGGGCGGGCGTGCCAGGAGGCGCCGGCATCCGGCTGAAGTACTCCAACCCGATGCTGGTCGACGACGTCGCCGCGGACTTCCCGCACCTGAAGATCATCCTGGCTCACCCGTCGTTCCCGTGGCAGGACGAGGCGCTCGCCGTCGCCACCCACAAGCCGTCCGTCCACATCGACCTGTCCGGCTGGTCGCCGAAGTACTTCCCGCCGCAGCTCGTCCGCTACGCCAACTCGCTGCTCAAGGACAAGGTGCTGTTCGGCTCCGACTATCCCGTGATCACCCCGGACCGCTGGCTGGCCGACTTCGCCAAGCTCGACATCAAGCCCGAGGTCCGCCCCAAGATCCTCAAGGACAACGCCGCCCGCCTGCTCGGCCTCACCCCCAAGGAGCTGCCATGACCACCATCGCGAACGGACTGGAGGCGCTGAAGGGCCTCGCAGGGAAACACCTCGGCCGCAGCGACTGGCTGGAGATCACCCAGGACCGGGTGAACACCTTCGCCGATGCGACCAACGACCACCAGTGGATCCACGTCGATCCGGAGAAGGCGAAGGACGGCCCGTTCGGCGGCACGATCGCCCACGGCTACCTGACCTTGTCCCTGCTCATCCCGCTGTTCAACGAGTTGCTCGACATCCGGGGCGTGAAGATGAGCATCAACTACGGGCTGGAGAAGGTCCGTTTCCCGAGTCCGGTCAAGGTGGGCGGCAAGGTCCGCCTGGCCGCCACGGTGGCCGAGGTCGAGGACGTGCCGGGGGACGGCGTGCAGATGCTGCTCGACTTCACCGTTGAGATCGACGGCGTGGCCAAGCCCGCGTGCGTCGCCCGCGCCGTCTACCGGCACTACGCCTGACCCTCCGGACCTGGGGAGGCTTGCTCATGCGGAATACGGGCATCGGCGGCTGGCCCGCCCGGCGGGCCCTGATGACGCCGGATCGCACGGCCTTCGTCTTCGGCGAAAGGTCCCTGACGTACGCGGAGGTCCACGAGCGGGTGACGAGGCTGGCGGCACGGCTGCGGGACAGCGGCGTGCGCGCCGGGGACCGGGTCGCCTACCTCGGCCCGAACCACACCGCGTTCGCCGAGACGATGTTCGCCACGCACCTGCTCGGCGCGATCTTCGTCCCGCTGAACTTCCGGCTCGCCGCGCCCGAGATCGACTACATGCTGGGCCACTGTGGCGCGAAGGTCCTGATCCACTCGCCCCAGTGCGCCGGCGTGGTGCACGCGCTGACCGGCCTCCCGGCCCTGGACGAGATCGTGGCGCTCGACGACTACGAGAGCTGGTGCGCGCAGGGCGACCCCACCCCGATCGACGTGCCGGTGGCGCTGGACGACCTCGCTCTCGTCCTCTACACGTCCGGCACCACCGGCCGCCCCAAGGGCGCCACGCTCAGCCACGCGAACCTGGTGTGGAACACGTTCAACATGCTCATCGGGGTGGACGTGGCCGGCGACGAGACGACGCTGGTCAGCGCCCCGCTGTTCCACGTCGCGGCGCTGAACCAGACGCTGCTGCCGACCTTCGCCAAGGGCGGCCGCTCGGTGATCATGCCGTCGTGGGACGTGGACGCGTGCTTCGACCTCATCGAGAAGCACGGCGTCACGTGGATGTTCGGGGTCACCACGATGTTCGCCGCGCTCGCCGGCTCTCCGCGCTGGGCCGGCGCGGACCTGTCCTCGGTGCGCACGCTGATGTCCGGGGGAGCGTCGATACCGCCCGCGCTGATCCGTGCCTACCAGGAGCGGGGGCTGGTGTTCTGCCAGGGGTATGGGCTCACCGAGACCTCGCCGGGTGCCACCTTCCTGGAGGCCAGCCAGAGCGAGCGCAAGGCCGGCTCGGCCGGTGTGCCGGTGTTCTTCGCCGACGTCCGTGTCGTTCGCCCCGACCTCACCGACGCCCGGACCGGCGAGCCCGGCGAGGTCCTCATCAAGGGCCCGAACGTCACCCCCGGCTACTGGGAGGATCCCGCCGCCACCGCCGCGGCATTCGCCGGGGGCGGCTGGTTCCGCTCCGGCGACGTCGCCACTCTCGACGAGGAGGGGCACCTGTACATCGTGGACCGGGTCAAGGACATGTACATCTCCGGCGGCGAGAACGTCTATCCCGCGGAGGTCGAGTCGGCGCTCTTCGAGCACCCGGCGGTGGCCGAGGCAGCGGTGGTCGGCGTCCCTGACGAGAGGTGGGGGGAGACCGGTCGCGCGTTCGTGGTCACCCGCCCGGGGCACGCCGTCACGGGGGAGGAGCTTCGCGACTTCCTCCAGACCCGTCTGGCCAAGTACAAGATCCCGCGATACGTCACCTTCGTGGAGGACCTGCCTAAGACCGGCTCCGGCAAGATCCAGAAACTCAAGCTCCGCGACCTGTCACTTCCCTAGTGGGGTGGCACGTCCGACAGGGCCGTCCGGCAGCGGTTGAGGTAGGCCTCCAGGTCGCGGCGCTGCCGCGGGGTGAGGCCGGAGAGCATCCGCTCCTCCAGGGCCCCCATGGCCTCGTCGTGGGTCGCGAGCAGCTCGCGGCCCGCATCGGTGAGGCTGATCAGCATGGCGCGGCGGTTGTCCGGGTCGCGGCGGCGGGCGATCAGGCCGCGCCGCTCCAGCGTGGTGATCATGTCGGCCATGGACTGGGCGGTGACGAAGGAGTTGCGGGCCAGCTGCGCCGAGCTGAGCCCGTCCCGCCGGCGCAGTACGGTGAGCGCGGTGTACTGCAGCGCGGTGATCCCGGCCGGCTTGAGCAGGTCGTCCATGTGGGACCGCGCGGCAAGCTCGACCTGCTTCACGACGTACAGCAGCGACGGGCGCGGGCCTGCCGTGACCGTGCTGTCCGTGGTGTGCGCCACGTTCTCTCCTTGGCCCTCGACAATCAGGTTTCCTGATTATGCAACACCCTCTTGCCAGCACCACAATTCAGGCGTAATTATCAGGAAACCTGTTGGTTGCGGTGGTGTGACCAGGATCAACGTGGTGCGGCGTGCGGTCGCATCGGGAAGGTGGGCGGGCTATGACCGACTCCGCAGTTGAGAGCGTCCCGAGCGTGAGCCGGCCGCGTGCCGAGCCGGGCAAGCTCTTCGTCGGCGGCGCGTGGTGCGAGGCGAACGCCAAGGGCAGGAGGGACGTCACAGACCCGTCCACCGCGAAGGTGATCACCACCGTCGCCGAGGCCGACGCCACCGACGTGGACGCGGCGGTCGTCGCCGGGCGCGCGGCCTTCGGCGCGTGGGCGCAGACGACCGGTCGCGAACGCGCCCGCATTCTGCACCGCGTCGCGGACCTGATCAGGCGGCGCGAGGACGAGCTCGTCGCGGTGGAGAGCGCCGACGTCGGCAAGCCGGTGACCCTGTGCCGCGCCGTCGACGTGGCCACGACCGCCGAGATCTACGAGTACTACTCGGGGCTCGCGCAGACCATCGAGGGCGCGACCCGGCAGATCCCGATCCCCGCGCACGCCTACACCCGCCGCGAGCCGTTCGGCGTGGTCGGCGCGATCACCCCGTTCAACTTCCCGCTGATCCTCAGCAGCTCGAAGATCGCGCCGGCGCTCGCCGCGGGCAACGTCGTGGTGCACAAGCCGGCGGAGGAGACCCCGCTCAGCGCCCTGCTGATGGCGGAGATCCTGGCCGAGGCCGGTGTGCCGGACGGCGTGCTGAACGTGGTCACCGGCGGCGCCGAGGCTGGCGAGGCACTGCTGCGCCACCCGAGCGTCGACAAGATCGCCTTCACCGGCTCGACCAGGATCGGCCGGTACGCCGCCAGTACGGCAGGAGAGGCCCTCAAGCCCGTCACGATGGAGCTCGGCGGCAACGCCGCGCAGATCGTGTTCGAGGACGCCGATCTCGACAAGGCGATCGGCTCGGTCATCAAGGCCTTCGTCTTCAACACCGGCCAGTTCTGCATGGGCGGGCCGCGCCTGCTCGTCCAGCGCTCGCTCCACGACACCGTGCTGGAGATCCTGGCGGGAGCCGTCGCCGGGGTGCCGGTCGGCGACCCCTTCGATCCGGCGACCGTCGTGGGGCCCATGGCCGCCGAACGGCACCGCACCAAGGTCGAGGACTATGTGCGGCTCGCCAAGGAAGAGGGCGGCCGGGTCGTCGTCGGAGGCGAGCGCCTGGAGCTCGGCGGCGGCTACTACTACAGGCCGACCGTCATCGCCGGCCTGAGCAACGACTCCCGCGTCGTCCAGGAAGAGATCTTCGGCCCCGTCCTGACCGTCCAGCCCTTCGACACCGAGGACGAGGCCGTGTCCATGGCCAACAGCACGCCGTACGGGCTGGCCGCGGGCCTGCAGACCACCGACCTGGCCCGTGCCCACCGCGTGGCGGCGCGGCTGGAGGCCGGCATCGTCTGGGTGAACGACTGGGCGATGCTCGACCCCGCGATCCCCTTCGGCGGCGTCAAGCAGTCCGGCCACGGGCGGGAGTACGGGCCCGAGGTGCTGGAGTCGTACACCAAGGTCAAGTCCGTCGTCATCTCCCTCGCGCCCTGACCGGGAAAGGAACCGCCATGACCACCACTGCAGCGGCCGTCGTCGAGTCCGCGGGCGCGGGCTTCCACCTGAGCGAGATCGAGCTGGCCGATCCGCGGCCGGACGAGGTGCTGGTCCGGATGGTCGCCGCCGGGATCTGCCACACCGACCTGGGCGTCGCCGCCGGCGGCCTGCCGTTCCCGCTCCCCGGAGTTCTCGGGCACGAGGGCGCGGGCGTCGTAGAGGCGGTCGGCTCCGCGGTGACCCGGGTCAGCCCCGGCGACCAGGTGCTGCTCTCCTTCACCTCGTGCGGGAGATGCGCGAACTGTCGTGACGGGCACCCCGCCTACTGCGCGGTCTGGCTGCCGCTGAACCTGCTCGGCGGCGCCCGCGCGGACGGCTCGCCCACGGTGACCAGGGACGGCGCGGTGATCGGCGGGCACTTCTTCGGCCAGTCGTCCTTCGCCAGGCACGCCCTGGTCGACGAGCGCAGCCTCGTCAAGGTGCCCGCCGACGCGCCGCTCGAACTGCTGGCGCCGCTCGGCTGCGGCGTGCAGACTGGCGCCGGGGCGGTATGGAATGTCCTGCGCCCCCGCCCCGGCGCCACCCTCGTCGTCACCGGGGCGGGCGCGGTCGGGTTGTCCGCGGTCATGGCGGCCCGGCTCACCCCGGCCACCCGTGTCATCGCGGTCGACCGCGTCCCGTCCCGGCTGGAGCTGGCCCGCGAGCTAGGCGCCACGCACACCGTCGACACCGGCACCGCCGACCTCGCGGACGCGATCTCCGAGATCACCGGCGGCCAGGGCGCAGACGGCGTGGTGGAGACCACCGGCAACCTGGCGATCGCGGGCGCGGCTGTCGCCGTACTCGCCGCCCGCGGCACCGCGGTGCTGGTGGGCGCACCGCCGTTCGGCTCCTCAGTCCCCGTGGACGTCAACTTCATGCTGCCGGGCCGCAAGGTTATGGGCCTGACTCTGGGCGACAGCGAGACGGAGTCGCTGATCCCGGTCCTCGTGGAGCTCGTGTCCGCCGGGCGGTTGCCGATCGACCGGCTGATCAGGCACTACAAGTTCGAGGAGATCCAGCGCGCGGTGGGCGACATCGCCGCCGGCGACACCATCAAGCCGGTCCTGCGGTTCTAGGGACATTCGGTTTCCGGCATCCGGGAAACGACGTTCCGTGATCTGCATACCTGAGGTAACCATCGTTCCCATCAGGGATTATCCGAAGGAGCCGTCCGATGTCGAGCATCCCCCGCGACCAGTGGTACGTCGCCGCGTACGGGCGCGAGATCGGCCAGGAGCTGTTCAGCCGCACCGTCTGCGGCGAGTCGATCCTGTTCTGGCGCACCCGTGCCGGGACCGTCACCGCGATGTCGGACCGTTGCGTGCACCGCCGCTTCCCGCTGTCGCAGGCGCCCAGCCGGCTGGTCGACGACCAGGTGGTGTGCGGCTACCACGGCTTCACCTACGGCGCTGACGGAGTCTGCGTCGCCGTCCCGGGCCAGACCCGGGTGCCGCGCACCGCCCGGCTGAAGAGCCATCCGGTGGTCGAGCAGGACTCGTTCGTCTGGGTCTGGATCGGCGATCCCGCCAAGGCCGACGCGGCGCGCATCCCGCGGGCGCCCTGGCTGGTCTCGCCGGACTACACCACGGTGTCCGGGATGGAGCCGCTCAAGGCGCGGTTCGGGCTGCTGGTGGACAACCTCCTCGACCTGTCGCACGAGACGTACCTGCACGGCGGCTACATCGGGACCCCCGAGGTGGCCGCCACCCCGATCACCACCGCGGTGGACGAGCAGGCAGGCGTCATCCATGTCAGCCGCCACATGGACGACGCCGAATGCCCGCCCTTCTACGCCAAGTCGACCGGTCTGACCGGGCGCATCATGCGCTGGCAGGACATCGAGTACGCCCCGCCGTGCCTGTACAAGCTGCACTCGCGCATCGCCCCGCTCGGTGTCCTGCCGAACGAGGACGGCACCGACCCCCACGCCTTCCACGTAGAGGTCGTCTACGCCATCACCCCCGAGACCGAGCACACCACCCACGACTTCTGGGCTGTCGCACGCGACTTCGCCCTCGACGATCAGGACGTGTCGGACTTCCTGGCCGAGCAGAACCGCACAGTCGTGCTGCAGGACGTGGCCGCGCTGGACGTGCTGGAGCAGGTGATCGCCACCGAGCCCAGGGGCTACCAGGAGCTGTCGATCAACATCGACACCGGAGGGCTGGCGGCCCGGCGTCTGCTGGCCGAGCTGGCCGGGCAGGACGGCCCCGCCGCGGTGCACCGCTCATGATCCCCATCCAGCCGGTGCTCGCCGGTCGCGAGGTGCTCCGGGTGACCTGGCTGCCGGGCAGCGACCTTCTGCTGGGCACCTGCCACTGCGGCGCGACACACGTGGCCGAGGGCCCGGCCGAGGTGTGGGAGTGGCTCCTCGCCCACCCCGCCGGCCACATCGCCCCTCCCGCGGATGAGGCTCCCGCCCTGTTCACCGCGGGAGTCACACGATGACCGCCGTGCAGCCCGGGACCCGCGGGAAGGCCGATGCCGGTCCGGAGGTCGAGCGCAAGCTGCGCGTCCATGGCCGCGAGCAGGTGGCCGACGGCGTCGTCGCTCTCGACCTGCGTGACCCGGCCGGCGCCGAGCTGCCCGCCTGGACGCCCGGCGCGCACGTCGACCTGATCCTCGCCGACGGTCTCGTTCGTCAGTACTCGCTGTGCGGCGACCCGGCCGACCGTACGACATGGCGCATCGCCGTGCTGCGTGAGCCGGGCGGCCGTGGCGGTTCGGCGTTCGTCCACGACGAGCTCCACCCCGGCACGACGATCCTCGCCCGCGGCCCTCGCAACCACTTCCCCTTCCACTCCGCTCCCCGCCACCTGTTCATCGCCGGAGGGATCGGCATCACCCCCATCCTTCCGATGATCGCCGCCGCGGACTCGCAGTGGAGACTGGTCTACGGCGGCCGCACGGCCACGTCCATGGCCTTCGCCCGCGAGCTCCAGGCGGCTCATGGCGACCGGGTGGTCTTGAGGCCGCAGGACGAGCACGGACCGCTCGATCTCGACGCCATCCTGGCGGGCGAGCCGCCGGATGCCCTCATCTACTGCTGCGGTCCCGCGCCGCTGCTGGAGGCCGTCGAGCAGCGCTGCGCCGACCGGCCGAGCGGCACGCTCCGCATGGAGCGCTTCACGCCCAAGGACCCGGGCGCCCCCGTCGTGGCAGAGTCCTTCGAGGTCGAGCTGGCCGTCACCGGCCGCACCCTCACTGTGCCCCCGCGGCAGTCGATCCTCGAGGTCGTGGAGGAGGCGGGCGTGCCGATCCTGTCGTCGTGCCGCGAGGGCACCTGCGGCACCTGCGAGACCACCGTGCTCGCGGGCGAGGTCGACCACAGGGACGCCCTCCTCACGCCGGACGAGCGGGCGGCCAACGACACCATGTTCATCTGCGTATCCCGCGCCGCCTGCCCCAAACTGGTGCTCGACCTCTGACCCCAGGAGCCGCCGATGCCGATCCGCCGCGAGGTCAGGCGGCGCAGGTGGTGGCGGAGGCGGGGACCTTGCCCTCCAGCACGTACGCGTCCACCGTCCGCAGGACGCAGGCGTCGCCGGTCAGGTACGCCCCATGTCCCTCGCCCTCGTAGGTGACCAGCACACCCGTCTTGAGCTGGGCCGTGAGCCGGGTCGCCCACTGGTACGGGGTGGCCGGGTCGCCCTTGCCGCCGATGACCACGATGGGGCCGGAGCCGGTCGCGTCGATGTGCCTGGCCGCGTCGTCACCCCGCACCGCCCAGTGGGCGCAGGGGGCCGAGCCCTCGGCCGCCAGGATCGGGAAGGTCTTCTCCACCCGGTCGTTGATCTCGGCGACCTCGGCGGCGGTGGGCCGCTCGGTGGTGTCGGCGCAGCTGATCGCCTGCATGCTCGTCATCGACGTCGTGTACGTCCCGTCCGCCTTGCGCCCCGTGTACGAGTCCGCCAGCGTGAGCAGGGTCCGGCCGTCGCCCTTGATCGCCGCCGCGGCGGCCTGCTCCAGCACCGGCCAGGCGGCCTTGGCGTACAGCGGGGTGATGACGGCGAGCTGGGCCAGCCCGTACGTGAGCTCGCGGTCCCCCACCTTGAGCGGCTTGGTCTTCAGCCCGTCGAGCAGGCCCTCGACCGCCTTCTCGACGGCGGCGG
The DNA here is from genome assembly GCF_044466425.1 of Nonomuraea sp. NPDC049400. Classification (NCBI taxonomy): domain Bacteria; kingdom Bacillati; phylum Actinomycetota; class Actinomycetes; order Streptosporangiales; family Streptosporangiaceae; genus Nonomuraea; species Nonomuraea sp. NPDC049400. The sequence continues at coordinate 25,585 of NZ_JBITMP010000007.1, forward strand.
GGTCGGCGCCGAGCTCGCAGCTCTGCGCCACGCAGTCCTTCGCGAACGCCCCGAACGCCTGGTGGAACCCCTCCGCCTGCGTCACCGCGCGGTCCTCCCACGTGACCGTGGGGTCGAAGGCGCCGTCCAGGACGAAACGGCCGACGTTCTTGGGGAATTGGGTGGCGTACACGGCGCCCAGGTGCGTGCCGTACGAGAAGCCGAAGTAGTTGAGCTTCTTGTCCCCGAGCGCGGTCCGCAGCAGGTCGAGGTCCTTGGCGGCGTTCACGGTGCCGACGTACGGCAGGACCTTGCCGGAGTCCTTCTGACACGCGGAGGCGAACTCCTTGGCCAGCCGGTCGCCGTCGGCCCGCGCCGAGGCGTCGATGAGCTTGCCGATCTGGCCGCCGCACTTGACGCCGGAGCTGCGCTCGACGCCGCGCGGGTCGAAGCTGACCAGGTCATAGCGGGTGCCCAGGTTGCCGAACGCCCTGGCGGCCTGTGCCAGCGTGTCCACGCCCGACGCGCCGGGACCGCCGAAGTTGAAGACCAGTGAGCCGAGGCGGTCGCCGGTGGCCTTGACGCGGATGAGCGCGAGGTCGATCTTCTCGCCGTCCGGCTTGGCGTGGTCGAGCGGGACCTGGATCTTGCCGCACTCTATGCCGGAAGCCGGGGCGGCCGGCTTGCCGTCCGCGCCGAGCAGGTCGGTGCACGTGCTCCACGCGACCGTACCCGGGTCCTGGACGGGAGCCTCGCCGCATCCGGCGAGGACGGCCGCGCCCAGGAGGAATGTCACTATGGCCTTCTTCATGCTGACAAGCATGATCAATCGGGGGTCCGCCTAGGTAGTGGGCCGAAACACCACTTGAAGATGACTAATGTCAATTCCGGCGCGGCCGGCGTACGAACCAGATGCCGAAGAACCCGAACCCGATCCCGACCAGGCAGGTCCAGATCCACCACGTGTGCTCCGGGGCGGGGCGGAAGATCAGCAGGACGACCAGGGCGACGGCCCAGAGCCCGATGCCCACGGCGATGGCGGCGGTGTCGTTGGTCTTGATGGGCTCCGGATCGGGATGCCACTGCTGCTTCACGTTGTCCAGCCTAGCTTCCAATCGGGTCTCGATCTCATTACTGACTCTTTCCGCAGGTCACCGCGACTGTCACTCTTCGCGTCGTGAGTGACACTCGTAACGCAATAGATCGTTTCTTCGCAATCTCCGCAAGAGGTTCAACAGTCTCCCGTGAGATACGCGGCGGCCTGGCCACGTTCTTCACCATGGCCTACATCGTGGTGCTGAACCCCATCATCATTGCCAACGGCACGGACGTGGACAAGCAGGTCATCGGCGACGGCACGACGCCCAACGTGGCGCTCGTCGCCGCCGGGACGGCTTTCGTGGCGGGCCTGCTGACGATCCTCATGGGCGTCGTCGGCAGGGTCCCCTTCGCGATGGCGGCCGGGCTCGGGCTGAACGCCTTCGTGACCTTCAACATCGCCACGGTGATGACCTGGGAGGAGGCCATGGGCCTGGTCTTCCTCGAAGGCGTCATCATCGCCATCCTGGTGCTGACCGGGCTCAGGACGGCGGTGTTCCACGCCATCCCGGCCCAGCTCAAGACCGCCATCAGTGTCGGCATCGGCCTGTTCATCGCGTTGATCGGCTTCGTGGACGCGGGCTTCGTGCGGCGGGTGCCGGCCGGACCGCCGCTGGAGATGGGCATCAAGGGCACCCTGACCTCGTGGCCGATCTTCGTGTTCGTGGCCGGGCTGCTCGTCACGGCGGCGCTGGTCGCGCGGAAGGTCAAGGGCGCCATCCTCATCGGCATCGTGGGCACCACCGTGCTGGCGATCATCGTCGAGCAGTTCACCAAGTCCGGCGCGTTCTCGGCCAAGAACCCGGGCGGCTGGCAGCTGAACGTCCCCACCATCCCCAAAGAGATCTTCGGCTTCCACAACCCGCTCACGCTGTTCACGGAGTTCGACCCGTTCGGCGCGTTCAGCCGCGTTTCCGTGCTCCTGGCCGTGCTGTTCGTCTTCACCCTGCTCATCACGGACTTCTTCGACACGATGGGCACCATCGTGGGCGTCGGCCGCCAGGCGAACCTGGTGCAGGAGGACGGGACCCTGCCGCGTACCAGGGAGATCCTGCTCGTCGACTCGATCGGCGCGGCGGCCGGCGGCGCCGGCTCCGTCTCCTCGAACACCACCTACATCGAGTCGGCAGCCGGGGTCGGCGAGGGCGCGCGCACCGGTCTGGCCAGCGTGGTCACCGGGTTGCTGTTCCTCGTGGCGATCTTCTTCGCGCCGCTCGTCACGGTCGTCCCGTACGAGGCCGCCGCGCCCGCGCTGGTCGTGGTCGGTTTCCTGATGATGACCGCGATCCGCGACATCGACTGGAACGACTACGAGATCTCCATCCCGGCGTTCCTCACCATCGTCGTCATGCCGTTCACCTACTCGATCTCCAACGGCATCGGCGCCGGCTTCATCAGCTACGTGCTGGTCAAGGCCGTGCGGGGCAAGGCGCGCGAGATCCACCCGCTGCTGTGGGGGGTCACGGTCCTGTTCGTCCTCTACTTCGCGATCGGGCCGATCCGGGCGCTGTTCGGAGTCTGAGTACGCGGGAAGAAGCCGCCCTGCGCGTGCGGGGCGGCTTCGAGGTACCAAGGAGGCAGCCCGATATTTGATTGGGGAAATATCTTGAGATGCCGTATAGTTAGCAAAGGTAATGACACATGCTAACCAACCCCCAGCACAAGACAGACCTGCGCAGCGACGCAGGCCTGGCTTCAGCCCTGCGCGTCTCACTGGCAAGGCTGACCAGGCGCCTACGACGACAGGCGGCAGCCCACTCGCTGACTCCCACACAGTTCGCGACGCTCGCCGCAGTGGAACGGCATTCCGGGATAACCCCCGGCGAATTGGCCGAGCTCGAGAAGGTACAACCGCCCTCGATGACGCGCGTGATCGCCGCGCTCGAGGAGCGCGGCCTGGTGTCGCGCTCCCCGCATCCGACCGACCGGCGGCAGGTGACCGTGAGCGTGACCGAGGCCGCCCAGAAGCTGCTGAAGGAAGAGCGGCGCCGCAAGGAGGCGTGGCTGACGCAGCGGCTGAAGGAGCTCACGCCGGAGGAGCGGTCGATTCTCCGGCAGGCGGCACCGATCCTGGAGAAGCTCAGCAGGATATAGAGCCCGAAGAACCCAAGACCGGAATGTTCCGGTCTCTCAAGGTTCGTAACTATCGCATGTTCGCAGCCGGGGGCATGGTCTCCAACGTCGGCACCTGGCTGCAGCGCACCGCCCAGGACTGGCTGGTGCTCGATCTGACCCACGGCAGCGCGGCGGCGCTCGGAACGGCGACCGCCCTGCAGTTCCTGCCGATGCTGCTGTTCGGGATGTTCGGCGGCGTGCTCGCCGACCGCTACACCAAGCGGCCCATCCTCATCGCCGCCCAGTCGCTGATGGCCGCGCTGGCGCTCACCATCGGCGTGCTGACCATGACGGGCGCCGCCCAGGTCTGGCACGTGTACGTGATGGCGTTCCTGCTCGGCATGATCTCCTGCGTCGAGGTGCCGACGCGGCAGGCGTTCGTGGTCGAGATGGTCGGACGGCGCGACCTGCCCAACGCGATCGCCCTGAACAGCTCGATCTTCAACCTCGCCCGCGTGGTCGGCCCGGCGCTGGCCGGTGTGCTGATCTACGTGCTCGGCGGCACGGGCCCCATCTTCCTGATCAACGCGCTGACCTTCGGCGCGGTGATCTCGAGCCTGGTCTTCATGCGCTCGTCCGAGCTGAACCCCGCCGCGCCCGTGCCCCGTGCCAAGGGGCAGCTCCGCGAGGGGCTCCGCTACGTGATCCAGCGCGAAGAGCTGCTCATGCCGGTGCTGCTGATCGGGTTCGTGTCGATGTTCTCGCAGTCGTTCTCGATGTCGATCGCGCTGATGGCCCGCCAGGAGTTCGGCGCGGGAGCGTCCTCGTTCGGACTGGCCTCCAGCATGTTCGCGGTGGGTGCACTTGGCGGCGCCCTGCTCGCGGCACGGAGGGCGCGGCTGACACGGAAGCTGCTGATGGCGGGGGCGCTCGGCTTCGGGCTCTTCCAGATCGCCACCGGGCTGGCCCCGTTCTACCCCGTCTACCTCTTGCTGCTGATCCCGACCGGGATCGCGCTGATCACCATCAACACGGCCGCGAACGCCAGCGTCCAGATGGCCACGTCGCCGGACATGCGGGGTCGGGTCATGGGGATCTACATGCTGGTGTTCACCGGCGGGGCTCCGCTGGGCGCGCCGCTGATCGGGTGGCTGTCCGAGCTGGGCGGTCCGCGGATGGGCGTGGTCCTGTCCGGCGTGCTGGTCCTGGTCGGCACCGGACTGGCGGTGCTGATGACGCGGCTGATCAGCTCCCGGGTCGCCAGGCCGTCACTCGCCGTCGCCTGAGCCCGGCCCCTGAAGGGGGACCCGGGGCGGTGGCGGGGGAGAATCGGGTGGCATGAGGCTCTTTGCGGCGCTGGTGCCGCCCGACGAGGTGCTGGACGAGATCTCGCACGCGATCGCCCCGTACGTCGGGCAGGTGCCGGGGCTGCGCTGGCCCGACCGGGCCACCTGGCACATCACGCTGGGCTTCTTCGGTGAGGTGCCCGAGCAGGCGCTGCCCGAGCTGGAGGTGCGCCTGGCCCGCGCCGTGCACCGCTACAGCGTGCTCGACCTGGCCTTCGAGGGCTTCGGCGCCTTCTCATCCGCCCGCCGGGCCAGGGTCTTCTGGGTGGGCGTCACCGGCGACTCCATGACCAGGCTGGCGGACTCCGTCAAGGCGGGGGCGCGGCGGGCGGGAGCCGTACAGACCGATGAGAAGCGGTTTCACCCGCACCTCACGCTCGCCCGGGCCAAGACGGAGACGGACCTCCGCCCGCTGGTGGAGTCGCTGTCCGGGTTCAGCGGCTCGCCGTGGCGGGCGGAGCACGTCCATCTCGTCCGCAGTCACACCGGGCCCCAGGTGAGGTACGAGTCACTCGCCGAATGGGCGCTGGCACCCGCCGGCGAGAGCTAGGCTCCAGGTCGTGGATCGTCCTCGCCCATGGCTGCTGCCCATCGTGCTCGGCCTGCTGCTGCTCATCGTCGTGATCGGCGCGTTGCTGAGCTGATTTACCAGGCGTAGTCCTCAGGGGCCGTCTTGTGACCCGGGAAGATCTCGTCGAGCCGGGCCAAAGTGGCCTCGTCGAGGTCGATCTCCAGGGTGCGCAGGCTGCCCTCGAGCTGCTCAAGGGTGCGCGGGCCGATGATCGGCGCGGTGACCGCCCGCTGCTTGAGCAGCCAGGCCAGGGCCACGTACGCCGGCTCCTCGCCCAGCTCGTCGCAGAGCTTCTCGTACTGCTCGATCTTGTCGCGGTGCTTCTCGAGCTGCGTGATCATGTGGTCGGCGGCCGAGCGGCCCTTGTCGATCTTGCGGAGCACGCCGCCGAGCAGGCCGCCGGCCAGCGGGCTCCACGGGATCACGCCGAGGCCGTAGTCCTCGCAGGCGGGCAGCACCTCCAGCTCGACCGTGCGGGTGAGCAGGTTGTAGTGGGACTGCTCGCTGACGAGGCCGTTGAAGTTGCGCCTGGCGGCCGACTCCTGGGCCTTGGCGATGTGCCAGCCGGCGAAGTTCGAGGAGCCGACGTAGATGATCTTGCCCTGCTGGCGCAGGACCTCCATCGCCTCCCAGAACTCCTCGAACGGGGTGTCCCGGTCGATGTGGTGTGCCTGGTAGATGTCGATGTAGTCGGTCTGCAGGCGCTTCAGTGAGGCGTCGCAGGCTTTGCGGATGTGGAGCGCCGAAAGCTTCCGGTCGTTGGGCCAGTCGCTCATCGGGCCGTTGAGCTTGGTCGCGATGACGGTCTTCTCCCGGCGACCGCCGCCCTGCGCGAACCACCGGCCGATGATCTGCTCCGTGATGCCCTCGCCCAGCTTCCATCCGTAGACGTCGGCCGTGTCGAAGAAGTTGATGCCCAGATCAAGGGCCCTGTCCATGATCGCGAAGGAGTCTTCCTCCGAGGTCTGCGGGCCGAAGTTCATGGTGCCGAGGCAGAGCGGGCTCACCTGGAGGCCACTGCGTCCGAGGTTGACGTAGTCCATGACTCAACCCTAAAGAGCTGGAGTGCACTCCAGGCCATACACTAGGTCCGTGATCTCGAATGGAGCGCTGCGGGAAACCCGCGCTTCATGATCGCATTACTCCGCACGGCCGTGCCGCTCTTCCTGGCGATGATCGCGGGCACGGTCGGCTCGCTGGTGGTCACCTCGGTGCTGGGCAAGCATGACACCGTCACCCTCGCCGCGTTCGCGGTCGTGACCGCCGTGCTCAATCCGGCCAGCGCCGCGGTCCAGGGCGCGCTGCGCGGGCTCGGGCCGTTCATCGCCCCCTACCGGGACGACCCGGCGAAGGCCGTGCCGATCGTGCGGGACGCGCGCTGGCTCAGCCTCGCGACCGGCGCGGTCGGCGCCCTCGCCGTGATCTGCGTGCCGCTGCTCGCGAGCGTCACCGGAGTGCCCGGCGAGGTCGTGCGCGAGATGGGCCTGCTGCCGTATCTCCTCGCGGTGCAGCTCCTGGTCTTCGCCTCCACCGGCGGCTCGAGCACCATCCTGATCGCGCTGGGGCGCAGCCGTAGCGTGCTCTGGCCGACGCTGGTCTCCGGCGTGCTGCTGAGCGTGCTGACCGTCGCGCTGGTGCCGCCGCTGGGGCTCGACGGGGTGGGCCTGGCCTGGGTGATCGCGGGCGTGGCGGCGGCGGGCGTGGCCACCTGCAGCGTGCGGCGCGCGCTCGGACGGGCCGTCGGGCAGGCCAGGCCCAGGGGCGGCGAGATCGTCAAGCTGGCGAAGGTCAGCATCCCGCTGGCCGGCACCGTGCTGATCAAGTTCGGTGTGCTGGGGGTCGTCACCTTCGCCGCGAGCACCACGAACACCCGCGACACCGCCGCCCACGCGGTGCTGACCACGCTCACCGGCTTCATCATGCTGGCCTCGCTCTCCATCGCCCAGGCGGCCGTGCCGGACGTGGCCCGCGCCTGCGACGCGGCCGGGGCGCGCCGGGCCAACCGGAGCGCGGCGCTGCTCGCCATCGCAGGGACGCTCGTCGGCGCCGGCTTGCTGCTCGGGTTCGGGGACCGGCTGCTGGTGCTGTTCAGCGACGACGCCGCGGTGCGGGAGCGCGTGCTCGCACTGCTGCCGCTGATGCTGCTGTCGTCGGTGCTCGACGGTGCCCAGGCGGTGCAGGGCTTCGGACTCACTGCGCTCAAGCGGTCCGCGGCGAGCCTGGGCTACTTCGCGATCGGGTACGGGCTGCTGGTCGTGGCCGCCGTACCCGTGGCCAGGACCTGGGGGATCACGGGCCTGTGGGTGGCCATGACGGTGGCCAACGGGCTGCTGGTGGTGCTGCAGGGCACCGGCTTCCACCGCCACAGCGCCAAGGTGGGCTCGGGAGGTCAGAACCCCGGCAGCCATCAACGCGAACGGGAGCGGCCGCGTTGGAAGTCGGCACGTGGGGCATGATGTCCGCGTGGGGGATGTCGTGTTCCGGGCGTCGGGGGCTGTGGTGGCGGCGGCCTGCGTGCTGCTCGCCGTTCCCGCCCAGGCGAGGGCGGACAATGGCGAGGACCAGGTCTTCACCTTCAAGGATCCCCGGATCACCGAGTCGAGCGGCCTGGCCGTCTCGCCGACGCACGACGGCGTCTACTACACGCACAACGACAGCTCCGCCGCCCCCACCTTCTACGCCGTTGACGGCAAGGGCCGGACGAAAGCCACCTTCCGGGTACGAGGCGCCCAGGCCAGGGACTGGGAGGCCATGGCGGCGACCAAGGACCCGGCGACGGGGCGGGGCGTGCTCTGGTTCGCCGACATCGGCGACAACCTCGACGGGGCGTGGCCGGACGTCTCCGTCTACCGGGTGATGGAGCCGCAGACCCTCAACGACGCGACACTGCCCGCGACCCGCTACCGCTTCCGCTACGCCGACGGCGGCCGCAACGCCGAAGGCATCATGGTCAACCCTCGGACGGGCCGCCTCTACGTGGTGTCCAAGGAGTTCGCGGGGGCGGTCTACGCCGCGCCGAAGAAACTCCGCACCGACAAGACGAACATCCTGCGCAAGGTGGCCTCCGCCCCCCTCATGGCCACGGACGCCGCGTACGCCCCCGACGGCTCCTCGTACGTCATCCGCACGTACTTCTCGGCCACCCTCTACCGCCCGTCCGGCGAGACGATCGCCAAGGTGTCGATGCCGGAGCTGAAGCAGGCGGAGTCGATCGCGTACACGGCCGACGGCAAGGCCCTCCTCACGGGCACGGAGGGCTCGCGCAGCCCGGTCTACCGCGTCCCTCTCCCCGCCGGCGCCACTCCCACCCCGTCCACCTCTGCAAAGGCCTCGATCCCGGCCACTCCGGCGGCCGCGGACACGGGCCAGGCACGTGCGGCGGAGGGCGGCTTCACGGCCAAGAACATCCTGATCTGGCTCGCCGCCGCCGCGACCGCCCTCGGCACCATCGCCTTCATCGCCCGCCGCACCCGCTGACGCGGTCACGGGACGAGGAGCCCCCAGTACAGGGCCCAGGGGAGGAACAGCGTGCCGGCGACCGCGACCATGCGCACCCTGGCCGAGGCCGTACGCCACCGGGAGAGACAGGCGATCACGGCGACGGCGGCGACGGCGGCGAGCAACTGGGAGGCGAGCCAGGTGACGGGGCGGCCGAGCAGCATGGGGCCTGTCGTGACGCCGCGGCCGTTGGACGTCATGAGCAGGCTCATCAGCGTGTACGACGTGCCGACGATCGACAGGGCGCCCGAGACGGCGAGGACGCGGGCGGGCCAGGAGCCCGCACCCAGCCGGCGGACGGCGTAGGCCAGGAAGGCCAGCAGCATCAGCGCCATGCCGCCGATCATCAGTTGCCACGACTCCCACCACGCCGACGGCGGAGTGTCCACGCTGCGCGACTCCTGCGCGGGATAGGGCTCCGCGCTGGAGGCCGGCACATTTCCCGCGGCCACGTTCTTCACCCAGGTGCCCACCGCCTCGGCGTACCCGGGGGTGAGGGTGTTCTCGTCCGAGTGCAGGGCGTGGGGGGCGTCCTGGAAGAACTTCACGGTCAGGCTGCCGTTCACGTACGCGCGGAACCGCTCGGCGCTCTCGGCCGGCATCACCTGGTTGTCCTCGGCGCCCCACATGGCCAGCACCGGCTGCGTGAGCTTGCCGAGCGTGGGCGCCGGGTCGTAGTGCGCCTCGGGGAAGAGCCCGGCGTCGGCCACGAGCCGGTGCAAGCCGGCGTAGGCCCCGCGCAACGACCCGCGTACGCCGGCACGGTCGAGCTTGTTCGTGGCGTTCCAGGACTGGGTGCGTAGCGGAGCGAGACCGGGGCCGCCCACGGTGACCAGGAACTCCACGTCCTTCGATCGGGTGGCCGCGATCGGCGCAACCCAGCCACCCTCGCTGAGCCCCCACAGCCCGGTGCGCCCCACGCCGGGCTGCTTCTTGAGCACGGCCAGCGCCGCAAGGGCGTCATCGGCCAGTTGTGAGTAGTCGCGGTGAGTTTTGTCATAGCCGACGGCGCGCTTGTCGGGGGCCAGAACCACCATGCCCTGCTTGGCGAAGGCCTCGGCCTCGGCCCTCAGCTCCCGCCGGCTGTTGCCGGCGCCCGAGCCGTGCACGAGGAGGAGGCCCGGCAGCTCGCCGGTCGCGTGCGCGGGCTGGAGGATCTCGCCGCCCAGCCGCTGCCCGTCCGCGGTCGTGAAGGTCACGTCGGTGGTCTTCAGCTGGACGTCATGGGTGGCCGGGGTGTGGAGGGACGCTGCCAGCAGAGCTGCGGCCACGAGCTTCATCGGTGTTTCTCCGTCTACGAAGTGCTGCGAACACCGACAAGTCTCGAAAAATCAGCCTTTGACGACATCGCCGACGCAGGCGATCTTGCCGCTCCCCCGCGCGGGGGAGGCACGGAGGGGCAGACCTCCCTCTGGCAATCGAACGTGAGTACGATGTCCTTGTGTATCTTCCGCCGGAGTGGCCGCCCGAGGTCCGCCCACCCAGCGTCCCCGACTGGGAGACCTCGGCCGTGGCCTGGCTGCTCGACGCCGTGCCCCCCGACTACAGGGCCTATGAAATTTTGAAACGCTACCCAATCGCCTTGGCCAGAATGGCTATTCACCACGTGAACGCGTCGGTTGAAGCCGCTCGGGCGGGATACCGGAGCGCCGCGGTGGACCTCAAAAGCCAACTCCCTCCTCATGCTGTCGAGGCGGTGCTCGACGTCTATCGCGAGGAGGGGCCACGCCTGGTCCGCCTGGCCCGCTCCATCGCCGTCGTCGAGCAAGCCTTGCGTGGCGACATGTTCACCGCGACCATGCGCAACTTTCGATGACGTACGACATGGTCATCTCCGAGCGGGGAGCTTGATCAGCTAGAGGGTCTGAGCGGCCTGATGGACGAGCCCTTCTTTTCAATTGCGGAGGTTGCCGTTCTGGCCCGCTCGATCGAGGTGGTCGGGCAAGCCCTGCGCGGCGAGATCTTCACCGCGACCCTGCGTGGGCGAGGGAGGCGAGCGGGTCCCTCGTCGGCCTGAACCAGCTGCTTGGCACAGTTCTCGGGATGATCAAGCGCGAGAGCCGGGGGGGGAACGCGGCGGACCGGTGGGCCGCCGCGTTCCGGAGGGGGCGGGGGTCATGCGGCGGGGGCGGCCTTCTCCTCGTCGCGGGGGAAGAAGGGCAGCTCGAGGCAGTCCCGGTCGGCGGCGGCGAGGAGGAGAAGAGCGTCCAGACAAAGGAGGGCATGATTCGTCAAGATATGGCGGGGACGGCCGGTTAGCCGGAAAATCGGCAGTGTGACGGAGAAGATCGGGGTCGTGGGAGCCGGCATCGTCGGCCTGGCCGTGGCACGCGAGCTGGCCGAGGTCAGGGGCGCCGAAGTGACCGTGCTGGAGAAGGAGCCGCGCGTCGGCGCCCACCAGACCGGGCACAACAGCGGCGTCGTCCACGCGGGCATCTACTACCCGCCCGGCTCGCTCAAGGCCAGGTTGTGCCGCGAGGGTGTGGCGCTGCTCAAGGAGTACTGCGCCGCGCACGCGCTGCCGTACGAAGAGGCCGGCAAGCTGGTCGTCGCCAGTAACCAGGCCGAGCGGCCGCTGCTGAGCGCGCTGGCCGAGCGGGCGCGCGCCAACGGCGTGCCCGGCATCGCCGAGCTCGACGCGCTCGGCCTGCGCGAGATCGAGCCGCACGCGGTCGGCGTCGGCGCGATCCACTCGCCGCACACGGCGATCTGCGACTTCCCCGCCGTCGCGCGCCGGCTCGCGCTCGATGTGGCGGAGATGGGCGGTTCTGTGCGCCTTTCGCATCCGGTCAGGGGGATCCGGGAGCGTTCAGGAAAAGTCGAGGTCGTGGCGGCGAACCGGAAGTTCGCCTTCGACCGCCTGGTGGTGTGCGGCGGGCTGGGGACCGACAAGGTGGCCGAGATGGCGGGATATCCGGGTGAGGTGCGGATCGTCCCGTTCAGGGGGGAGTTCTACGCGCTCCAGGGTGCGGCCAAGGACCTGGTGCGCGGGCTGATCTACCCGGTGCCGGACCCGCGGTATCCGTTCCTGGGGGTGCATCTGACGCGGCAGATCGATGGCGGGGTGCTGGTGGGGCCGAACGCGGTGCTCGCCCTGGCTTACGAAGGCTACCAATGGCGAAATATCCGTGATTTCGGGCAGATACTTGGCTGGCCCGGGACGTTGCGCATGGCCATGGCCCACTGGCGTACCGGGATAAAGGAGGCGTACGGATCTTTCGTCAAGAAAGTCTTCCTCAATGGAGCCCGCCGCTACGTCCCCGAGCTCACCGCCCCCGACCTCGTACGAGCTCCCGGCGGCGTCCGCGCCCAGGCCGTCTCCAGGGACGGCAAGCTGCTCGACGACTTCGTGGTGGACGTGCACGGCAACATCGTCCTGGTACGCAACGCGCCTTCGCCCGCGGCCACCTCCAGCCTGGCAATTGCCCGGCATATCGCCGGAATTGTCCCAGCACTCGTCCGATGAGTGCATCCTTGAATGTGATGGAATCACGCCTGCTGATAGTCGAGGACGACCCGAACATCCTCGAGCTCCTCGCCGCGAGCCTGAGGTTCGCGGGATTCGACGTGACCACCGCTAAGAGCGGCCACGACGCCGTGGCCGCCGTGCAGCGGCACCGCCCTGACCTCGTCGTGCTCGACGTGATGCTGCCCGACCTGGACGGGTTCGAGATCGTCAGGCGGCTGCGCGGCGGCGGGTTGCACACGCCCGTGGTGTTCCTCACCGCCCGTGACGAGACCGAGGACAAGATCCGCGGGCTCACGATCGGCGGCGACGACTACGTGACCAAGCCGTTCAGCCTGGAGGAGGTGGTCGCCAGGATCCACGCGGTCCTGCGCCGTACGAGCGGCGACCTCCCGGCGGCACCGCCGCGGCTGACGTTCGCCGACATCGAGCTCGACGAGGAGAGCCACGAGGTGTGGCGCGGGGGCAACGCGGTGGCGCTGTCGCCGACCGAGTTCAAGCTGCTGCGCTACTTCATGACGAACGCCGGCCGCGTCCTGTCCAAGCCGCAGATCCTCGACCACGTGTGGGACTACGACTTCCGGGGCGAGGTGGGCATCGTCGAGTCGTACGTGTCCGTGCTGCGCCGGAAGATCGACAACCGCAGCCCCCGGCTCATCCACACCCTGCGCGGTGTCGGCTACGTCCTACGCCTGCCACCGAGTCCCTGATGCGTGGCCTGCCGCTGCGGATCAAGCTCATCGCGTCGATGCTGGCCCTGCTCGGGTTCGGCCTGACCTTCATCGGCCTGGTGAGCGTCTCGGTGCTGCACGGCTATCTCATGGATCGGGTGGACAGCCAGCTCACCCTGCTCAGCGCCCGCATGGTCAAGAAGGTCAGGAGCGACTGGCGCAACGACAGGGAGACCTCCGACCGGCCGATCCTCATCGAGTCCGACGCGATCGCCCTGGTCAAGGAGCCGGGCGGCCAGTTCGTGCCGATGCTGACCGACCGCGACGTGGACGTGAAGCCGAAGCCGGTGCTGTCGCCGTCGCCGGGCGCGGATCCGTACACCACCCGCGCGATCAGCGGCGCCGGCGAGTGGCGGGTGCTGGAGAGCACGGTCCAGCGGCGCACGCTCGTGGTCGCGGTGGACATGGAGGAGGTCGACGCGATCACCAGGCGGCTCGTGCTCATCGAGCTCCTGGGCGGCGGCGGCATCCTGCTGCTGCTGGCCGTCGTGGGCATCACCATCGTGCGGCGCAGCATGCGCCCGCTCGGCCAGATCGAGCGCACGGCCGAGGCCATCGCCGGGGGAGAGCTGGGCCGCCGGGTGCCGGACGCCGACCCGCGTACCGAGGTCGGACGCCTGGCCAGGTCGCTCAACGGGATGCTCGCCCAGATCGAGGCCGCGTTCACGGCGCGGTCGGCGTCCGAGGCGGCGGCGCGCCGCTCCGAGGACCGCATGCGACAGTTCGTCGGCGACGCCTCGCACGAGCTGCGCACCCCGCTGACCTCCATCCGCGGTTTCGCCGAGTACGCCAGGCAGAACCCCGGCGCCGACCCCGCCGAGCTGATGCAGCGCGTGGAGAAGGCCGCGGGCCGGATGAGCCTGCTGGTGGACGACCTGCTGCTGCTGGCCAGGGTGGACCAGCAGCGGCCGCTCAAGATGCGCCCGGTGGACATGCTGGCCCTGGCCGCGGACGCCGTACAGGACGCCAGGATCCTCGCGCCCGACCGGATCATCAAGCTGGACGTGGTCGGCGGCGCGGCCCTGATCGTCTCGGGCGACGAGGTACGGCTGCGCCAGGTCATCAGCAACCTCGTCACCAACGCCATCATCCACACCGAGCCCGGCTCGCCGATCATCGTCCGGGCCGGGGCGGGCGCGGACACGTTCTTCCTCGAAGTGGTCGACCAGGGCCCGGGACTCACCCCGGAGCAGGTCGAGCACGTCTTCGAGCGCTTCTACCGCGCCGACTCCGCCAGGTCGCGCCGCCGTTCAGGTGAGGACAGGGGCAGCGGGCTCGGCCTGGCCATCGTGCAGGCCCTCGTCCGCGCCCACGGCGGCACGGTGACGCTGGACAGCTCACCGGCAGGCGGCTCCACCTTCCGGGTGGAACTCCCACTCGCCTTGGAGTGAGCCTTCAGCTAACCCTCAGGTGGTTGAGTCACTCTAAGTAGGTGACGAAACCCGAGGCGCTGATCATGGTGGTGGACGACGAACCCAGCATCAGGGATCTGCTCTCCGCCAGCCTGCGCTTCTCCGGGTTCGAGGTGCTGACCGCCGCCGACGGGCAGGAGGCCGTGGAGGTGGCCGATCGGGCCTCGCCCGACCTTGTGGTGCTCGACGTGATGCTGCCGGATCTGGACGGGTTCGAGGTGGCCAGGCGGATCGACGCCCCTGTGCTGTTCCTGACCGCCCGCGGCGACACCGAGGACAAGATCGCGGGGCTGCGGGTGGGCGACGACTACGTCACCAAGCCGTTCAGCCTGGAGGAGGTGCAGGCCAGGATCCGGGCGGTGCTGCGGCGCACGCGCGGGGAGGGCGTGCCCGCCAGCAAGCTGAAGGTGGCCGACCTGGAGCTGGACGAGGACGCCCGCGAGGTGTGGCGGGGCGGGCGGCAGGTGCGTCTGTCGCCGACGGAGTTCAAGCTGCTGCACTACTTCATGGTCAACGCGGGCCGTGTCCTGTCGAAGGCGCAGATCCTGGACCACGTGTGGAACTACGACTTCGGTGGCGATGCCGGCGTCGTCGAGTCGTACGTCTCCTACCTCAGGCGCAAGGTGGACGACGTCGAGCCGCGGCTCATCCACACCCTCCGCAGCGTCGGCTACGTGCTGAGGGAACCGCCCGCAGGCTGAGCGGTTGACCGCTGAACGCGGTCAACCATGGGTAGCTTGAGTTTATGGACCTGCTGGCCGCGTTGGAGGCGCTGCGCCGGCCGCTGGATCGCGAGCTGTTCCCGCTGGCGGTGGGCGAGGCGGCGAGCGATCGGCGCGCGCAGCGTGAGCTCGCCGGGCAGCTCGACGACTACCTGCTGCCCCGGCTGCGCGCCCTCGACGCGCCGCTGCTGGCCGTCGTCGGCGGATCCACGGGAGCGGGCAAGTCCACGCTGGTCAACTCGCTGGTCGGGGCCGACGTGACGGAGCCCGGCGTGCTGCGGCCCACCACGCTGGTGCCCACGCTCGTGGTCAGCCCCGCCGACCGCGCCTGGTTCATGGGCCAGAACGTGCTCCCCGGCCTGTCCCGTGCCACGGGCACCGGGCCGGGGGCGCTGCGGGTGGTCACGTCGGATGCGCTGGGCGCCGGTCTCGCGCTGCTCGACGCGCCCGACATCGACTCTGTGGTGGTCGCCAACCGGGAGCTCGCCGCCCAGCTGCTGGCCGCCGCCGATCTCTGGCTGTTCGTCACGACCGCCGCCCGGTACGCCGACGAGGTGCCGTGGAGCTTCCTGCGCTCCGCCCGCGAACGCAGCACCGCCCTGGCCCTCGTACTCGACCGGGTGCCCCCTGACGCGGTCGGCCCGGTCTCGCGCGACCTCTCCCGCCTGCTCGCCGAGAACGGACTCGACGGCACCCTGCTGTTCACCGTCCCCGAGGCCGTGCTCCCCGCGGAGAAGGCCAGGCTGCCCGCGGACACCGTACGGCCCATCTCCTCCTGGCTCAGCGGGCTGGCCGCCGACGCCGCGGAGAGATCCCGCGTCGTACGCCAGACGCTGTCGGGAGCGCTCGACAGCCTGGCCACCCGGGTTCCCGCGCTGGCCCAGGCCGTCGAACGCCAGCAGGCAGCCTTCGACGGCCTGCGCTCCATCGTGGCGGGCGCTTACGCGGGCGGGCTGGCCGACTTCGACGCGGGCATGCGTGACGGGTCGCTGCTGCGGGGCGAGGTGCTGGCCCGCTGGCAGGACTTCATCGGCACCGGCGACCTCATGCGCTCCCTGGAGAGCCGGGTCGGCTGGCTGCGCGACAGGATCGTCGGCTTCTTCACGGGGCGAGTGCCGGAGCTCCAGCTCAGGGACGCCCTGGAGAGCGGCGTGGAGGCGCTCATCAGGGGCGCCGCCGACGGGGCCGCCGAGCGCGCCCTGGAAGGCTGGTCGGCCGCGCCCGGCGGACCCGGCCTGCTGGAACGGATCGGCCCCATGGAGTCCGCCCGCCTCGGCCGACCTGGGCAAGCGTTCGGAGTCGGCGGTCCGCGGGTGGCAGGAGTACGTCCTTGACCTCGTACGAGAGGAGGGGGCCGAGCGGCGGACGGCCGCCCGCGTGGCGTCGTTCGGGGTGAACGGGGCGGGGCTGCTGCTCATGCTGGGCGCGTTCGCCTCGACGGGCGGGTTGACCGGGATCGAGGTGGGCATCGCGGGCGGGACGAGCCTGCTGTCGCAGAAGCTGCTTGAGGCCGTCTTCGGGGATCAGGCGGTGCGTACGCTGACCGTGGCCGCGCGGGCGGACCTGCGGGATCGGGTGCGAAGGCTGCTGGAGGAGGAGTCGTACCGGTTCATGGCCCAACTGGAGGCGGTGGAGCCGCCGGACGGGACGGCGAACGCGCTCCGGGTGGCGGCCGAGCGCATCCACATCCACCGCGCGGAGCTCCCGCTGACCACGGGGGAGAGCCCATGAAGCTGCTTCGCCGCAAGGAAGGCCCGTCTCTCGACTCCCGGCTGGCGGCCCTGCTCGAGGCGGCGTCGCTGGCCGAGGGGCGGCTGGCCGAAGAGGCGGTGTCCGGCGCACGCGTGGTCGCGGAACGCGCCGGGGCGCGCCGTAACCTCTCCGTCGACCACACGGTGGCCGCGCTGGCGGGTGCGACGGGCAGCGGCAAGTCGTCGCTCTACAACGCCCTGGCCGGGGAGGAGTTGGCGGCGGTGGGCGTCGTACGGCCCACCACCTCGACCGCCCAGGCGGCGCTGTGGGACGGCGAGGGCTCCGGTTCACTGCTGGACTGGCTGGACATCCCCCAGCGCCACTCCGCCGCCCCCGCCCCCGACTTGTCCGGACTTATCCTCCTGGACTTGCCCGACCACGACTCCATCCAGCTCTCCCACCGCCTGGAGGTGGACCGCCTGGTGGAGCTGGTGGACCTGCTGGTGTGGGTGGTGGACCCGCAGAAGTACGCCGACGCCGCACTCCACGACCGCTACCTCCGCCCGCTCTCCGCCCACCGGGACGTGATGCTGGTGGTGCTCAACCAGGCGGACCGCCTCCCCGCGCACGCTGTCGAGCGTTGCCTTGGAGACCTCCGCCGCCTGCTGGACGAGGACGGACTGACGGGTGTCCCGGCCCTTGCCGCCTCGGCCCGTACGGGCGCCGGGCTCGCGGAGCTCCGCTCGCTGCTCGGCGATCGGGTCGCGCACCGCAAGTCCTGGTCCACGCGGCTCGCCGCCGACGTCACCACCGCCGCCACCCACCTCTGCGGACCAGCAGCGGAGGACGGTACGGCGAGCGGGGTGGCAGAGGGCGGCGCGGGGCGGACGGCGGGGATGGACCGGGCGCTCACCGCTGCGCTGTGTGACGCGGCCGGGGTGCCGCTGGTCGTGGAGGCCGTGGCGAAAGGTCATCGGCACCGTGCTGTCGTCACCACCGGATGGCCCGTCACCCGCTGGATCCGCAAATTCCGGCCCGACCCGCTCCGCAGGCTGCGCATCGGCACCGCCGCTCCGGCAGACGAACGGCCGAGCCGGCCGCCGGCCAGGCTGCGGGGTGAAGTGGCGGGCAAGCCGCGGGACGAGCTGCCGGGCAGGCCACGGGGTGAACTGGCAGGCGCGCCACGGGACGAGCTGCCGGGTGAGCCGTCGGGGGGATCGGCCGACCGGCCGCCGGGGGTGGGGATCGTCGGTCGTACGTCCGTGCCCGCGGCCTCGGCCGTACAGAGGGCGAAGGTCGAGACGGCGATCAGGGACGTCGGCGAGGCGGCCGCGGCGGGTCTGCCCGGCCCGTGGGCGGCGGCGGTGCGGCAGGCGGCGCGGTCCCGGTCCCGGGAGCTGGCCGACGAGGTGGACCGCGCGGTGGCCACGACGTCCTTCCGCGCCACCAGGCGTCCCAGGTGGTGGCGGGCGGTGAACGCGCTGCAGTGGCTGGTGTTCGCGGCCATGCTGGCCGGTGCCCTGTGGCTGGGCGGGTTGTTCGCGATGGACTATTTGCGCCTGCCCCAGCCGCCGCTCCCGACCGTGGGCGTGGTGCCGTGGCCGACGGTGCTGCTGCTGGGCGGTGCGCTCGCCGGGGTGCTCATCGCGTTGTTGTCCCGGCTGGCCGCGTGGGCAGGCGGAAGGAGAAGGGCCAGGCGTACGGCCAGAGCCCTGCGTACGGCCATCGGCCAGGTGAGCGACGAGCTCGTGCTGGCTCCCGTAAGAGCGGAGCTCGACCGGTACGCCCGCTTCATGGCGGCGATCAACCGAGCCCTGGACGGCACGTGAAGGCCGCAGCAGCACGGCCGCCAGCCCCGCACCGGCTCCATACGCCGCACGCTATCCCTGAAGATCAGGACGTGGGGCAGTCGTTGCCCTTGTTGCGGTTGTCGATGAACTTCTGTGGCACCGGAGTCGTATGCGCCCGCACGGTGGCGACTCCGGGTTCGGTGAGAGAGCCGCCGTTCACCAGCCAGGTGTCGGGCACGGATGCCTCCGTTCGGATGTCGCTGATGTCCTTGCTGGTGGGGTCGTGGACGACGAACTCGCCGATGCGTACGCCGCGTTCCTTCAGCATGGCCCGCACTTCGGCGACCGTCTTGTTGAAGAAGGGGACGCAGCGCAGGGGCTCGCCCTTGGCGTCCCAGGTGGTGGATATCTGGTACTTCTCGCCGGGCCTGGCCTTCCTGCTGACCGAGACCTGGGCCGTGCCCTTGAAACCGACGGGGATCTTGAGCCCGATCGCGCAGGCGTCCCCCACCATGTCGCACGGGCCCGGTGGGTTGATGCCTTGGATCTCGCTCACGACATTGTGGTCCGGGGCGGTGGCCAACACTTGGCGCTCGAACGCGGCCGTGGCGGGCTGCACGATGAGCGAGACGTCAAGCCCGTACTTTCGTAGCTGCTCCTCGTACATCTTCGGGTTGGCGTAGAGATCCTTGATCTCGATGACGTAGTAGCCGCCCTCCTCCTTGATGTCCAGCGCCGCGGCCGGGGAGGTCGTATGCAGCCAGGTCAGCGCCACGATGCCGGCGGTCAGCAACGCGCCCGCGGGGACGGCCACGCGCAGACTCAGCCGCCTGCGCCTCCGGCCGGGCGCGGGAGCGGGTGATCCGGCCGTGATCTCGTGCATCAGCTCGCGGGCGCCCTCGCTGACCTCCGGCACCGGCGGAGCCGCGAACCGGGCGACGATCTGGTCGATGTTCTCGGTCATTGCCGGCCTTTCGCGAGGGACACGGCACGCTGCCCGTATCCGGTGAGGTCGGGGTCGAGGTCCGCCAGCTCCTTGGCGAGCCGTTTGCGGGCGCGGTGCAGCCGGATCCTGGCGGCACCGCGCGAGCAGCCGAGCACCTTCGCGATCTCGGCCCCGCTGAGCCCCTCCCACGCGACCAGCGCGAGCAGCTCCCGGTCGTCGTCGGAGAGCCGCTTGAACGCCTCGTACGCGGGGTCGGCGCCGCGAAGCGCTGCTCGGGCTCGGGTGGCCCCATGTGGCGGTCCTTCCAATTGGCGAACACACCGGAGGAGATGTCCGGATAAGCCGAGATGTTTCACTCGGTCCCGAGGGAGCCGCCGATCGTGCGCAGCGCCGTGAGGAGCGGGCGCAGGAGAGGATGGGCGTCGGCGCCGCGGCGGATGGCGGCGAAGACGCGGCGCTCGGGCCCCGGCGTCTGGCGGACCACGACGCCTGCCAGCGCCATGTCGCGCAGGGCCAGCCGCGGCACGAGAGCCACGCCTGCCCCCGCCCCGACCAGGGCGACCACGGCGCGGAAGTCGTCGGAGCAGTGCGCGAGGTTCGGCGTGAAACCCGCCTGCTGGCACGCGAACGTGATCATGTCGTGCACCGGGTTGCCGGGATATGGCCCGATCCAGGTCGCATCGGAGAGCGACACGAGGGTGGCAGACTCCGCCAGCGGGTGGTCCTGGGGGAGCACCAGGTCGAACGGCTCGGCGTACAGCGGCAGACGCGACAGGCGCCGGTCGGCCGCGTCGGGCGCGCCTCGGTACTCGACCGTGATGGCCAGGTCGGCCTCGCCGTCCAGCAGCATCGCCAGGCTGTGGTCACCCTCGGCGTCCAGCACGCGTACGTGCACGCCGGGGGACGTGGCGCGCAGGGCGGCGATGGCGGGGGAGAGCACGGCGCTGATGGCGGTGGCGAAGCAGGCCACCGTGACCTCGCCCGCCTCTCCCGTGGTGTACGCGGCCACCTCGGCCTCGGCGCGTTCGAGCTGCGCGAGGACCTCGTTGGCGTGGCCGAGCATGATCTTGCCGACGGCGGTGAGGTGCACGCCGCGCCCGTCACGGGTGAGCAGCCGGTGGCCCACCTCGTGCTCCAGCGCGACGAGCTGCTGGGACACCGCCGACGGGGTGAGGTGCAGCGCGGCCGCCGCGGCGGTGACCGTGCCGTGGTCGGCCACCGCCCGCAGCGTGCGGAGCCGCCGCGTGTCTATCACGCAGCGAGAATACTCACCCGCGGGCCTGGATGAACGCCTGGACGGCGTGATCCACGTCCTGCTCCGAGTGGGCGGCCGACAGCTGGACGCGGATCCGGGCCTGGCCGTGCGGTACGACGGGGTACGAGAAGCCGATGACGTAGATGCCGAGGTCGAGCAGGCGTTCGGCCATGGCGGCGGCCTCGGCGGCGTCGCCGATCATGACGGGCACGATCGGGTGGTCGCCGGGCAGGATGTCGAACCCGGCCCTGGCCATCTCGCTGCGGAAGCGCGCGGTGTTGGAGCGGAGCCGCTCGCGGGCCTCGTTCGAGGTCTCCAGCAGGTCGAGGATGCGCAGCGACGCCGAGGCGATGACGGGGGCGAGCGAGTTGGAGAACAGGTACGGGCGTGAGCGCTGCCGCAGCAGCTCGCAGATCTCCTTGCGGGCCGAGACGTAGCCGCCGCTGGCGCCGCCGAGCGCCTTGCCCAGCGTGCCGGTGATGATGTCGATCCGGTCGGTGACGCCGTGCAGCTCGGGGGTGCCGCGACCGGTGGGCCCGACGAAGCCGACAGCGTGGGAGTCGTCGACCATCACCATGGCGTCGTACCGTTCGGCCAGGTCGCAGATCTCCCGCAACGGCGCGAGATATCCGTCCATGGAGAACACGCCGTCGGTCACGATCAGCCGCCGCCGCGCCTCCGACGCCTCCTTCAGCCGGGCCTCCAGCTCGGCCATGTCGCGGTTGGCATAACGGAAGCGCTGGGCCTTGGAGAGCCTGATGCCGTCGATGATGCTGGCGTGGTTGAGCGCGTCGGAGATCACCGCGTCCTGGGCGTCGAGCAGGGTCTCGAAGACGCCGCCGTTCGCGTCGAAGCACGAGCTGTAGAGGACGGTGTCCTCCATGCCGAGGAAGTCCGACAGGCGCGTTTCGAGCTCCTTGTGCACCTCCTGGGTGCCGCAGATGAACCGCACGGACGCCATGCCGAACCCCCACCGGTCCAGCGCCTCCTTGGCGGCCTCGACCACGGTGGGGTTGTCGGCGAGGCCGAGGTAGTTGTTGGCGCAGAAGTTCAGGACCTCGCGCCCGGCCACGCTCACCGACGAGCTCTGCGGGGTGGTGATCACGCGCTCGGGCTTGAGCAGCCCGGCCTCGGTGATCTCGTCGAGCGTCGTACGCAGCTGCTCGCGGACATTTGTGAACATCAGGCACTCCGGTTCATGGTCGCGGCCGCTTCGGCCTCCGTTGGCTCGTTCCTCGCTCTCTCCGGCCGAGCTCCTCCGCTCCAATCCAGGATGACCTTGCCCGTCCGGCCGCTGGCGGCCGTGTCGAAGGCGGCGTCGAAGTCCTGGTACGGGAACCGGTCGGTGATCACGGGGGAGAGATCGAGCCCCTTCTCCAACAGGACGGACATGTTGTACCAGGTCTCGTACATCTCCCGGCCGTACACGCCCTTGATCGTGATCATGGACGTCACGACGGTCGCCCAGTCGACCGCGAACTCCTCCGCGGGCAGCCCCAGCATGGCGATCTTCCCGCCGTGGGTCATGTTCGCGATCATGTCGCGCATGGCCTGCGGGTTGCCGGACATCTCCAGCCCCACGTCGAAGCCCTCGCGCAGGTGGAGCTGCCGCATGCCGTCGGCGATCGACGACCTGGAGACGTTCAGGGCGAGGGAGACGCCGAGCTTGCCGGCCAGGTCGAGCCGCTCGTCGCTGACGTCGGTGATCATCACGTTGCGCGCGCCCACGTGCGTGGCCACCGCCGCGGCCATCAGCCCGATCGGGCCCGCCCCGGTGATCAGCACGTCCTCGCCGACCAGGGGAAACGACAGAGCCGTGTGTACGGCGTTCCCGAACGGGTCGAAGATGGCCGCCACGTCGGGGTGGACGGGGACCCGGTGCACCCAGACGTTGGAGGCGGGCAGCGTGACGTATTCGGCGAAGGCGCCGTTCCTGTTGACGCCGAGCCCGATCGTGTTGCGGCACAGGTGCCTGCGCCCCGCCATGCAGTTGCGGCACTTGCCGCACACGATGTGGCCCTCGCCGCTGACGAGGTCGCCGACGGAGACGTCCTCGACGCCCGGCGCCACCTCGATCACGTGGCCGCAGAACTCGTGCCCGACGATCAGCGGGAGCCGCAGGGTATGCCGCGCCCAATCATCAAATTTCCGGATATGTAGGTCGGTGCCGCAGATGCCGGTCCGCAGGACCCGGATCTTCACCTCGCCGGGGCCCACTTCCGGCTCAGGCACGTCGACCAGCCAGAGGCCGGCCTCGGCCTTCTCCTTGACCAGCGCTTTCATGGCTGCATCCCCCTAGTCCGAACCTAACGCACTGTGCCCGCTCACCTCCGAGCATGTCCATCGAGGGATTCTTAAGTGCCCCCACAGCTCTGCTTCACGCTGCGGCAAAGGCAGGCATAATTAGGTAAGTAACTTGTACTTAATGCTATGGAGGTCGCGGTGCGGCAGCAGAGCGGCGACGCCTCCCTTCTGCGCAGGCTCAACTCGGCGGCGATCCTGCGCATCCTGCGCGAGGCCCAGGTCGCGACGCTGTCCGAGCTGGCCAGGGCGGCCCGGGTGTCCAGGCCGACGGCCGAGGTCATCGTGGACGAGCTGGTGGCGGAGGGCTGGGCCGAGGAGTGCGGCGAGGAGCCGGGCGACCGCCAGCGGGGGCGCCCGGCCAGGCGGTTCAGGTTCCGCGCGGCGGCGGCTCACGTGCTGGGGATCGGGATCGGCGGCTCCCGGCTGCGTGCCATGGTCACCGACCTCAACGGCACGATCGTGGTCAGCCGTCGCGCGCCCAACCACCGCGAGATGCCCGCGGGCGAGCGGCTCGACGCCGTCGCCGCGCTGGCCGCCGAAGCCGCCGCCGAGGCGGGCGTCGCGCTCGCGGACGTCGCCGTCGTCGGCGTGGGCACCACGGGCACGGTGGACGGCGCCGGGCGGGTCGTGAAGAGCATGGTGCTGTCCGGCTGGACCGGCCTCGACCTGCAGGGCGAGCTGAGCCGCAGATTGCCCGCGCCGGTGCTGGTCGAGAACGACATGCGCCTGGCCGTGCTGGCCGAGCACTGGCGCGGCGCCGCCAGGGGCCGCCACGACGTGATCTACCTGTTCACCGGCGACAGGATCGGCATGGGCCTGCTCATCGGCGGCCGCCCGCACCGGGGAGCCCACGCCGCCTCCGGCGAGATCGGAGCCCAGCCGTACAACAACTGGACCGCCTACCGCCACGTGATGGACTACGCCATGGCCGTGGAGCCGGGGGAGCTCCGCTCCAGCAGGCAGAGCGCGGAGTTCGCGATCGCCAGGGCGCGGGCGGGCGACGAGAAGGCCGGGCACGCGGTCAGGGAGCTCGCACGCGGCCTGGCCGCCGGGCTGATCACCGTGGTCAATCCGCTCGACCCCGAGATGGTGGTGATCGGCGGCAGCCTGTCCTCGGCCGGTGACCTGCTGGTGGAGCCGGTCAGGGAGCTGTTCGAGGAGTTCTGTGCTTACCCGCCCGAGGTGGTGGCGTCGGAGCTGGGCAGCGAGTGCATCACGCTCGGGGCGGTGCGGTTCGCGCTGGACCACGCCGACCGCCTGCTCTTTACGTAGACAACTTGGCTAATTAGATAACTGTTCCGTCACGGCCATGTCGCTGAGCGGCATCGATCCGCCTGTCTTGCTCAGAGCTGCAAGATTTAGCCTAGTTATTTGCATAAATACGGACTAGCCTCCAGCCAACTCGTACGGACTGGAGGTGAGCGTGGCCGCTGTTCCCCTGCTCGAGCGGCTGAGGCGCGACTGGACGCTGCTGGTGCTGTGCCTGCCCGGCATCCTGTATTTCGCAGCGTTCTTCTACGTTCCCCTGCTGGGCAACGTGATCGCCTTCAAGGACTACGCGCCGTTCCTCGGCATCGCGGACAGCCCGTGGGTGGGGCTGGACAACTTCGTGATGCTGCTGGAGGAGCCGGAGTTCTGGAGCGCGGTCGGCAACACCCTGCAGATCACCGTGCTGCAGCTCGTCCTCTACTTCCCGGCCCCGATCGCGCTCGCGCTCCTGCTGAACTCGCTCGTCGGCCACCGGATCAAGCGCTTCGTCCAGACCGTCGTCTACCTGCCGCACTTCCTCTCGTGGGTGGTCGTGGTCGCGATGTTCCAGCAGGTCATCGGGGGTGCGGGGACGGTCAGCACGTTCCTGAACGCGCACGGGATCACCATCGGCAACCTGATGTCGAACCCGGACACGTTCAAGCTCCTCGTGACGGCTCAGGTGATCTGGAAGGACTGCGGCTGGGGAACGATCATCTTCCTCGCCGCGATCACCGCCATCGACATGAGCCATTACGAGGCCGCCGCGATCGACGGCGCCGACTGGAAGCGCCGCCTGTGGCACGTCACGCTGCCCGGTATCCGCTCGGTCGTCCTCATGATGCTCATCCTGCGCCTGGGCGACATCCTGTCCGTCGGCTTCGAGCAGATGGTCCTGCAGCGCGAAGCCGTGGGCGCGGGCGCCGCCGAGGTGATCGACACGTACGTCTACTACCACGGCATCCGCGACGGCGACTGGGGCATGAGCACCGCCGCCGGCCTCATGAAGGGCCTCATCGGCGCGGCGCTGATCTACGCGGCGAACAAGCTCGCGCACCGCTTCGGAGAGCAGGGGATCTATCGATGAGGCCGCCGTGGATGGAGCGCCCGACGATCGCGGGGCGCACGCTCAAGTTCGTGGTGCTGGCCGCGATCACGCTGGCCGTGCTGTACCCGTTCGGGCTGGCCGTCGGGACCAGCCTGATGAGCCGCGCGGAGAGCATCGCCAACGGCGGCAGCTACGTGTTGTGGCCGTCCCACCCGACCTTCGAGGCGTACGAGCTGATCCTGTCCGGCGGCGCGGTCACCAGATCGGTGCTGATCAGCATCGGCATCACGGTCACCGGCACCGCGCTCAGCCTCATCTGCACGGTCTTCCTCGGGTACGCGCTGTCGCGGCGCGGCATGCTCGGCGGCAGGCCGATCCTGCTGATGGTGCTGGCCACGTTCCTGTTCACGCCGGGCATGATCCCCAGCTACCTCATGGTCAAGGAACTCGGGATGATCGACACCTACCAGTCGCTCATCGTGCCCTTCGCCGCCACCCCGTCGTCCAGGCCGGTCTACAACGCGGGCCTCGGCTCGGTGGGCTTCACCTCGATCAGCAAGAAGGTCGACCCCAAGCGCATCGAGACGCTGCTGGGCGTGCTGAACTACATGGCGGCGCCGTTCGGCACCGAGGAGTACCAGCTCGTCAACTTCGGCGTGGAGGGCACCCATTTCACCAAGAAGGACGGCGATCTGAGCCTCACCGACAAGGGCAGGGCCGAGGTGCCCACCACGCTCCAGCCGATCTCGTTCGTGATCGGCTCGCCCTCCGCGCTCTTCCTGCCCGGCCAGCCCGAGCAGACCAAGCTGATCCACGACTTCGAGACCAAGGTCGCGCCGATGCTCCAGCAACGCGTCACGACCGGCCATTTCTCCGACACCTACACGCAGAAGAACGGCGAGCTCAGCACCATGGGCTCGGACATGGTCGTGGACATCGTCACCGGCCGCAAGCCGCTGTCGGACTGG
Organism: Nonomuraea sp. NPDC049400; assembly: GCF_044466425.1. Lineage (NCBI taxonomy): Bacteria > Bacillati > Actinomycetota > Actinomycetes > Streptosporangiales > Streptosporangiaceae > Nonomuraea > Nonomuraea sp. NPDC049400. Next base: position 51,714 of record NZ_JBITMP010000007.1, read on the forward strand.
CCCGCGTTCGTGAAGAAGTGGCTGAGCAGGGGCGGCGAGGCGATGCGGGCCGAGTACGAGGCCTCCATCGCCAAAGGTTGATCATTTCTCTTGAGAGGACACCAGTGGAAGACCTGCGCATCGGCGTCATCGGCCTCGGCCTGCGGACGAGCCTCGCCCTGCACGCGCACCGGCCGGGCAGGGGCTCGATCGTGACCGCCCTGTGCGACTCCGACCCGGCGGCGCTCAAACGGCAGGCCGGGAGGTTCGAGGCGGAGTTCCTGACGGGGGACTACCGCGAGCTGCTCGACCGGCGCGACCTCGACGCGATCGTCGTCAACACCCCCGACGACACCCACGAGGCCATCGCGATCGACTGCCTCCGAGCAGGGAAGCCCGTCTACGTGGAGAAGCCGATGGCGATCACGGTGGAGGGCTGCGACAACATCCTGCGCGCCGCCCACGAAACCGGGACCCGCCTGTACGTGGGGCACAACATGCGCCACATGGGCGTGGTACGCCTCATGCGCGACATCATCCGCAAGGGCGTCATCGGCGAGCCGAAGACCGTCTGGGTGCGCCACTTCGTGTCGTACGGCGGCGACTACTACTTCAAGGACTGGCACGCCGACCGCACCCGCACCACGGGCCTGCTGCTGCAGAAGGCGGCGCACGACCTGGACGTGATCCACTGGCTCGCCGGCGGCTACACGACCAGGGTGAACGCCTTCGGCGACCTCATGGTCTACGGCGACCTGCCGCGCCGCGCGCCCGGCACGCCGCGGCCCGACGGGTGGCTGCAGGAGTACGAGTGGCCGCCGGCCTCGCGCACCGGCCTGCACCACATCGTGGACGTCGAGGACGTGTCGGTCATGAACATGCGGCTCGACAACGGTGTCATCGCGGCGTACCAGCAGTGCCACTTCACGCCCGACTACATGCGCAACTACACGGTCATCGGCACGGAGGGCCGCCTGGAGAACTTCGGCGACGGGCCGGGGGACACGGTCAAGGTGTGGAACACGGGCCCCACGGCCTACCGGGACGACTGCGACATCGCGTACAAGGTGCCGCTCGCGGAGGGGTCGCACGGGGGCGCGGACCCGCAGATCATGGCGGAGTTCTGCCGGTTCGTCCGGGACGGCGGCGCGACGGACACCTCTCCGGTGGCGGCCAGGATGAGCGTGGCGGCGGGCTACATGGCCACGATGTCACTGCGGGACGGCGGCATGCCGTACGACGTGCCGCCGCTGGATCCGGAGCTGGCCGCGTACTTCGACGCCGGGCAGGGCTGACCGGGATACGCTGGGGGAGAGATGTCTCGGGAAGGGCCGGGAGGTGACCACCTTCGAGGATCTGCCACCTGGGTCACGGGAAATACGCCGAGACCGTCCTCCCCCCTTCCCCGACCCGCGAAGACATCGTCGGCCTGCTCAATCACACGCTCCTGATCGGCCACTGGTTCGACTTGTGGTGGCGGCTTGACCCGATCTACCGAGCGGTGTGGGAGCTCACCTTCCCGGAGCTCGGCGCTATCTCGGAGCTCGACGAGATCCGCCGCATTCCACGGTTGATGGCCTCCTGAGGTGCGGATCCCCGACTGGCACGCCAGAGCCATCGAGGACGTGGTGCCGTTCCTCAACCGCCACGCCGGGCTGAGGACGCGGAACCCGGCCCGGCCCTGCGGACAGTAGACAGATGTGGATATGTCGATACGTGCCCGTATACGTGACGGAGACAAGGCGGCGTTCGGCGAGCTCTTCGACGACTACGCGAAATCCGTCTACAACCATGCCTTCCGCCTGACCGCCAACTGGTCCACGGCCGAGGACGTGATGGCGCTGACGTTCCTGGAGGCCTGGCGGTTACGGGGCCGGATCGACCCCGAGGGCGGGTCCCTGCGGCCCTGGCTCCTCGGCATCGCCACCAACGTCGCCCGGAACGTGCGCCGGGCCGCCCGCAGGCACGACGACGCCCTGGCCCGGCTGCCGCGGGGCGAAGAGGTGCCGGACTTCGCCGACGAGGTCGTGGGCCGCATCGACGACGCCGAGCGCATGGCGGCGGTGCGGGAGGCGTACGGGCGGCTGCGCCGCCAGGAGCAGGACGTGTTCGCGCTGTGCGTCATGGCCGGGCTCGACTATGCCCAGGCGGCGGAGGCGCTCGGCGTCCCGGTGGGCACCGTGAAGTCCCGGTTGTCGCGGGCCAGGAAGAAGCTCGCCACGGAACCACCCCCGGCGAACAGACAGGTAGTAGGTGACCTCGGCCCCGAGAAGAAGGAGGAGATCCGATGAACTGGCCGGCCGAACGCGATCTTCCCGAGGGCCGTCACCGACTGCTCAAGGAGTTCGTGATGACCGAGATCGATCGCAAGCCCACGCGGAAGCGCCTCGCCGTCCTGGCCCCCCTCGCGGGGCTGGCGGCTGCCGCCGCGGTGGCCGTACCGCTGCTCTTCGGCGGCGCCCCCGCGTACGCCGTCACCAAGGGTCCCGACGGCCTCATCCACATCGGCATCCGAGAGGCCAAGGATCCGGACAAGCTCCAGGCGGACCTGCGGGCCATGGGGGCGAACGTGGTGGTGAACTACATCCCCTACGGCAAGAAGTGCAGCCCGCAGCCGCGCAGCAGCCACTTCCTCAGTAAGGAGGAGGCACGGCTGTCGGTCTTCCCAGCTCCTGAGGGCTCGAAGCCGGGCTTCGTCATCGACCCGAGCGTGATCGGCCCTGGCCAGACGGGGGTGCTGGAGTTCAGCGTCTCGGAGAACGACCGTGGGGGCATCGTGGCGGGCATCTGGGCCGCCGTCGGCCAGGACCCGATCGCGGAGTGCGAGCTCGTGGACACCACGGAGGCGCCGCTGTCGCACTGACCCGGCGAAACGACGGCGCCCGGCGGCACGCTCGTGTGCGGCGGGCGCCGTTGTCGTTAGTCAGGGCTCCAGGGTTGGAATTGCCGTTCTAATTGTGTAACACTGTTGCAAGCTTGGAACATGGTCAGTCGAGGAAGACATCAACACAACGAGATCAACGCGGCCCTCAGAGCGATCCGTGAGATCGAGTGGTTCACCGTTGTGGAAACCCACAACGGGCACCGCTGGGGACGGATCGAGTGCGCCTGTGGCGTGGGTCCGCAACCAATCTGGTGCACGCCGCGTAACCCGGGCAACCACGCGAAGCGCATTTTCCGATGGATCGAGGAGCACGCGGAGTGCGCAAAGAACGAGGAGACGTCATGATCACGTGGGACTTCCGCATCACTCTGAATCGAGCGCCCACCGATGACGAGTTGGACGCCCTCTACGAAGCAGGTCTGGACGACTGCTCCATATCGGGCTTCAGAGACGGCAACAGCTACGTCATGTGCGACCGTGAGGCGGAGAGCCTGATGGACGCGATCGAATCCGTTCTCATCCAGATCAGGACAGTCCCGGGTCTCTGGGCGACCGGCGTCGGAGAGGACGACGGGGTGACGCTGGGGGACGCGGCGCGCCGCCACGGGGGGCGCACGCAGGCCAGCCTGCGGCAGCTCGCCACGGGGCAGCGCGGTCCCGGTGGTTTCCCGAAGCCGCTGATCGAGGCCGACAACATCAGCCTCTACTCCTGGGCCGAAATCTCGGAGTGGTTGCGCACCGAGATGGGCGATGACATCCCGCCGGTGAATCGCGACATCGTCATCGCCGATGCCGCGGTCAAACTGGCCTGCCGCGCCCGGGAGAGTAATCAGCAGGCCCAAGTGGGTCACATCTACGAGATCGCCTGCTGATCCCGGCGGACGGCTCACTCCTCAACTGACCTGCCGTCCGCCGGGAAAGGGTCAGCGCTCGGCCTCCTTGCGTTCCCGGTCGAGCTCCGGGAACGGTGACGGCTCCTGGGCGCCCTCGGTGAGCTGGCGCGGCCCCCTGGGGCTCTCCGCCTCCTGGGCGTCCGCGACCGCCTCGGCGGCCGCCTCCGAGGCCTTGAGCACCTCCTCGTCCGTCTGCGACGTCTCGGGCACCTCCTCGCGCGTCGCCGCCGACCGCGGCAGCGCCTCCGTGAACGCCTTCGAGACACCCTGCAGCGCCGAAGTGACCTCGCTCGGGATCACCCAGAACGTGTTGCCGTCGCCCTGCGCGAGCTGCGGCAGCACCTGCAGGTACTGGTACGCCAGCAGCTTGGGGTCGGGGTCGTTGCGGTGGACCGCCTGGAAGACCTGGTCGATGGCGCGGGACTGGCCCTCGGCCTCGAGGATGGCCGCCGTGCGCTGGCCCTCGGCGCGCAGGATGCGGCTCTGCTTGTCACCTTGTGCCGTGAGGATCTGCGACTGTCGCTGGCCCTCGGCGGTGAGGATCGCGGCGCGCTTGTCGCGTTCGGCCCGCATCTGCTTCTCCATCGCGTCCTTGATGGTCTTGGGCGGGTCGATGGCCTTGATCTCGACGCGGTTGACGCGGATGCCCCACTTGCCGGTGGCCTCGTCGAGCACGCCGCGTAGCTGGCTGTTGATGGTGTCACGCGAGGTCAGGGTCTTCTCCAGGTCCATGGAGCCGACCACGTTACGCAGTGTGGTGACGGTCAGCTGCTCGACGGCCTGGATGTAGTTGGCGATCTCGTACGCCGCCGCCCGCGGGTCGGTGACCTGGAAGTAGAGGACCGTGTCGATCTCGACGACGAGGTTGTCCTCGGTGATGACGGGCTGCGGGCGGAAGGAGACGACCTGTTCGCGCAGGTCGATCATGGGGTAGACGCGGTCGATGTACGGGATGACGAAGTTGAGACCCGGCTTGAGCGTGCGGTGGTAGCGGCCGAGCCGCTCGACGTTGCGCGCCCGCGCCTGCGGGACGATCCGCACGGCCTTGAGCACGGTGAACACGGCGAAAAGTATGATCAGCAGTCCGACCAGCAACAGCGGATCCATGTGTCACTCCCGGGGATAGACGAGGGCTGTCGCCCCTTCGATCTCGATGATGTCGACGGTCGCCCCCTCGGGGATCACCAGCGTCTCGTCGTAGGCGCGCGCCGACCATTCCTCGCCCCCGATGCGTACGCGACCGTCGCGGCCCGTCACCTCAGAGACGACGTAGGCGGGCTTGCCGACCAGTGCTTCCACGCCGAACCGCTGCAGCTGCGGCTGCCTGATGTGGCGCATCGCGATCGGCCTGAGCACCAGCAGGCCGGCCGCGGACGAGACGGCGAAGCACAGCAACTGCAGGGGGATGGGCAATCCGATGGCCGCGGTGAGCGCGGTCAGGAGCGCGGCCGCGCCCAGCAGCCCGAGCGAGGCCGTGAGGGTGAACAGCTCGGCCACGCCGAGGACTACCGCGAGGATTACCCAGATGATCCAGTCATCCATGTCCGGCCCTCCTGATGGGACAACGGGCCTGTGTCCGCTAGTGGTTCCCCCCTCTCTACCGTAATCCTGGAATCATCCCTGCGGCACCCGGTCACTTGCGCGATCGGCGTCGAGTAAGGCGCTTCCCTGCCGCCATTTCTCCCACGGCAGCTGCCAGAAGCCCCATCCGTTGTTCCATTCGAGCTCGCGGTCGGTGCCGGTGATCGTGACCGGGTCGCCGCGCAGCGAGCTCCGGTAGAACCAAGCCGCCTGGTCGGGCCTGGAATTGATGCAGCCGTGGCTGACGTTTGCCCGGCCCTGCGCCCACACATTGTCTTTGGCGTGCACGTATTCGCCGCTGTTGGAAATGCGCACCGCATGGTCGATCATCAGGTCGTAATAGCCGGGATCGCCTTTGACCCGCCCTGGGGAAATCATGCGGACCGGGTTGCCCTTGTCCATGGTCAGGTGGATGCCGCTGGTCGTGGTGTATTCGGGGGTGGTGGCCATGCCCGCGCTGATGGGCATCCGCTGCACGATCACGCCGTCGCGGCGGACGAGCATCTGGTGGGTCCTGGTGTCGATCGAGCTGGTCTGCGCGCGGCCGACGGTGAAGGCGAAAGTGGAGTCGGCGGCGCCGTAGCGGCCCGCGCCCGCGCGTGCGCCCGCCAGATGCGCGGTGACCGTGACCTGCTGGTGCGGAGTCCAGAACCGGCGGGGGCGGTAGACCACCTGGGTGTCGCTGGTCCACCGCCACGCGCCCTCGACCGGGCTCTCCGCCTTGACCTCCAGCGTCCGCTCGACGGCCGCCTTGTCCGCTATCGGAGTGTCGAAGTCGACGATGACCGGCATGCCGGTGCCGACCGTCTCGCCCGGCAGCGGTGTCGTCGAGGCCACCTGGAAGCCACGCGCGACCGCGCGGGTGCGGAAGCGGCCCATGGCCACCGTGGCCGGGCCGCGGACGCCTGCGGCCGTGGCGGTCACCGTGTATTCGGCCGCGGGTTTGAGCGTCCAGGCGGAGCGCCAGACCGTACGGGAGCCGTCGAGCCGGCCAGGCACCTGCGCCCCGCCCTCGAAGACCAGCACCCGGCTGAGCGTGCCGCCGAGCGCCCTGACCACCAGGCCCCGGTCGGTGCGGGCGCGCTTGGCGTCGAAGGCCGGCGAGACCTGCACGACCGGAGGCGAGAGCGGCGTCTCGGCCGTCACGGACGTGCAGCCGCTGACCAGGAGAAGGAAGGTGACACAAGTCAGCACCGCCTGCCGCATGTCACTCCTGTGCGTCCGAGGGAGGGTCGATCCCAGGGTAGCGGTGAGTCAGCAGGCAAGCACGTTGAGTCACTTATGCGATTGTTCCGGAAACTTCTCCCAATGTCAGGTCACCGGCGGTGGCCCGGATGGTCACCGTGTCCCCGTCCTCGAGGAACGAGCGGGTCTCGCCGCTCGCGAGCTTGAGCGGCTCGCTCCCGTTCCAGGTCAGTTCGATGAGCGAGCCGCGCTCGCCCGGCGAGGGCCCCGAGATTGTGCCGCTGGCGAACAGGTCTCCGGTACGCAGCGAGGCCCCGTTCACCGTCATGTGCGCGAGCATCTGGTCGGGCGTCCAGTACATGCTCGAGTACGGAGGCCGCGACACGACCTCCCCGTTGAGCAGGACTTCGAGTGAGATGTCCAGCCCCCAGTCGCCCTGCCTGCGCAGGTAGTCCACCGGCGGGGGATCCTGGGCACGGCCGGGGATCCTGGGCAGCGCCTCCAGCGGCGTGATCCACGGCGAGATCGACGTGGCGAAGGACTTGCCGAGGAACGGCCCGAGCGGCACGTACTCCCACGCCTGGATGTCGCGCGCGCTCCAGTCGTTGACCAGCGTCACCCCGAACACGTGGTCCTCGAAAGCCCCGGCGGGCGAGCCGAGCGTGGTCGGCGCGCCGACCACGAACCCCAGCTCCGCCTCGATGTCCAGCTTCGCGCACGGCCCGAACACCCCCGGTCCGAGCTGCCCCTGCGGGCGCTTGACCGGCGTGCCCGACACGACGACCGTGCCCGCCCTGCCGTGGTAGCCGACGGGCAGGTGCCGCCAGTTCGGCTGCAGCGGCTCGGTGCCGGGCCGGAAGATCTGGCCGATGTTGCTCGCGTGGTCGATCGAGCAGTAGAAGTCGACGTAGTCGGCCACCTCGAACGGCAGGTGCAGCCGCACCTGCTCCAGCGGGACCAGGTGCCGTTCCGTCATCGAGGTGTCGCCGGTGAGCTTGTTCTGGATGAGCGCCCTGGTGTCGTGCCAGGCCCCGCGCCCGCGTGCCATGAACGGGTTGAGCGAGGGGGCGTTGAAGACCTCGTCGTGCAGGGCGGGCGCCAGGTCGAGCACCTGGTCGCCGTACCGCACGCCCACCCGGGGCGCCTCACCGGGGCGCGAGAAGACCGCGTAAGGAAGATTGTCCACTCCGAAAGTCACAGGCCCTCCTTCGTCGGTCCTGTGACAAAGGTGCTGTGTCCATTGGTTCTCTCGCTTCGCTCGTTCACGTGATCAGCCCCAGTGTGCGCAGGTCCTCGACGGGGATGCTGGTGCTGCATGAGCCGTAGCTCACCAGCAGCTGCCGCGCCCGTTTCGCGGTGTCGTCCTGTACGGACTGCGCGAGCCGCACGATGTGGCCGACGTCGGTCGTGCGCAGCACGGGCACGGGGTCGCGCCCGTCCACGGCCTCGCAGACCGCCAGCACCAGGTTCAGGAAGCCGTGCCGGTCGACGCCGAGCGAGGGGTCGAAGTGGCGTACGGCGTGGTGCAGCCCGGCCGTGGCCTTGAACGGGATGTCGTGCTCGACGCAGAACCTGATGAACGCGGCGAGATGCTCCGCCGGCGGGAACGCCTCCGCCGTCAGCCCGCCGCAGCGCACCTTCAGCCCCACGCCCTCGGGCACGTCGACGCCCAGCTTCCCAGGCGGCACCTCCACGAAGAGCCGCACGCTCGCCGGCAGCCCGAGCCCCCGCGCCAGCCGGTCGACCGTCATGCCGTCCGGCAGCGCGGCCTCCACGAAGTCCACGGGCAGGTCGTCGAAGCCGGGCACCTCCTCCTGGTCCACGATGAGCCCGATCCGCCGCGGCCGGTACTCCATGTCGCGCAGCCGGTGCAGCCGGCTGGCCGGGCAGAGGAAGCGGTGCGTGAGCACGGAGCTGCCCCGCTCCAGATCGCGCCGGTTGCGGGCCAGCGCCTCGTCCATGTGCAGGGACGTCGGCGGGAACAGCCCCGCGTCGTCCACCAGTGCCGTGTAGACGTTCATCGTGACCACGTCCACGCGTAGCCGGGGTCCTCGCAGGACAGCGCGCCCTGGCCCAGGTCGAGCGGGCGGAACGTGTCCACCATGACGGCCTTCTCGCTCGTCGTCGTGACGCCGCGGGAGACCGCGTCGATCACCGCCTCGACCGCCCCCGGCTGCGGCCCGTGCGTGAACCCGGCGGGATGCAGCGAGATCGAGCCGACGTCGATGCCCGAGCCCTTGCGCGCGGAGTAGTCGCCGCCCACGTAGAACATGAACTCGTCGGAGTCCACGTTGTGGTGGTTGTACGGGATCGGCACGGACTCGGGATGGAAGTCGAGCGGCCGCGGGCAGAACGAGCACACCACGAACCCCGGCCCCTCGAACGTCTGGTGGACGGGCGGCGGCGCGTGCGTCTTCTTCACGATCGGCTCGAAGTCGTCGATGTTGAACGCGAACGGGTAGAGGTAGCCGTCCCAGCCCACCACGTCGAACGGGTGGTTGCGGTAGACCAGCCTGCTCAGCCCGCCACGCGTGCGCACCAGCACCGGCACCTCCTCGCCCTCGACGAGGAGGGGCTCGGCCGGTGCGCGCAGGTCGCGCTCGCAGTAGGGGGCGTGCTCGAGGAACTGCCCGTACTGCGACAGGTAGCGCTTGGGCGGCCTGATGTGCCCGCCCGCCTCGATGGCCAGCACGCTGACCTGGCCGTCCGGCACCCAGCGGTGGATCGTGCCGGTCGGGATGACGATGTAGTCGCCCTCCCCGGCCTCGATCACGCCGTACGTGGACTCGAACCTGACCCGGCCGCCCTGCACGTAGACGCACTCGTCGCCCATCGAGTTGCGGTAGAGCTCGCTCGCCCGGTCGCTGGTGGCGTACGACAATCGGACGTCGCCGTTGCCCGCCAGCAGCATGCGCCCCTTGACCAGGTCGCCCGCGCTGGACAGCTCCTGCGTGCGGAAATGGCGCGGCGAAAGCGGCAGGTTGGGCTCCAGCCGCGTCTCCGCCGTGGGCGTGACCGACTCCGCCTTGATGATCGCGGTCGGCAGGTGGCGGTGGTAGAGCAGCGAGGAGTCGGACGAGAAGCCCTCCTCGCCCATCAGCTCCTCGGCGTAGAGACCGCCGTCCGGCCGCCTGAACTGCACGTGCCGCTTGCGCGGCACCTCCCCAACGACGCGGTAGTACGGCATCCCTACCTCCGAAGAAATGTCCGTTAACCGGACGGAAGTGTCCTTTATGTGTAACAACCGTCCGCCATCGGTCTGGAGATGTCAACCCAGCGCGGCGGTCAGCTCGGCGGCGGCGGCGACCACCCGAGAGCCCGTGGACTCCTCCAGCGGTCCGAACGTCACCACCCCCACCGACGCCTCCAACCAGGGCAAGCCGGTGACGGGCGCGGCGACGCCCCGCGCCCCTTCCTGCAACTGCCCCTCCGACGTGAAGTAGTCGTCACGCCCCTCGCGCAGAGCCAGGATCGCCTGCCCCGCCGCGCCTTTCGTCAGCGGATGGCGCGCGCCCTCGCGGTAGGCCACGTGCATGTCGGTCCAGGACGGCTCCACCACCGCCACGGCCAGCCCGTCCTCGCCCTCGGCCACGGTCAGGTGCGCGGTCGCGCCCACGTCCTCGGCCAGCCGCCGCAACGTCGGCACGGCAGCCGCCCGCAGCAGCGGCTGCACCGCCTGCGCCAGCACCAGCACCCCGAAGCCCAGATGCACCCGCCCCTCGGCGTCCCTGCGGACGAACCCCTCGCTCATCAGCGTCGTCAGCAGCCGGTACACCACGGGACGGCTCAGCGACAGCTCGGCGCTCAGCTCCGTGGGCGTGCGACCGCCCTTGCCGTCGGCGAGCAGTCTGAGCAGGCGGAGCCCGCGTTCCAGGGTCTGAGCGGATTCAGCGGCCATGCGACCGATTATCTGTGACGCAGTGAATACACGGGGTACATAGCGGAATGGACCGTCGGGGGGATGACGATGCGGCAGTGGTGGGTGCTCGGACTCGCTGTGCTCGCCATGTGCGCGCTCTACTCCGCCGTGCCCAGGCTTGCCGTGACGTTCATGGCCCGGCAGATCCCGCTCGACCCTCCCGGCGGCAGCCTGGTCGAGGACACGTTCGACCTCACCGAGGGCATCGAGGTGCGCAAGCGGCTGCTGCCCACCGCCAAGGGCGTCACGTTCCGCCCCGCCTATCTCGCGGTCGGGATCAAGATCGACGAGAACGGCCTGCTGTACGGCACGCCGCAGCGCCCCGGCACGTACGTCGCCCCCGTCCAGATCTGCGATGGCCAGTCGTGCCAGGAGCAGCGGCTCACCCTCGTCGTGCACGGCAACGTGCCCTGGGAGCCGCGCGAGCTGACCTTCCCAGGCCGGACCGGCGTACCGTTGAGCGGCGAGATCGGCGTCAACGGCGGCCCGCCGGGCGTGGTGCCCACGTTCACCGTGACCGACCGCGCCAGGCTGCCCCACGGCGTGACCATCGGCCCCGACGGCCAGGTGGGCGGCGTGCCCGCGGCGGCCGGCATCTCGGAGGTGCCGGTGCGGATCTGCGTGGCGGGCAACTGCGCGGGCGTCGTGGTACGGCTCATCGTCGTCTGAGTCTTGCGGTCGCGTGCCGTTTCCGGTCACCGTGGTCCCATGAAATCGGTCATTGTGGTCGGAGCGGGCATATGGGGCTCATCGCTGGCACTGCGGCTGGCCGACGCCGGCTGGGAGGTGACGCTCGTCGAGCAGCACAGGCCGGGCCACGTACGGCAGGCCAGCGCGGGGGAGACGCGCCTGTTGCGCTGCGCGCACGGCGACGACGACTGGTACGCCGGGCTCGCCTGGCAGGCGCGGGACGGCTGGCGGCGGCTGGAGGAGAGGGCCGGCGAGAGGCTGTACCACGAGGCGGGCATGGTGTGGTTCGCGCAGACGCCGGACGGGTGGGAGCAGGCCAGCGCCCGAGTCCTGAAAAATCTGGACATTCCGTGTGAGGTGCTGGACCCTGCCGACGGGTCGCGGTTCTTCCCCGACTTCCGCGGTGACGACCTGAGCTTCCTGCTCTGGGAGCCGCACGCGGGCGTGGTCAGGGCCAGGCGGGCGACCCAGGTGACCGCCGGTCTGGCGGTGGCGGCAGGGGTCCGGCTGGTTAGGGCGCGTGCGGTGCCCGTGAAGGAGCCTGTGACCGGGGCCGCGGCCGTCGAGATCGACGGCGAGGTACGGCACGCCGACCGGGTGGTGTGGGCCTGCGGCGCGTGGCTGCCCGGGCTGTTCGAGCACGTGCCCATCACGGTGACCAAGCAGGACACGCTGCACTTCGCGGCGCCGGCCGCCTGGTCCGTGCCCGAGACGCCCGCCTGGGTGGACTACGGGGCCTCCGCCTACGGGCACGGCGACGTGGACGGGGTCGGGATGAAGGCCACCTCGGACCTGGAAGGGCCGCCGTACGAGCCGGAGCACGGCGAGCGGGTGGTGGACGCGGACAGCGTCGAGCGGGCCAGGAGCTACCTGCGGCGCAGGTTCCCGTCGCTGGGGGACGCGCCGGTGCTGTTCAGCCAGGTGTGCCAGTATCCGCTCACGCCCGACGCCGAGTGGCTGATCGCCGAGGTGTCGCCCGGGGTGTGGCTGCTGGGCGGCGACTCGGGGCACGGGTTCAAGCACGCTCCCGCGCTGGCCGCGTACGTGGCGGGCGTGCTCGAGGGCGAGCACGGGCCGGAGCCGCGCTTCGGGCTGCACGAGCGGGCCCCCTCCCGCGGGCTGAGGACGAGCGGACAGCTCTGGTAGGGCGCGCCTTACCGGAACTCGGGGGACGGCGGGCATGATTCCGCCCGGGCTCGCGGCGGACACTTCTGATACAGCCGCTCACCTATCGGAGGTCCGCAATGAGCACCGTCATGGATCCGCGCAGAACCGACCCGCCGCCCGTCGTGCAGACGGCCGCCATGCTCTGGCTGGCGGCCGTGGCCTTCGGCGCGTTCGAGGCCGTCATGATGATCTCTCAGCAGCTGTACGAGGGCACCGCCACCTTCATGGAGATGCTGCCCCAGGGCGGGTTCCGGCTGGCGGTGTTCGCCGGGGCCGTCTTCCTGGCGCTGCGGGTCAAGCGCGGGGAGAACTGGGCGCGCCTGACCCTCGCCGGGACGCTCGGGATCTTCGGCACGCTCTCGCTCGTGATCGAGCCCGCCCGGTGGCTGCTGGCCGGGGGCTCGATCAGCGAGGCCGTGGCCGGGGCGGGCGCGATGGAGCTGATCTTCGCGGGCAGCAGGATCCTGCACCTGGCCGCCGTGCTGGGGGCGGTGACGCTGATGTTCCAGCCTCGGGCCAACGCCTACTTCAAGTCAGCGTGAGACCAGCTCGCCCTCCGGCGCCCTGAGATTGCGCACCCCGGGGGAGAGCAGAGCGGCGAGCGTGGACAGCACGATGATGACCGCGCATCCGAGCAGCGACTCCTCCGTGCCGAACCAGTCCGCCGCCCGCCCCGCCAGCATCAGCCCGATCGGGCCGAACATCAGCGACCCGAGCAGGTCGTACGAGCTGACCCGCGACAGCGACTCGCGCGGGACCTCGCGCTGCATGGTGGTCTGCCACAGCACGCCGAACACGTCGAAGCACACGCCAAGCACGAACGCCCCGATCACGATCGCCCAGAGCGGCGCGTCCAGACCGAGCAGCGCGTACGGCAGCGCCGGCGGCAGGCAGAGCAGCACGGCCACCAGAATGGGGCGGCGCGGCCGGAGCCGCATCGCGGTCAGCACCCCGACGAGCGTCCCGACGGCCTCGCCCGCCAGGAACGCGGACCAGGCCGCCGGGCCGCCCAGGGACTCCTTCGCCAGCAGCGGGCCGAGCACCCCGTGACCGGCCTGGATGGCCATGACCATCAGCGAGAACTGCGCGACCACCACCCAGATCCACTGCCGCGAGCTGAACTCGCGCCAGCCTTCCCGCAGATCGGCCAGCACCGAGTGCCGCTGCCCGGGCTCCCGCTGCTGCGCGGCCGGCTGCAACCGCATCATGGCGATCAGCAGTCCCGCCGCCGAGAACATCGCGCCACTCACGATCAGCGCCCAGCCGCCGCCGACGAGCACCACCGTGGCGCCGCCCAGCACCGCGCCCGCCACCCGCGCGGCGTTACCGCCCAGACCGATCAGCGCGTTGCCCGCCTGCAGCTGATCCACGGGCACGACCTCGGGGATGATCCCGGTGAACGCGGGGAACGCGATCGCCGTGGCCACCCCGCTCAGCGCCGCCGCCACACACAGCGCGGGCAGCGGAGTCCAGCCGGAGAGCAGCATCGCCGCCAGCGCGAAGTACCCCGCCGCCATCAGGAAGTCGCCGGCCATCAGCACCCAGTTCCGCGGCAGCCGGTCCGCGAGCACGCCGCCGAACAGGGTGAACGCGATCATGGGCACCGCCTCGGCGGTGAGCACGACGGACAGGGTGGCGGCGGTGGCGCCGGGCAGGGCGAGCACGCCGAACGCCAGGGCCACCGGTGCGAACGCGCTGCCCAGGACCGCGACAGTCCTCGCCGACAGCATCAACGCGAACCGGCGGTCCCGGAGCAGTCCGAGATCGCGTAGATAGCTGTGCACCGCTGTAAACCCCCTGGAAAATGGCCAAACTCCGCTATTCTGCCGCTGTTCTCGGCCTCTGTCGTGTGAATATTCCTCCGGTAACAAGACCGGACGCGGAATGTGTTCGCCTTTGGCAAGAATCCGGCCCCCGTTCTCCCGTAACTTGCTAGGGCCCGGCTGTCGGCGAGGGGACTCCATGGGTCGGCTGGTCTATCGCGGTAGGTGGACGCTCCTGGCGCTGAGCCTGGCGGCGGCCCTGCTCGTCGCGCCGGCGGCCATGTCAGGGCGGGTGACGAGCGGCGGCTTCGAGGACCCGGGCGCCGGCTCCGTGACCGCCGCGCGCTTGGCCGAGCAGTGGTACGGCTTCCAGAGCCCCGACGTGGTCGTCCTCTACCGGCACCCGGCGGTCAAGGTGCGCGACCCGCGGTACAAGAAGGCGGTGCACGACTCGCTGCGCGGGCTGCCGGCAGACCATGTGCGCCGGAGGGCCACGTACTGGACGACGGGGTCGAAGGAGATGGTGTCCAGGGACGGGCACTCGACGTACGCGCTGATCACGCTGAAGGGCGCCAAGAGGGAGAGCTACGCGGCGCTCGCGCAGCGGCTCAGGAGCGTCAAGAACCTCAACGTCGAGGTCGGCGGGACGGTGCCGACGCAGGCGGAGCTGGACGGGCAGGCGGCCGCCGACCTGGCCCGCGTCTCGGCCATCGCCGGCCCGGTGCTGCTGGTGCTGCTCGTGGCGCTGTTCGGGAGCCTGGTGGCGGCGCTGCTGCCGCTGGTCGTGGGGCTGCTCGCGGTGCTCGGCGCGCTGGCGCTGCTCCCCGAGGTGTCCGTCTACTCCTGGTACGCCGTCGTGCTGCTCGGGCTCGGGCTGGCCGCCGGCCATTCGCTGCTCATGCTCAGGGCGTTCAGAGCGGAGATCGCGGGCGGGGCGTCGAACGAGCAGGCGGTGGCGCGGACGATGGCCTCGGCAGGACGGGCCGTCGCCGTCTCAGGGGCGACGGTGGCCGCGTCGCTGCTGGGGCTGCTGCTGTTCCCGCAGCCGTTCCTGCGCTCGATCGGGCTGGGGGCGGCGGCGGTGGCGCTCGTCGCGGCCGTGGCCGCGCTCGTCGTGCTGCCTGCCCTGCTGGGGATACTCGGCCCGCGCGTGGACGCGCTGAGGGTGATGCCCGACTTCGGGTCCGTACGGCCGGGCGGCGGCGGGTGGCACGCCGTCGCGTCCAGCGTGGTGCGCCGGCCGGTCGTGTACCTGGTGGCGGTCACGGTCGTGCTGGTGTCGCTGGCGGCGCCGCTCTCGCACCTCCAGTTCGGGAACGCGGACCACAGGGCGCTCCCCGCCGCCTCCGAGAGCCGCCGGGTGGCAGAGACCCTCGACCGCGACTTCCCCAGGAACGCTCTCTCGCCGATCGACGTGCACGTGCTGGCGGACGGCTCACTCTATGCCCGGCCCCTCATGGAGCAGGTGGAGCGGCTGCCGCACGTCAAGGGTGTCGAGGTCGCGGGGGAGTCGAGGAAGAACGGCGCCGTGCGGCTCGCCGTACGGCACGACCTCGACCCCATGTCGGCCGAGGCGGAGGGCCTGGTCAGGTCGATCAGGTCCCTGGCTCCAGGGCCGGGCGTACGGCAGGTCGTGGTGGGCGGGCCCACCGCCGCGCGGCTGGACCTCATGGACAGCCTCTCGGCCACCCTGCCGTGGCCGGCGGTGGTGGTCTGCTCGGTGCTGCTGGTGCTGCTGTGCGCGGCGTTCGGGTCGCTGGTGCTGCCCGTTCGCACGTTGCCGGCGATCGTGCTGTCCGCCGGGGCCTCGTTCGGGGTGCTGGCGTGGGCGTTCCAGCATGGCCTGCTGGGTTTCGCGGGGCCTGTCGACGTTTCCGTGGCTGTGCTGATCGTGGTCGTGCTCTTCGGGGTGTCCGCGAACCACGAGGTGTACCTGGTCTCCCGGGCGCGTTCCGAGTGGCTGCGTACCGGGGACCACGCCGGTGCCGTGGCGGCGGGGCTGCGGGAGACGGGCGGAGTGATCACGGGTGCGGCGTTGTTGCCGACGGCGGTCGCCGGGGCGTTCGCGGCGGCCGGGATCACGGTGGTGCGGCTGTTCGGGGTGGGGCTGTGTGTGGCGATCGCGGTGGACACCCTGCTGGTGCGCGTGCTGCTTGGGCCTGCCTCCATGCGGCTGCTGGGCCCCGCGAGCTGGTGGCCGCTCCGCTCCCGCGAACGCGCTGAGCCGCGCGAGGACCTGCCGCCCCGTCGGCTGCCACCCGTGGACCGTCCTTCGATCACGGCGGGTGGTCAGGAGCGTCTCCCGGTGCTGACCGTCAAGGGAAGGCCGGCCGTCTTCGGTGTGGACACCGATCCCGTGCCGGCGCCCGCCGAGCCCGCGGAGCTCGCGCGGCCAGGATGGGAGAAAGTGGCGGCGGGGCGTGCCAGGGCGGTGCGCGCCAACGCCGACGGGTCCGGCTGGCAATGGGTCGAATTGGACGAGTGAGGCGGACGTTAAGTCGGATTTCATTGAACGTTATTGATCGTCCGGATAGTGTGCGATATGCCCACGATCATCCCCCTGGAAGTTAAGGTGCCATGCGACTACGGTTACGGCAGCTCTTCGTCATCGGACTCGCCCTCTCACTCCTAGGCATCGGTGTTCCGGCGTGGTCGGAGGACGACCCCAAGAGCTGTAACGACCTGTTGTCCGCCGACACCCCGGCGTACGTGGTCTGCCGGTGGATGGCCACCCCCGAGGAGGCCGCGGACATCGCGGCGTTCTGGCTGGAGAACGACGGCCAGCACATGGGTGAAGCCGAGCCGGTGGACCCCATCACGGTGGACTGCACCGAAGAGGGCAACGAGTGCCCCGAGTCCGAGGGCGACGGCGAGATGCACGACGTCGACTCCCCGGACGTCCCCGGCGCCGAGGACGGCGGCACGCCCGACTGCCAGAACGGTGACGAGTGCGGCTACGTCGACCCCACCGGGGTCACCGCCGCCGAGAAGACCGCCGCCCAGGCGACCCCGGCGGGCAAGGCAGCGCAGGCCGTCGCGCAGACGAACATGCGCCTCTGGATCGAGACCGAGCTGGCCGACGACTACAAGGCGGGCAAGCTGGCCGAGGCGGTCAAGAAGGTCGCCGCGCTGGTCGCCGCACAGCCGGGCGTCGTCGGGATCAGGTTCACCTCGCAGCTCGGCTTCAACCAGACGTTCACCACGGCGGACGAGCTGGACAAGTTCGTCGCCGAGACCACGGCCGCGCTGCGGACCGCGGTGCCGGGCAAGAAGCTGGCCGCGCACACGGTGGTCCCGGTGTTCGGCTGCGGCGCGAACGACGCCTGCAAGGCCGAGATGACCAAGAAGTACCCGCTGCTCGACCCCGAGCGCATCGGCGCGTGGCTCTTCAAGGGCCTGATCGACCAGCTCGCCCTCGACAACGGCCACCTGGCCAACGAGTACGCGACCTGGAAGATCGACGCCGCCGAGGCCCAGCGCAACCAGTCGATCCAGGTGCGCGCCCGCGCCTGGGACGCCTACGCCCAGATCGCCGCCGAGGACGCCACCTTCGCCGCTTCCGGGACCTCCCAGCTGACCGAGGAGCAGGCCACCAAGGCCATCACCGAACGTGTCGCCTCCCCGCTCCAGGACGACGCCGCGGAGACCGTCACGCTGTGGACCCGCTGGCAGAACGACCAGGGCCAGGTCAGCCGGGTGTACGGCGAGAAGTGGGCCGCCAATGCCACCTGGGACCAGCTCAAGAAGCTCGACTCCGTGCGCGCCCGCCTGGCCACCATCTACGACCCGGCCAACCCCGAGGTCGACGTGGCCACCGACCTGAAGAACCTGTCGGAGGTCTTCGGCCAGGTCTACCTCCACGCCGCCTGACCTTCCCCGACGGCCCGGGCACCGCGTCTCCACGACGCCGGTGCCCGGGCCTCGTCGTACCGTGGAAACATGCGGGCGGCGGCCTGGCGCTAAGGGGATAAGAGCCCACAAGTCGCGGCATTCATCGACGCGCTACGACAAGTCGCCACTAAGGTCTGACGCGACATCGATTCCGTTGGAAGGGCGACACATGAGCGACTACGCCATCACCTTCGACCTCATCGACGCCGACAACGACGGCCGCATCTCCGCCGTCGAGCTCGTCCGGTTGATGGAGGTGATCGGCCAGCCGATCACCCTGGAGGCCGCGCAGGAAGGCGTGCTGAAGCTCGACAAGGACGGCGACGGCCTGATCGACAAGGAGGAGTTCGCCAGCTTCCTCCAGAAGTGACAAAAACAAGCTCTTGCTACACAAGCTCCTGTTGCCTGGGTCACAATGGCGACGGGAGGGACGATGATCATCACGAGTGATATCCCCGTGCAAGCACTCAGGGCGGGCATCGGCACGGTCACGGAAGAGGTGATCGAGCAGATCCAGGCCCGGATCCCCGAGTACGCCCGGCCATCGGACGATCTTTACATCAAGGTCATCAGAATGGCGGTCGAGCAGGCCGTCGAGGGCTTCCTCGACCGCATCGAGCACCCGGGCGTCCCCTGGGACCCCGAGCCGTTCCGCATGATCGGCAAGGGCGAGGCGGCCGAGGGCCGCAACCTCGAGCCGCTCCAGACCGCGATGCGGCTCGGTGCCCGGGTCGGCTGGCGGCGACTCACGGAGCTCGCGGAGCCGCTCGGGCTGTCCCCGCAGACCCTGTACGACCTGGGCGAGGCCATCTTCGTCTACCTCGACCAGCTCGCCGACGCGGCGGCCGAGGGCTTCGAGGAGGCCAGGGCGCACGCGGCCGGCGAGATCGAGCGCCGCCGCGCCCGCCTGCTCGACCTGCTGCTCAGCCGCCCGCCCGCCAGCGCGGAGGCCGTCGCCGACCTGGCCAAGTCCGCCGGGTGGCGGCTGCCCAAGACCGTCGCCTGCGTGGCGCTCGACGACCGGCACGGCGCGCCCGCGCTGGCCCCCGACGTGCTCGTGGGCGTGGACAGGACCGTCCCGTGCCTGCTCGCGCCCGACCCGAACGGACCCGGCCGGGCCAAGCTGCTCGAGCACGCCCTGCGCGGCCGCCGGGCCGCGATCGGCCCCGCCGTGCCCCTGGCCGCCGCCGAGACCTCGCTGCGGTGGGCCGGAGAGGCGCTGGAGCTGTCGCGGCGCGGCGTCCTGCCCAGAGGGCCGCTGCGGTGCGAGGACCACATGGCGACGCTGGTGGTGTTCAAGGACGAGGAGCTGGTCAACGCGCTGGCAGAAGTGCGGCTCGCGCCCCTGGCCCACCTGCGGCCCGCGCAGCAGGACCGGCTGGCGGAGACGTTGCTGGCCTGGCTGCGGTACGGGCGCGGCGCGGGCGAGGTGGCCGCCAGGCTGCACGTGCACCCGCAGACCGTGCGCTACCGGGTGCGGCAGCTCGAGGAGCTGTACGGAGATCAACTCGCCGACCCGGACATCCGCTTCGAGCTGGAGATAGCGCTCCGGGCCAGGCAGGCCGCCCAGGGGACCTGAGGGCCCGGAGCGCACTCCGTAAACCGGCGTACGTCACGGACAGTTGTGGATGTCGCTCCTTGCCGCGGAGACCACGACATCGGCGACCCCCGGAGCACTGATGTGGATCGCGTTGACGAGTGATCCGGCCGAGGACCCCGGAACCGGCTTCTGCTCATTGAGCGTGATCGTCGCTGTGCCGACCCGGATGACAGTGTTCGGCGCCACCGTGGTGGTGGGCTGGACGATGCCGCCGACAGTCAGCGATCCAATGGTCACGGTCCCTGTCGCCGTCGCCGTGAACGGGCCGACCTGGCAGGTGCTCTGCGAGGTGGCTCGCACGTCGGTGGCGCGGATGACCGGAAGACCGGGGACACCGATCGTCACATCCCCCGTGGTGGCCCTCCCTGTCGACGTTCCCGCTCCTGTCGTGACGCTCGCGCTGACCGCGGACGCGGAGACGATCCCGAGGGACACAGAGGCAGCCGACTTCTCATTGGCCGACTTGGCCGCCGTAGAGACCTCGCCGGTGTCGCTCACGACGGTGGGCGGGAGCAGGGCGACCTTGGCCGAGAGACCGTACGACCTGCCGGTGTAGTAGAGCAGCTTGACCGTGGCGGACGCGCCGGCTGGAAGGAAGAAGTCGTCGCCGGCGAAGGCCACCTGGACGCCCACGCCGGTGGCGGTGGCGGGCTGGGCCACCTTCGCGATGGTGCACTTCGCGTGACCGCCGGCGTCCGTGGTCCCGCTGCACTTCTGCGCCGACGAACCGCTGCCCACGGTGAAGGTGACGGTCCGGTTCTCAAGCGGAATGCTCCTGTCCTCCTGGGTCAGGGTCGCCTGGAACGTCGCGGGGAAGTCGTTGGCGATGTTGGACGGCCCTCCGTAGCTGACGGATGCCTTCCCCTTCAGGGCTTCCACTGTGGCGTCCGCGCCCGACGCGACGTAGAAGTCGTCACCCGCGAAGGCCACTCGCATCGCGGTCTGCCCCGCTGGCTGCAGCACGCGCGAGATCTCGCACCGGGCGACGCCTGCCGGGTCGCTCTTCCCGCCGCATGTCTGTGCGGTCGCTCCCGTTCCCAGCGTGAAGGACACCGTTCGGCCCTCGATCTGGTCGCCGTCCTTCTCGGCGAGGGTGGCCTGGAACGTGGCGGCCGAGCCGTTCGTCACCTTGGCAGGACCGGTGTACTGGACAACCGTGTTCCGCTTGTTGATCGTGAACGTCTTCGTACTCGTCTGCGCGTTGTAGACGTCGTTGCCGGCATACGAGGCTTCAACGGAATACGTGCCGGGAACCTGGTCGAGCACGATCTGGCAGGAGGCCCGCCCGGATACGTCAGTGACGTCGGAGCAGCTCTGCGAGCCGAGCGACAGGTTGACCCGGGCGTTGGGGATCGGGGCGGCGCTGGGGTCCACCGCCAGATCGGCGGTCAGGGTGACCGGGTCATGGTAGTCGCCGCTGGTGGGCCCGGAGTAGGCGAGTTTCGCGTTGATCTTGCACGAGGCGAGCGTCACGACGCCTGTGGATGCCGGGGTCGGGTCGATGGAGTTGACCGCCACATAAGCCTTCTGCGCGGCGTCCGCGTAGACCTTTCCCGCGGTCATCCCGCCCGCCGCGTCCACCCAGTACGAGATGTTGTCCTGGCCCTTCAGATGCAGGACGAACGCGTCTTGGGGAATGCCCTGATCCCAGCCCGACTTCGACCGCAGCTCGACCGTGTAGTAGTCACTCGTGGTCGTCGACGTGGTCTGCCCACTGGCGTCCGCCGCGTTGGGAATGCTCACGCTCGCCGGGATCCGCAGCTCAAGAGGGCCGCCGGCCTCGGGATGGTTCAGGGCGGCCATGGTGTAGGTCTGCTGCCGGCATTGGTTGTTGTCGAAGGTCGAGACGCGGTTCGGCGGCAACCATTGCGCGATTTCGAGCATGACCGCGTTCAGCCCCGGCCCGCCATCTCCTTGATAGGAATGCTTGGGGGTCGTGTAACACCCGAAGCAGCTCATCACGTCGTACTTGTCGTTGTAATGCGAGGTGGAGGTGGAGAGCTTACGGGAGTGGTCCAGCCCGAATGAGTGCCCGGTCTCGTGCAGGATGCCGGAGAGGGCCTGGTCCTCTTCCGCGGCCATCCTGCCGAGCGCGGGGTACGTCTTCCCGCCGATCTGCGTGGGCGGCCCGCCCCCGAACAGGGGCCCGTTCAGGTTGGTGTGGTTCGTGAGGACCACCACGCCCGCGAAGTCCTCGAAGGCGATGTCGGGGTCGGCCTTGGACGCGCACACGTCTATCTGGCTGGCCCGATTCAGCACATTGAACTCGGCCACGGTCTTGTCCGCCGTGTACCAGCCCTTCACGATTGTGCCGGTGAGGTCGAGGTTGCCGTAAGAGACATCCTTCCAATAGTCGAACACGCCTTTCTTCCCGGCTCCACTCTGGGAGAACATGTCCTCGTAGTAGGCCACATTGTGGGGCTCGTCCTGCTGGTCCGTGAATTTGCACAGCACCACGGCAAGAGGATGATTGCCGGAGATGGCGCGGGCAGGGGACGGCACCGCCCATACCGCCGTCAGAGCGAGGACAGCGACCAGGAAAACGTACGGTTTTGCCAAGGGCCTGCGCATGGTATCCCTCCTTTGTAATGGTTTATGGGCGGGACAGCTGAACCATCATTGTGGGCGGGTCCGCGAGCAACGACCTGAGCACCCCGCTACTCAATTTTCCTGGCCATTATTTTGATGAGGGCCTGGTCGTTCGGATGCCCGTGTCCGGGGTAGCGCCTGCCTATGCGTCTGACCTATACCTCTGATGTCTGGTACAAGAACGCCGTCGTCTACTGCCTCGACGTGGAGACGTTCAAGGACGGCAACGGCGACGGCGTGGGCGACTTCCGCGGCCTGACGCAGCAGATCGACTACCTCGCGAGGCTGGGCGTGACGTGCCTCTGGCTCATGCCGTTCTTCCCCACCCCCAACAGGGACGACGGGTACGACGTCACCGACTTCTACAGCGTCGACCCGCGTCTGGGCACGCTGGGCGACTTCGTGGAGTTCATGCGCACCGCCCACGACCGCGGGCTGCGGGTGATCGCGGACCTCGTCGTCAACCACACGTCGGACCAGCACCCCTGGTTCGTCGAGGCCAGGTCGAGCAGGGACTCGCCCATGCGCGACTGGTACGTCTGGTCCGACACCCCCGAGCCGGACGACCCCTCACAGATCGTCTTCCCCGACAAGGAGAACAGCGTCTGGGAGTACGACGAGGGGTCGGGACAGTACTACCTGCACAGCTTCTACCGGCACCAGCCGGACCTGAACGTCGGCAACCCCGAGGTCAGGGACGAGATCGCGCGCATACTCGGCTTCTGGATGGAGCTCGGGCTGGCCGGGTTCAGGGTGGACGCGGTGCCGTTCCTCATCGAGAACGTCAACCCGAAGCTGGCGAACCCGCACGAGTTCCTGGCGGACCTGCGGGCGTTCATGACGCGGCGCAAGGGCGGGTCGATCCTGCTGGGCGAGGTCAACGTCCCGTACAAGGACCTGATCTCATACTTCGGCGACGGCCTCGGCGACCAGCTCACCATGTGCTTCGACTTCGTCGGCATGCAGAACGCCTGGTTGTCGATGGCCCGCAACGACGCCACGCCCCTCGCCCGCGCCCTGCGCGAGCGCCCCCAGCCGCCCAAGGACTGCCAGTGGGCCATGTTCCTGCGCAACCACGACGAGCTCACCCTCGACAAGCTCACGGAGGAGGAGCGGCAAGAGGTCTTCGAGGCGTTCGGGCCGCGTGCGGACATGCAGATCTACGGCAGGGGCCTGCGCCGTCGCCTGCCGAGCATGTTCGGCGGGGATCTGCGGCGCATCAAGATGGCCTACAGCCTGCTGTTCTCGCTGCCGGGCACGCCCGTGATCTTCTACGGCGAGGAGATCGGCATGGGGGAGAACCTCGACGAGGAGGGCCGCATGGCGGTCCGCATCCCCATGCAGTGGTCGGCGGACGGCGGGTTCACCCAAGGCTCGCCGGTACGCGAGATCCCGGAGGGCTCCTTCGCGCCCGACCGGGTGAACGTGGCCGACCAGAAGCGGGACGTGAACTCGCTGCTGCGCTGGTTCCAGCTGCTGATCGAGCGCTACCGCGAGTGCCCGGAGCTGGCGTGGGGCCGCCACACGGTGCTGGAGACCGGCCACCGCGCGGTCCTCGCCCACCGCTGCGACGCCGACGAGGCCACGGTGGTGGTCACGCACAACCTGTGCGACACGGCCAGGGACGTGGAGCTGACGCTGGAGGGATTAGAGGGGTACCACCTCACGGACCTCCTGGTGGACGGCACGCTGGAGGTCTCGGCGGACGGCTCGGTACGGGTCCCGCTGGACCCGCACGGCTGCCGCTGGTTGCGCGCCTCACCCCCGCAGATCCCTCCGGAGGACGCCTCGGTCAAATCCCTGTGACCCGCGCGGGGTCAGGGTGAGGGCGTGGCGGGCCAGGCGGACATGGCGAGGGTGGCGACGCGGAGGAGGTCCGCGTGGGAGGCGCCGTCGCAGGACTGCGTGGACATGCCCTGGATCACCGCCGCGTAGAACGTCGCCAGCCCCGCCGTGTCCGTGTCCGCGGGGAGCCGCCCGGCGGCCAGGTCCTCGTCGATCCGCGCCTTCAGCGCCGCCTTGGCGGCCTCCCTGAACCCCCGCAGCAACTCCTGGACCTCGGCCGACTCGGGCCCGCAGTTCACCGCGGCCGTGATGATCAGGCACCCCGCCGGATGGGAGTCGCTCGCGTACTCGGCGGCCGACTCCCGGAGCACCCGTTCGATGGCCGCACGCCCCGTCGCCTCCTCGGCGAGCGCCCGTGTCGTGAAAGCCCCGTACGTCTCCTGGTAACGCCGCACCGCCTCCTCGAACAGCCGCCGCTTGTCCCCGAAGGCCGCGTACAGGCTGGGCGGTCTGATCCCCATGACGGCGGTCAGCTCGGCGACCGAGGTCGCCTCGTAGCCGTGCCGCCAGAACGTGAGCAGCGCCCGCTCCAGCGCCGCCTCCTTGTCGAACGCCCGTTGTCTGGCCATGCCAAGCATTCTATAGCGATCGCTATGTTATGGTTCTGTATCGATCGCTAAAGAAAGGTGCGACAGGGATGAAGACTGCCCTCGTGACGGGATCCAGCAGGGGGATCGGCCGCGCCATCGCGTTGCGCCTGGCCAGGGACGGCTTCCGCGTGGCCGTCAACTACGCCACGGATGAGACGGCCGCCAAGGAGGTCGTCGGCCTGATCGAGCAGGAGGGTGGCAGCGCGTTCGCCGTACAGGCCGACCTGGGACGGCAGGAGGACGTGCACCGGCTCGCGGAGCGGCTGAGAAGCGCGACGGCCGTCCTGGACGTGCTGGTCAACAATGCGGGCATCGGCATGTCCAAGCCCATCGCGGAGGAGACGCCCGAGGCTTACGACCGGGTGTTCGCGGTCAACGTCAAGGGGCTGTTCTTCCTCACCCAGCAGCTGCTGCCGCTGATCCCCGACCACGGCAGGATCGTCAACATCACCTCGGGCGTGGCGCGCATCGCCTTCCCTGAGGGGATCGCGTACGCGATGACCAAGGGCGCCGTGCAGGTGTTCACGCTGGCGCTGGCCAAGGAGCTGGGACCGCGCGGCATCACGGTCAACAACGTCGCGCCCGGCATCATCGACACAGACGTCAACGCCGGCTGGCTGCGCGGTGACCCGGAGGCGGAGGCGTACGCGGCCGGCAGGCACGCGCTCAACCGGATCGGCCAGGTGGACGAGATCGCGAACGCGGTGGCGTTCGTCGCCTCGCCGGAGGCGAGCTTCATCACCGGCAGCACCATCGACGCCACCGGCGGCGGAAACCTCTAGGAGACGCGCATGCCCACCATCACCCACAGCTCGGGCCAGGTCCACTACCGCCGGGAGGGCAGCGGACCCGGCCTGGTCATGGTCCACGGCACCGGCGGCGACGCCGTAACGAACTACGCCCACCTCGTGCCGGGACTCGCCGACATCCGCACCGTCATCACCCCCGACTACGCGGGCAGCGGCCAGACCGCGGACTCCGGCGGCGACCTCACGCTCGACCTGCTCGCCGGCCAGGTCGCGGCCACGTTCGAGGGCCCGTCCGACCTGGTCGGCTTCTCGCTGGGCGCCGCCGTGGCCGTGGCGGTCGCGGCCGAGCATCCCGATCTGGTCAGGCGCCTGGTCCTGATCGCCGGCTGGACGCACGCGGCGGACTCCCGGCTCCGTCTCGGCCTGCGGACATGGGCCAAGCTCGCGGCCACCGACCCGGAGAGCTTCGCCGCGTACGGCCCGCTGGTGGGTTTCAGCCCCGAGTACGTGGCAGAAGCCGGCGCCGAGGCCCTCATGGCCGGCGAGCCCCCGCACGGGACGCTGAGACAGATCGAGCTGGACCTCCGCATCGACATCAGAGACCTGCTGCCGAAGATCACGGCTCCCACGCTGGTCGTCGGCAACACCCGGGACTACCTGATCCCGGTGGAGCACGCCCGCGCGCTGCACGCGGCGCTGCCCGGCAGCGAGTACGCCGAGCTGGACAGCGGCCACGTCGTCCTGCACGAGCGGCCGGCCGAGGTCACGAAGGTGATCAGGGAGTTCATCACCGCGTAAGAGTCAAAGGTAGGAAGGTCCCGTGACCCGGTGCCTGAACGTCCACCACACCCAGCCCTGGGCGGCCACCAGCAGCGGGATCAGTGCCAGGATGACCGGCACCAGCACGGAGCCGGACGTGCCGGGGTGCAGTGGCAGCCGGAGCCCCGCCAGCACGCCCACCGCGAGGAGCGTGGCGGCCGTCAGCGCGTAGGTGCGGGCCTCGCCCGCACCGCCCGACAGCACGGCGGCCCGCTCCCGGAGGGTTCCGCGCAGCCGCAGCGCCGCGAAGGCCAGCCCGTGCGTGGCGAACAGGGCGGCCACCACCAGGGCGGACAGCACGGCGATCGGGGCGCGGACGCCGAGCAGCACGTGGCTGAGCAGCGCACCCCAGCTCAGCGCCAGGCCCCAGCTGCCGGCCACGATCGCGCCGTCCCAGAACGCCTGCCACCGCGGCCCCGGCACCCGTCCGCGCAGCCACAGGCCCATGTCGCGGACGATCCACGCCAGGAGCAGCGTCACGACCAGCGTGTAGTTGCCGCTCAGCAGCGTGCCCTCCAGCTCGGGGAACAGCCCGGCGAGCACGCCCGCCGTGGCCACCAGCCAGACCTCGTTGCCCAGGAAGAAGGGCGCGATGGCGGCGATCACCTCGCGCCGCTCGTCCGCCGACCTGCCCAGGTACGGCAGCACCATGCCGACCCCGATGTCGGCCCCGGCCAGCACGAGGTAGCCGAGCGCGAAGAAGGCCAGGATGAAGATCTCCATCAAGTTCGCGCGGAGTGGACCACCGGCGTCAGCCGGTGGTCCACTCCGCGCTCCCTCCCTTCGAGTTTTGTCGGTGTCAGCCGATAGCGTGGTTGTCTCGTTACTGAATGTGGGAGGTGGGGGTGCACAGGTCCTTCAAGTTCCTGTTGCGCCCCACCACGCATCAGGAGCAGGCACTGCGTGCGATGCTGGCCGACCACTGCACGCTCTACAACGCCGCTTTGCAGGAGCGGCGCGACGCCTACTGTCATCCGTCGAAGACGACGATCCGCTATGGCGAGCAATCCGCGCAGCTTAAGGAGATCAGGGCATTCGATCTCGACCAGGCCCGCTGGTCGTTCTCCAGCCAGCAGGCCACCCTGCGGCGGCTCGATAAAGCGTTCGCCGCGTTCTTCCGCCGCGTCAAGGCCGGGGACAAGCCCGGATACCCCAGATTCAAGGGTGTTGGCCACTTCGACACCGTGGAGTTTCCCAAGGACGGCGACGGCTGCCGCTGGGATTCCCAGCCCCACCACCCGACCGTGACCTATGTGCGGTTGCAGGGTGTCGGGCATATCCGTGTCCACCAGCACCGTCCCGTCAAAGGCCGTGTCAAGACGATCAGCGTCAAGCGGGAAGGCCGCCGCTGGTACGTCATCCTCGCCTGCGTTGACGTACCAGCCGAGCCGCTGCCCAAGACCGGCAGCATCGTGGGCATCGACATGGGCACGGTGCGCTTCTTCACCGACTCCAACGGTGAGCAGAAGGAGAACCCGCGCTTCCTCGAAGCGATGGCCGAAGAGCTGGCCGCCGCTCAGCGGCACCTGGACACTTTTCCCAAGCGCACGAAGCGGCGCACGAAGAAGCACCGCGCGGCCGCCCGGAAGGTCGCCAAGCTGCACGCCAAGGTACGGCGCCAGCGGCTCGATCACCACTACAAGGCGGCGCTCGAGCTGATCCGCGATCACGATGTGATCGCCCACGAGAAGTTGAACATGGCGGGCATGACCAAGACGCCCGCACCCAAGCCTGACACCGGCAATGCAGGGGCGTTCCTGCCGAACGGCGCGTCGGCCAAAGCAGGGCTCAACCGATCGATTCTGGACGCGGGTTGGGGGCTGTTCCTTCAGATCCTGGCGAACAAGGCTGAAAGCGCCGGTCGCCGTGTGATCGAAGTGGACGCCCGCAACACCTCCCGCACCTGCCCGCGACCTCAGTGCGGGCATGTGTCGGCGGAGAACCGCAAGACCCAGGCCGAGTTCCGATGTACGGCGTGCGGCTTTACCGCCAATGCTGACCACGTCGGCGCTATTAACGTACTCAACAGGGCCGGGCTGGCCCTCTGCGCAGCGGCCTAGCCACTGACGCAGGAAGCCCGCCGCTCCAGCGGTGGGTGGAGTCACGACGGCTCCTCAGAGGGAAAGGGCGGGGGCGGGGGCGGGGGAGGCAGCGGTGGCGCCCAGCGCCGCGGCGGCGGGCCCGCGGCGGGCGTGCCTGGCCAGCAGCCAGTAGTTGATCGCGATCAGCACGGCGAACACCGTGGTGAAGGCGATGATGGAGAAGCGCATCTGGGCCGCGGACACCGGTGACATCGCGTCGGCCGTCTTCAGCAGCCCGTACACGGCCCACGGCTGGCGCCCCACCTCGCGGAAGACCCAGCCGGCCAGCATGGTCACGAACGGGACCGGGATCGTCAGGGCCAGCAGCCAGTGCCACAGCCTGAACCCGCGCACGGCCGGACGGAAGAGCACGAGCAGGGCGCTCAGCGACGCGACCACCGTCATCACCATCCAGAGCATCAGCATGGTGATGCCTGCGGCTTGCACGGTGTCCACCGGCGGCAGGTAGTCGCCGGCTCCGTGGGTGGCCTCCATCTGCGCCTGGATCGCCGCCCTCTCGGCAGCGGAGCCGGACCACGCCGCCGCCTTGGACGGTTGCAGCGTCTCGAACCCGAGCCCGCCGAACGTCGCGGTGACGAACAGCGCGGGCACCGCCATCCCGATCCCGATCCGCAGCGACTTGCGGAAGAAGTCCTGCTCTGCGGTGCGCTTACGCAGGTGGTACGCGCTCACCCCGGCCATGAAGAACCCGCCGGTGACCATCGCGCCGCCCATGACGTGGCCGAACGCCGACAGTGCCGCCGGGTTGGCCACCATCGCCCCGAAGTCCGCCAGCCGCAGCACGCCGCCGTCCACCACGTGGCCGATCGGGTGCTGCAGGAAGCCGTTCGCGACCATGATCCAGAACGCCGACGCGTACGCGGTCAGCGTCACGATCCAGATCAGCGCCAGGTGCGCCCACCGGTTCAGCCGGTCCCAGCCGAAGATCCACAGGCCCAGGAACGTGGACTCGACGAAGAACGCCACCAGCGTCTCGATCGCCAGCGCCGACCCGAAGACGTTGCCCGCGTACTCCGTGAGCCCGCTCCACGACAGCCCGAGCTGGAACTCCATCACCAGCCCGGTGACGATGCCCATCGCGTAGTTGATGATGTAGAGCTGGCCCCAGAACCGCGTCATCCGCAGGTGCACGGGGTTGCCGCTGAAGGTGGCCCAGGTCTGGATCGCGGCGACCAGCGTCGCCAGGCCGAGCGTCAGCGCCACGAAGAGGAAGTGCGCGCCCGCCGTGAGCGCGAACTGCAGGCGGGCCAGGTCCACGGTGTCCATGGTCCGAGATTCCCGGTACGGCTCCACCCGCCGCGTCATGCCCGGGCGGCAACCTGCCGTACATCTCTGGTCGCATGAGATCGGCGGGCGTACGACTCAGGGTGTAACCCAGCCCGGGACGATCATGCCGGCCTCGTACGCGATGATCACGAGCTGTGCCCTGTCACGTACCGACAGCTTGGTCATGATGCGGCTGACGTGCGTCTTCGCCGTCGCGGGGCTGAGCACGAGGTGGGCCGCGATCTCGTCGTTCGACAGGCCACCGGCCACCAGCGTCATGACCTCGCGCTCGCGCTCGGTGAGCGCGTTCAGCTCCGGGCCGGGGTCGGGGCGCTTGACCCGGTCCGCGAACTCGGCGATCAGCCGCCGCGTGATCGACGGGGCGATCAGCGCGTCGCCTCTGGCCACGACCCTGACCGCGTGGATCAGCTCGGCCGGCTCGGTGTCCTTGACCAGGAAGCCGCTCGCACCGGCGCGCAGCGCGGCGTAGACGTAGTCGTCCAGGTCGAACGTGGTCAGGATGATCACCTTGACGCCCTCGAGCCGCGGATCGCCGGTGATCTGGCGGGTGGCCTCCAGGCCGTCGAGCTCCGGCATGCGGATGTCCATGAGCACCACGTCGGGCCGGTGCTCGCGGGCCGCGGTCACGGCCGCCGCGCCGTTGGCGGCCTCGGCGACGACCTCGAAGTCGTCCTCGTCGCTGAGTATGGACCGGAATCCGGCCCGTACCAGGGTCTGGTCGTCGGCGAGCAGTACGCGGATCATCCGGCCCCGTTCGATGGCAGGTTCAGTGGCAGGTGGGCGACCACGCGGAAGCCGCCCTCGGCGCGGGGGCCGGCCTCCAGAGTGCCGCCGAGCGCGGTGGCGCGCTCGCGCATGCCCTGCAGGCCGAAGCCGCTGCCTTCGTCGTACGTGGCGCCCGGCCCATCATCCTCCACGCAGATCACGATATTTCCGGACGCGTTGTTGATCGTGAGCGTAGCCTGGGTCGTGCCGGAATGGCGGGAGACGTTGGTCAGCGCTTCCCGCACGATGCGTGCGGCGGCCAGGTCCACCTCGGTCGGCACGGCGTCGAGCGGCCCGGACAGCTCCGTACGCACCTCCAGCCCCGAAGCCGCGACCAGCGCGTCCACTCGCGACAGGCTGTCGGGGGGCGAGGTCGGCGCGTCCTCGTCCACCTGGCGCAGCACGCCCAGCGTGGTCCGCAGCTCGCGCAGCGTCTCCTTGCTGGTGTCCTTGATCGTCCGTAGCGCCGTCTCGGCGTCCTCCGGCCGCTTCTTCAACCCGTGCAGCGCCGCCGCGGCCTGCACGTTGATCATGGAGATGTTGTGCCCGAGCACGTCGTGCAGCTCGCGCGCGATCCGCAGCCGCTCCTCGCTCGCCCGCCGCCTGGCCTCCTCCTCCTTGCTGTGCTCGGCCTCGAGCGCACGCTGCTCGACCGCCTGCAGGTAGGCGCGGCGGTTGCGGGTGACGCCGCCGAACGCGATGGCCGCGACCTCCCAGCCGGCGAGCATGAGGAACAGGCTGTTGTCCACGTGCCTGACGCCGCCGGTCTCGCCGAGACCCATGCCCAGCAGTGACGCCGCCCCTACCGCGATGGCCGCGGTGAGGTGGCCCCGGTCGGCCGCGGTGTAGAGGACGACGAACGGCAGCACGGCGAGCGGCCCGTCGAGCCCCGCGTACCGGTAGTACACGGCGACGGACACCATCACCAGGATCAGCGCGCCGACGGGATAGCGCTCCCGCAGCAGCAGCGCGCCGCAGCCGATGATCGGCAGCACCAGGTCGAGGGCGTTGGGCTGCGCTTCCCCTCGCAGCGCGTACGTGATGGCCACGCCGACCAAGGTCGTCGCGATCACGACGATTGACACGATCGTGCTGGTGGAGGGCCTTCGCATGCCTCCCATTGTGCGGGGTAATCGGCGGGACGCATCTGGGTAGAGCAGGTAAATGAGCACAAAGGACGAACTCCGGCAGATCGAAGAGGATCTGGCCCGGTTGAAGGCCGAGAACAAGGACGTGCGCAACCAGATCCGGGACTTCGGCGCGACCGACCAGATGGAGGTCTCGGCCGTGATCAGTCAGGCGGACGAGCAGGAAGAGCTGATCGCCCAGCTCGAGCGCCGCCGGGACGTGCTGCTCCAGCGCCTCCAGCAAGAAGGCGTCACGTAGGTTCGGCAGGGTGATCTACACGAAGACCCCGCTGACCCCCGAGATCCGCGAGGCCGTGGCCCTGACGTGGGGGTTCACGGGCGAAGGCGAGCGCCTGCACGGCGGAGAGGAGTCCGCCGCCTACCGGCTGGACGGCCACGTCGTCCGCGTCGGCCCCGCGGGGCGTGCCGCCGTCGAGTCCGAGTGGTGCCACGCGACCGCCCTGCACGCCGCCACCACTCTCCCCGAGGCCGTCGCACCCGTTCCCACCGCTGACGGGGCGACGGTCATCACGGTGGCGGGCCGCCCGATCTCCTGCTGGCCGTACGTCGAGGGCGAATGGCCGGACTCCGACGTCCCCGCGCAGCGCGTGGCGGGGGCACGGCTGCTGGCCAGGCTGCATGAGTCGTTGGCCACGTTCCGCCCGGCCCCGCGCCCCGTACCCGCCTTCCAGGAATCCGGTCTCTACGGCGATCCGCCCCAGGACGCACTCGACCTCGGCGATCCCGCGCTGGACCGCTGGCTGGCGGAGTTCCATGCCCGGCACCCGCTGCGCCACCCGCTCCACGGCGACTACTACACCGGCAACACGCTGGCCAGGCACGGCGACATCGTGGCCGTGCTCGACTGGGACGAGGCGTTCGTCGGCGCCCCTGAGGTGGAGTTGGCGGCGGCGGCGCTCGAATGGGGCGATGACGAGTTCGGGCCGAGCAAGGAGTTCGTGGCCGCGTACCACGAGGCGGGCGGCACCGCCGGAGAGCTGGACGAGGAGGCGCTGGCCCAGCTCATCAGGCACAAGCTCCGCAGGGAGTACGCCTACTTCCACAAGGCGGTGCGCGCGGGGGTACGGCACGACGAGGAGGACCTCGAGTACCACCGCGCCCGCGTGGCGCTGTTCCATCGGCTGCGCCCCTGAAAGCGGCTGACAGAGATCCGGCAGCGCCCCCGTGCATCGTCATCCCCATGACGAACACGCCGCTCGACGGCCGGCGGGGCGTCATGCTCGTCCGCCCCGACGGCTACATCGGCTGTCACGGGGAGGAGAGCGGCCTCAACGCGTACCTCTCGGGGTTCGGCATCGCCGCCCCCCTCGCCGACGCCGCGCGGTAGCCGTCCTCGCCCAGCGCGGCCAGGCACTTACCCGCCAGCTCGTTGACGTGGGGATCGGCGGACTCGTCGATCCCGCGCAACGCCCGGGCGGCGCCGAGCAGCTCAGCCGCCGCCACCGGCTCCAGGTGCTCGGCCACGCCCTCCAGCACGCTCGCCCGCGCGGTCCTGTCGGAGCACGTGGTCATCAGCTCCAGCGCCCGGCGCAGCGGCTCGCGGGGCTCGCGCACCCGGGCGAGCTCGACGTTCATGTACGCCCTGAGCTGGGCCGGCACCTCGACGTCGAGCGCCAGCGCCGCCTCCAGCAGCCGGGCGGCCTCGTCCAGGTCGCCGGTGCGCCTGGCCAGCTCGGCCCTGGCGTGCATGACCCTGGCGGCGATCGCCCGGTCCTCGGACCGTACGGCCGACTCCCAGGCCCGTTCCAGGGCGCTGGCCGCTCCGGCGTGATCGCCCGCGCGTGCCTTGAGCTGACCGACGCGGACCAGGAACGTCATCGGCCCGAGCGGCGTGTCGAGCCCGGAGAGCTCGGTGGCCAGCCGCTCCGGCTCCTCGGCCAGGGCGACCGCCGCGGCGAAGTCCCCGCGGTTCTCCGCGACCAGCGACAGCCAGAAGAGCCCCGCCCACTGCCCCCACC
This sequence comes from Nonomuraea sp. NPDC049400, assembly GCF_044466425.1. NCBI lineage: Bacteria > Bacillati > Actinomycetota > Actinomycetes > Streptosporangiales > Streptosporangiaceae > Nonomuraea > Nonomuraea sp. NPDC049400. The sequence continues at coordinate 85,118 of NZ_JBITMP010000007.1, forward strand.
GGTCCCCGACGGCCCTGAACCCGTCGACCGCCGGCTCCAGTAGGTCCTCGGCCCCGGCCACCGCCCCGTACTCGAACCGCACGATGCCCGCGCCCAGCAGCGCCGCCGACCTGGTCCACAGGTCGGGATGGTCGCGCAGCCGTGCTGCCTGCCGCTCGGTGAGCCGCACCACGTCGGCGGGCGCGCCGGCCCCGGCCAGCGCCCACGAGTTGAGGGCGGCGGGGTGGTCGGACCCGAGCACCGCCTCGGTCGGCGGGGCTCCCGACAGCACCTGGCAGATCCCGTGCGCCAGCTCCCGGCCAGGCGGCGGGTCGTCGCCCACCCTGCGCAGCACCGACGTGGCCTGCTCGCTGATCTCGCGATGCCTGCCACGCATGATCCACGGCCAGAACCGCGGCAGGATCAGCCTGAGCGGGTCGTCGGAGTGGCGCAGCGCCGCGTCCAGGTTGCCCTGCTCGGCGTCCAGCACGGCCAGCCACTTGAGCTGCTCGCCGGTCCGCAGGTGAGGGTCGGCGGTCTCGGCCAGCTCGGTGTAGTAGCGGGCGTGGGCCTGGCGGAGCGCGGGGAGGTCGGCGGCGGCGTACTGCCTGATGGTCTCCAGCATCGTGTAGCGCTCGCCCGAGACCGCGATGAGCGACTTGTCCACCAGCGAGGAGAGCAGGTCCAGGTCGCCGCCGCAGACCTGGGAGATCGCCTCGTACGTGGCGCCGCCCGAGAACACCGTCAGGCCGCGGAGCAGCTCGCGCTCACGTTCGGAGAGCAGGTTCCAGCTCCAGTCGATGACCGCGCGCAGCGTGCGGTGACGGGGCTCCGACGTGCGGCCGCCGCGGAAGGCCAGCCGGTCGCCGAGCTGCTGGACCAGCACGGACACCGGCATCGTACGCAGGCGCGCGGCGGCCAGCTCGATGGCCAGCGGGATGCCGTCGAGCTCGCGGCAGATCCGCGCGGCCTCCTGCCGCCTCAGCCGGAGGTCGGGCCTGGCGGCGGCGGCCCGGTCCACGAACAGCTCGGCCGCCTTCCCCTCGGGCAGCGGCAGGACCTGGTGCAGCGCCTCGCCAGGGATGTCGAGCGGCTCCCTGCTGGTGGCGATGATCCTCAGCCCCGCTGCCTCGGACAGCAGCCACTGCGCGGTCCTGGCGGCGTCCTCGATCACGTGCTCGCAGTTGTCCAGCACGATCAGGGGCGCGGTGCCACGCAGGGCGCTGGTGAGGTCGGTCGTCCTGAGCACGCTCTCCACGGCGGCCCGTACGTCGGTGGCGGCGGCCAGCTCGACCAGCCACACGCCGTCCGGCACCGTCAGCTTCGCGGCCACCTCCACGGCCAGCCGGGTCTTCCCCGCCCCGCCGGGGCCGACGAGCGTGACCAGCCTGGCACTGTCGAGGAGCCCGTTCAGCCGGGAGATGTCCTCGGACCGGCCTACGAAGCTCGTGAGCCGGGCGGGCAGATTGCTCTTCGGCTCGGCGTCCTTGAGCGCTTCCAGGTGGGCTTCGCGCAGCTCGGGTCCGGGATCGACGCCCAGCTCCGCGGCCAGGGCGGCTCTTGTCCGTTCGAAGACGTCGAGCGCCTCCGCCCGCCGCCCGTTCGCGGCCAGCGCGCGGATCAGCAGGGCATGGAACGGCTCGCGTAACGGATGAGCGGCGACCAGCCCCTCCAGCTCGGCCACCAGCCCGGTCCCGCTGCCGGCGGTGAGGTCGCCGGCGATCCTCGTGGCCAGGGCGGTGCGGCGCAGCTCCTCCAGGCGGGCCGCCGGGGCCTCGGCGAAGGGCAGCTCGTACGCGTCAGCCAGCGCCGCGCCCCGCCACAACGCCAGCGCCCTGTGCACGTCACCGGCCCGTACGAGCCGCTCGAACGCCCACGCGTCCACCTCATCCGGCGGCACGTCGAGCAAGTATCCGGCGGGGTGGGACGCGATCAGGCCGGGTGCCTCCCTGCGCGCCCTGGACACCAGCGACTGCAGCGCCGCCATGGGATGGGCGGGCGGCTCGTCCGGCCACAGGTCGTCGATCAGCCGGTCGGCGGTCACGACGCGGCCGGGGTCCAGCGCCAGCCGCACCAGCAGCGCCCGCACCCGGGCACCGCCGACCTCGCATCCCGCCACCTGAAGCGGCCCCAGGATCCCGACCCGCACCCCACCCTCCCCGCGTACGCCGACTCCACATTACGACCGCGCTCCGCTTTCCTCCCCACTCCGCCGGGGGTCCCTCGGAGGGGAAACGGGATGTCCGCAAGAGCCGAGGCGGGGTCAGGAGAACGCCTTGGCCTTCAGCGAGGGGAAGCGCCGCGCCAGCCGGAGGAAGATCTTGAACCCTGCTCGCGCCACCCGGCTTTCGCCGACGAACTGCTCGGCCGCCCGCAGCGAGTCGCGGACCGCGGCGAAGCCGTACTCGCGCATCTGGGCCTCGTAGTCCGCGATGGCCTCGATCGAGATCGAGCCGGTGAGAGCCTGGCAGAGCAGGCGGGCGTCGCGGAGCGCGGTGTTCGCGCCGATGCCGCGCATCGGCGTCATGCTGTGGATGGCGTCGCCGAGCAGGGTGATGTTCGTGGCCGGCCAGGGGGCGATCGGGACGGAGGTGCGGATCGGCAGCAGGGTGACCGTGTCGGGGTGCGACATGTCGACCAGCCTGCGCAGGTCGGGGTCCCAGGATTCGATCATCCGCGCCACGGTGACCTTGAGCCGCTCGCCCGACATTTCGGAAATGTCGGCGGGGAAGCGGGAGCCGTTCGCGCCGAACGCCCACAGTATGTAGCTGCTGGTGTTGTCCATCAGCGCGCCCGCCTGCTCCGTCACCCCGATCCCGCCGTACGCGACCTCGCCGTGCAGGTCGTGCGGCGCGGTGAACAGCCCCATGCCCTTCGGCGGGATGACGTTGTTCGGCCCGTCCGTCAGCCGCGGCGCCACGAGCTTCCTGGTCTCTTCGGTGAGCGGGAACTTGCCGGCCACCGTCGTGATCCCGGTCTCCACCCGCTCGGCGTGGGGCAGGTACTGCCTGCGCACCCGCGAGTTCCCGCCGTCCGCGCCGACCACGATGTCCGCGCTCTCGCTGGTGCCGTCCGCGAAGAACAGCTCGACCCGCCCGTCGGGGAGCCGCTCGTACCTCTCGTACGACTTGCCGAACCGCACGACGTCGTCGAGCCCCGACAGCAGCACCTGCCTGAGCGTGATGCGGCTGACCGAGTGATGGTCGTCGGCAGGGTCGGTCGCCTTGGGTGTCTCGAGCAGCGTGAGCAGCTCCAGCCGCTCGGTGAGGAAGCCGAAGTCCTGGCCGCTGTGGCCGGTCGTGTCGAGGAAGGCCCGCCACAGATGCGGGGGCAGGCAGTCGTGCAGCGCGCGGGCGCCGTCCGGGTCGATGTGCACACGGTAGCCCTGCAGCCGGTCCGCCGGGGTTGTGTCCCGCTCGTAGACGGTCACGTCGAGGCCCGCCTTGCGCAGTCCTTGGGCCAGGCAGAGCCCGCCGACGCCGCCACCGATGATCGCGATGTTCCGTGTCATGACGGCAACTATCATCCGTTTGGATGATTCTGTCAACCATCCGGATGGATGATAAAGTCCGCCGCATGAGACGAGCACCGGAGGAGAAGCAGCGCGACCCCGAGCGCACGAAGGCCCGCATCCTGCAGGCCGCGCTGGAGGAGTTCGCGGCCAAGGGGTTCGCCGGCGCGCGGGTCAGCGAGATCGCCGCCAGGGCCGGGGTCAACAAGCAGCTGATCTCCTACTACTTCGGCGGCAAGGAGGGCCTGCACCAGGCCCTGACCAGGCGCTGGCAGGCCGAGGAGAGCGCGTTCGCCGACCGCTCGTCCTCGCTCGGCGCGCTGGCCGCCGGATACGTGCGGGGCAACGCCGAGCGCCGCGACTACGGCAGGCTGATGCTCTGGGAGGGCCTCACCGACGACGCCCCGCCCGACCCCGCGTTCGTCGAGGACGTACGCAGGGATCTCGAGCACCTGCGGCAGCGCCAGCGGGACGGGGAGCTCCCCGCGGACCTCGACCCGGCGGCGGTGCTGGTGGCGCTGTTCTCCATGGCGGCGGCGGGCATCTCCTTCCCGCAGCTCGTCCGGGCCGTGTGGGACCTGGACCCGGCCTCGCCGGAGTTCGCCGAGCACTACGCGCGGGAGATCGAGAAGCTCGTGGGCCACCTGGGGAACGTCCCCGGTTCGTGAAGTTTGGTGGTTTCCTGGGTGTATGCCTGATCTAGTCGTGGACGGTGGCGACAAGCTCTGCGTGCAGCTGCTCATCGAGCTGCGCGGGCACGTGCGCACGGCCGGTCCAGGAGCCGTGATCCACCTGATCGCCGCCGATCCCGCCGCGCCCGTCGACCTGCCCGCCTGGTGCCACCTGACCGGGCACACGTACCTCGGACCCGTGCCGGGGGCGGAGCGGCCCACGTACGCGCTGCGCGTGGCAGGCCAGGCCAGCGAGACCGAGGAAGCCAAGCCGTGGCACGTGGCTTAAGCGGTTAATTCCCTTACCGGAAGGGGTGGCCTAGAGTATGAGGGTTATCCGGTTCAGAAGGGGAGACCGTGAAGCGACCCACGATCGCCGACATCGCCAGCCGGGCCGGGGTGTCAAAGGTGGCGGTCTCCTACGCGCTCAACGGGCAGCCGGGGGTGTCGGCCGCGACACGGGCCAGGATCGTGGCCATCGCCGAGGAGATCGGCTGGCGGCCCAACAGCGCGGCGCGCGCACTCAACGGCGCCAGGGCCAACTGCGTCGGCCTCGCGCTCTGCCGTCCCGCGCGCATCCTTGGCGTCGAGCCGTTCTTCATGGAGCTGATCAGCGGCATCGAGGGCGTGCTCGCCGACCGCTCGTACGCGCTGCTGCTCCAGGTCGTCACGAGCCACGAGCAGGAGAGCGAGGTCTACCGGCGCTGGTGGGGCGAGAGCCGGATCGACGGCGTGTTCCTCGTCGATCTCCACTATTCAGACACCCGGGTGAGCGAGCTGGAGCAGCTCGGCATGCCGGTCGTGGTCATCGGCCACCCCTCGGAGTCGGGCTCGCTCTCGGCCATCTGGTCCGATGACGGCGAGGCGGTGCGCGAGACCGTCGGCTACCTGATGGCGCTGGGCCACCGCCGCATCGCGCGGGTGGCCGGGCTGCCCGAGCTGGTGCACACGACCGTACGCGACCAGGCGTTCGCCCAGGCGTGCGAGGGCGTGGCCGAACACGTCACCGTGCACACCGACTACACCGGCGAGGAGGGCGCCAGGGCCACCAGGCGGCTGCTCAGCTCCCCCCACCGGCCCACGGCGATCGTCTACGACAACGACATCATGGCCGTGGCAGGCATGTCCGTCGCCCAGGAGATGCGGGTGGAGGTGCCGCGCGACCTGTCCATCGTGGCCTGGGACGACTCGCCGCTCGCCCAGGTCGTCCGGCCGCCGCTGACGGCGCTCACCCGCGACATCCCGGCATACGGGGCGCACGCCGCCCAAAGGCTGCTCGCGCTGATCGCGGGCGAGAGCGTGCCCCCCTTCGAGGACCAGGTAGCCGTCCTCACGCCGCGCGGCAGCACCGGCCCCGCTCCTCAGCCGACGTAGACCTTCAGGTTCCCCCCACGCGGCCCGAGCCGGGTGCGTTGCGGCGCGTGCCGCGGGCCGGAGGCAGGCGGCTGGCAGACCGCCCGGTCCGACCCGCGGCACGTGCCGTCCCCTCCTTCGCGGCACGTTCCGTGAAGCCGCCCCCGCGTCCCCCGCGCAGAGGCGGCTCCACCATGACGGAGTTCGGGGCAGAACGCCTGAGTACGCCTATACCTAAACGAGATCGGAAATCACACGAACCGTGACCAGGCTCGCGGGTGGAGTCTTGACAAATTTTTTTGTCGGCAACTACAGTCATCCCAGGGAGAGGGAGGACATCATGAGCAAGGTCATCTCGGCGGACGGCACCTCCATCGCGTACACCCGCGCAGGCCAGGGCCCCGCGGTCATCCTCGTGGACGGCGCGATGAGCTATCGCGGGCAGAGCATCAACACCGACCTCGCCACCGCGCTGGCCACGAGCTTCACGGTCTACACCTATGACCGGCGCGGTCGCGGAGAGAGCGGCGACACCAAGCCCTACGCCCCGGAGCGCGAGATCGAGGACCTGGCCGCGCTGGTCGCGGAGACCGGCGGCGGGGTGCGCCTGTACGGCACGTCGTCGGGCGCCGCCGTGGCGCTGGCGGCCGTCGAGAGCGGGGTGCCGGTCGAGAAGCTCGCGCTCTACGAGCCGCCGTTCATCGTGGACGGCAGCAGGCCACCCATCCCCGGCGACTACCAGCGCCGGCTCGACGAGCTGGTGGCCGAGGGCCGCAGCGCCGACGCCGTCCGCTACTTCATGCGCAAGGGCGTCGGCCTCCCGGCGGTGGTCGTGGCCATGATGCGGTTCATGCCCGCCTGGTCCTCGCTGAAGGCCGTGGCGCACACGATCCCGTACGACGCGGCGTTCGTGGTCCCGTACGAGCACGGCACCCCGTACCCGGCGTCGAGCTGGGCCTCGGTGAAGGTGCCCACGCTCGTCATGGACGGCGGCAAGAGCCAGACGTGGATCCGCAACGCCGCCAGGTCGCTGGCCGAGCTCCTGCCCGACGCCGAGCACCGTACGCTCGAAGGCCAGACCCACATCGTCAAGGCGGCGGCGCTGGCGCCCGTGCTGGAGGGGTTCTTCCGATGAGGTTCCGCACCACGATCGAGCTGGGCAGCAAGACCGCCACGGGATTCGAGGTCCCCGCCGAGGTCGTCGAGGGGCTCGGCGCCGGCAAGCGGCCCTCCGTGACGGTCACGATCAACTCCCACACCTACCGCAGCACTGTGGCCCCGAGGGGCGGCCGGTTCCTGCTGCCGCTCAGCGCCGAGAACCGGCAGGGCGCGGGCGTGTCGGCGGGCGACGAGGTGGAGGTGGAGGTCGCGCTCGACACCGCGCCCCGGGAGGTCGAGGTGCCCGCCGACCTGGCCGAGGCGCTCGAGCGCGCTCCCGAGGCGAGGAAGTTCTTCGAAAGCCTGTCCTACTCGCGCCAGAGGCGGTACGTGCTGCAGATCGAGGGCGCCAAGAAGCCGGAGACCAGGCAGCGGCGCGTCGCCGACACGATCGCCAGGCTCGCCGACGGCATCGGCTGAAGGTGAGGATGTTTGCCCAGCGTAAGCCCTGTCCTGCCGCAGAGAGGCGCGTAACGTAGTGTTCGGCGGGTATGCGGCCACCATGACTGAGGGCTTTGACACCGACATGCTGTGGGACGAGTTCCACCGGCTGGTGAACATGAACTCCGAGGAGCTGCGCGTGCACCTGCTGGCCGACGCCTCCGACGAGGACGGTTTCCCGTCCGACCCCGATCTGGGCATCGACGAGCTGGGGCGTGGCGTGCTGCACGTCCTGGGCAAGCGGAAGGGCGACCTCACCAGGGGCGACATCGACGTGATGCGGCAGGTCGTGGACCTGGTCGAGACCCTGGGCGAGCGGACGGACGACGAGTCGCGGCGCGAGCTCATGTCCGTGGGCCACGATCCGTTGAGAGGGTAGGCATGGTCGAGCCGCGCCCGTGGGTCGAGGGCTACGTACGAGCCTGGAACTCGAACGATCCCGACGAGATCTCCGCCCTCTTCACCGAGGACGCCCTTTACTACACCGAGCCGCACAACCCGCCGTGGGAGGGGCGCGACGAGATCGTCTCGCAGTGGCTGGGGCGGCAGGACAAACCAGGTGAAGCCAGGTTCGAGTGGCAGCCGGTGTCCGTGACCGACGAAGTAAGCGTTATCCAGGGGGTCACGACATATCCGGACAAAACGTACAGTAACCTGTGGGTGATCAGGTTCGTACCCGACGGCCGATGCCGGGAATTCACCGAATGGTGGATGCGACAGGACGTCAAATGATGCAATGGGCCGAACCGTCTTCATCCGAGGAGATCCGTTGAGAGACAACCTCGACCTCGCCGCGAGCGCTCAGGAACTGGCCGACGCCGCCCCGACGGGATCGATCGACCACGCCGCCGCCTCGTCCGTGGCCATCACGCTTGCCACCACCCGCGACATCTCGCACGCCAGGGAGACGCTGGACGGGGTTGCTCCGGACGAGGTCCGGAAGGCGGCGGTGGCCCTCTTCGAGCGGCTGTCGGCGGGCGCCTAGCACACGACCCGGCTCCCCGGTCGCCCTCACGGAGCACGCGACCGGGTGTACAACGCTGCCATCGGATTTCCGCGGATGCGTCCCGCCGTGGGGTGTCGCCCTGGATTCAGAGATCCGGGCTCAGGCGGGCTTGTACGGCGCGGCGGGCGCGGTCCGGTGCCCGCGGGTCGCGGTGCAGCTGGATGGCGTGGTTCAGGGCCATGGCCATGCCCAGCAGTTCGAACACGAGCTGATCGGGATCCGTCCACTCCGGCAGGTCGCCTGCGTCCACCGCGCGCCGGGCCTCCTTGCGCAGCCGCTCGCGCCAGACGTCGAACCGGGACTCGACCGCGTCCCGCACCGGCCCCGGCCTGCCGTCGAACTCGTGCGCCGCGGCCATGAAGAAGCATCCACCGGGGAAGACCCGGCGTTCCAGGTAGGAGATCCACGCCTCGCAGAGCACCCGCAGCCGGGACAGCCCGGGCTCGGTGGGCCGGGCGGGCTCCCAGACCTCGGCGCGGAAGACCTCCCCGGCACGGTCGAGGACCGCGAGCTGCAACGCCTCCTTGGAGCCGAAGTGCCCCAGCACGCCTGACTTGCTCATGCCCAGCTCGCCGGCGAGGCGGCCGATGGTCAGCCCCTCGAGCCCCTCGGCGGAGGCGATGGCGACCGAGCGGTCGAGGATGGCCGCACGCGTGCCGAGGGCTTCGGCGACTGACTTACGCGGGCTCATGCCGGCTACTTTAGCGTCCGAACGTTCGGTTGCTATAGTCCGACCCATGAACGGATCACGACTTGTCGCCACAGGCCACTATCAACCAGCAAAAATCCTGACAAATGGGGATTTGGCGGCCATGGTGGACACCAGCGACGAGTGGATCAGCAAGCGGGTCGGCATCCGTACCAGACATGTGGCCGGGCCCGAGGAGAGCGTGGCCGACCTGGCCGGGCACGCCGCCGCCAAGGCCCTGGCGGCGAGCGGCCTGGACGCCGCCGACATCGACCTCCTGCTCATCGCCACCTGTACGCAGACCGAGCGTGCCCCCAACGTAGCCTCCCGCGTCGCCGCCAAGCTCGGCGTGCCCGCCGCGGCCCTGATGGACGTCGGCGTGTCGTGCTCAGGCTTCACCCACGCCCTGGCAACGGCCGACCACGCCATCCGCGCGGGGGCGGCCACGAACGCCCTGGTCGTGGGGGCGGACAAGATGACGGCGGTCACCGACTGGACCGACCGGACCACGTGCGTGCTGACCGGCGACGGGGCGGGGGCGGCCGTGGTCAGCGCGGCTGCCGAGGCGGAGATCGGCCCGGTGGTGTGGGGCTCCGCGCCGGAGCTGGGCACCGCCGTACGCATCGAGGGCACCCCGACCCGCTTCGCCCAGGACGGGCAGACCGTCTACCGGTGGGCCACCACCCAGCTCCCCGACATCGCCCGCCGGGCGTGCGAGCGCGGCGGCGTACGGCCAGAGGACCTGGCGGCGGTGGTCTTCCACCAGGCGAACCTGCGCATCATCGAGCCCATCGCGGCCAAGCTGGGCGCGGTCAACGCGATCGTGGCGCGTGACGTCGTGGAGTCGGGGAACACCTCGGCCGCGAGCGTGCCGCTGGCACTGTCGAAGCTGCTGGAGCGAGGCGAGATCCGGCGCGGGGCACCGATGCTCCTGTTCGGCTTCGGCGGAAACCTGTCCTACGCGGGGATGGTCGTACGCTGCCCCTGAGCCGGCTGAGAGGTCAGGAGATGCCCGGCGGGGAGGTGGAGTCGCGGATCACGAGCTGGCAGGGCATCTTGTGCACCCCCGGCGTCGCCTTGCCGTCGATGGCGGCGAAGAGGTGCTGGGCGGCCGTCCTGCCCAGGACCTCGAGGTTCATGTCCACCGTGGTCAGCGCCGGCCGGGTCTCCGTGGAGAGCACCTCCCAGTTGTCGTAGCCGACCACCGCGATGTCGTCAGGCATCCGGCGCCCGCGTTCCCTGGCCGTCTCCACGAAACCGGCCGCGATCTGGTCGCTTCCGCAGAACACCGCGTCGATCTCCGGCTCGGCCATCAGCAGCATCTCGGCCGCGTGCCGCCCCCAGCGCTGCGACCACGGCCCCGTCAGCGTCTGCCCGGCCTGTGCCACGCCCGCCTCCTCGAGCGCCTGGCGCAGGCCCGCCTCGCGGTCGCGGGTCGCCTTGTAGTGCGTCGGGCCGGTGATGTGCGCGATCCTGCGGCGGCCCATGGCCAGCAGGTGGTTGACGGCCATGGCCGCCGCGCCCACGTCGTCCGGCACGAACGACACGTCCGACGGGTCCTCCGACGGCCCGTAGGCGTACACGACCGGGATCGGCAGGTCCTTGCTCACCGACGGCCGCGGGTTCGTGCTCTCGCCCACCACGATCAGCCCGTCCACGCGGCGTGACAGCAGCGCGCGCACATGGTGCTGCTCCCTGATCGCGTCGCCCCGCGCGTCGCACAGCAGCACGGCCATCTCGCCGGCGCCGAAGGCGTCCTCCGCCCCGAGCAGCACCGGGATGCCGAACCGGCCGACGCTGTCGGAGGTCAGCAGGCCGACCGTGCGCGTCTGCCCCGAGATCAGCCCCCTGGCCAGGGCGTTCGGCTGGAAGGAGAGCTCCGCTGCGGCGGCGAGCACGCGCTCGCGCGTGGCCGCCCGCACGTCCTGGCGCCCGTTCAGTGCTTTGGACGCCGTGGCGATCGAGACCCCCGCCAGCGAGGCCACATCTGAGATGGTCGCCCGCTTACTCGCCATGTTTCGAAATCCTTTTCGGCCGCCTGTGAACTGCCTAGAACCCTAGCACCCATTGACATGGACTCTTGTTTCTTCTACGTTTCCGAAAACCTTTAAGTCCAGGAGCACATCATGAGACGAAGGCTGGCCGGGATCTCCCTCCTCGGCGTGTTAGCGCTCACAGCGGCGGCCTGCGGCAGCGGGGGCGGCGAGAGCGCCAAGCCGTCGGAAGGCCCCGTGACGATCACCATGTGGACCCGCGCCGCCACCCAGGCGCAGAGCGAGCGGCTGGTCCAGGCGTACAACAGCAGTCACAAGAACATCCAGGTGAAGCTCACCGTCATTCCGACCGACAACTACCAGCCGCGCATCGCCGCCGCGGCGGGTGCCAAGCAGCTCCCCGACGTGTTCGCGGCCGACGTCATCTTCGTCCCGAACTACACCTCGCAGGGCCTGTTCATGGACGTCACGGACAGGATCGCCAAGCTGTCGTTCAAGGACGGCCTCGCGCCCTCGCACATGAAGCTCGGCACGCTCGACGGGAAGCAGTACACGCTCCCGCACACCCTCGACCTGTCGGTCTGGTTCTGGAACAAGGACCTGTACCAGAAGGCCGGGCTCGACCCGGAGAAGGGCCCGAAGTCCCTGAAGGAGTTCGCCCAGCAGGCCACCACGATCCAGCAGAAGCTGGGCAAGGACGGCAAGGTCCACGGCACCTTCTTCGGCGGCAACTGCGGCGGCTGCTACGTGTTCACGTTCTGGCCCTCGGTCTGGGCCGCCGGCGGCCAGGTGATGAACGCCGAGGGCACCCAGTCGCTCAACGACCAGGCCGCGATGACGGACGTGTTCAAGATCTGGCGCGACCTGTACGAGAAGAAGATCACCGGACCGACGGCCAAGGAGGAGCAGGGCCCGACCTGGACCGGCTTCTTCCCCAAGGGTGAGATCGGCGTCATGCCGATGCCCTCCACCACGCTCGGCCTGATGCCGAAGGACATGAAGATCGGCGTCACCCCGATCGCGGGCCCCGACGGCGGCGAGTCGACGTTCGTGGGCGGTGACTCCGTCGGCATCTCCGCCACGTCCAAGAACCCCGACGCGGCCTGGGACTTCCTGTCCTGGACGGTCTCCGACGAGGCCCAGGTCGAGATCATGGCCAAGAACAAGGACGTGCTCGCGCGTACCGACCTGGCCAGCAACAAGTACTCCGCGGAGGACCCGCGCGTGGTGCTGATCAACTCGCTGGTGGCCAAGGGCCAGACGCCGTACGCGCTGCGCTTCGGCCAGACCTTCAACGACCCGCAGGGACCGTGGCTCCGGCTGGCCCGCGAGGCCGTGTTCGGTGACGCCTCGAAGGTCCCCCAGCTCAACGCCGAGATCACGAAGTCGCTGCAGCAATGACCTTGACGATTACCCGATCCGGGCGGCGGCCGGCTCACTCCGCGCCGTCCGCCCGGTGGCGGAGCAGGAAGGTCCAGGGGTGGCTCTACGCGGCCCCGACGGCCGTCATCGTGGGCGTGCTCTTCCTCGCGCCCCTGGTGCTGGTCGTCTGGATGTCGCTCAACCGCTGGCCTCTGCTCGGCCCGGCCACGTTCAACGCCCCCGACAACTACCTCAAGATCGGTGACAACCCCCTCTTCATCGACGCGGTCCTCTTCACGCTGAAGTACACCGCCATCACGACGGTCCTGCTGTCGGCCGTCGCGCTGGGCCTGGCCCTGCTGGTGCAGGACCGCAGGCGGGGCATCGGCTTCTTCAGGACCGCGTTCTTCCTGCCCGGCGCCGTCGGCTTCGCCGCCGCCGGTCTGCTGTTCTACGGGATGCTGAACAACGACTTCGGCCCCATCGACCCCATGCTCCAGGTGCTGGGCATCACCAGCGAGCCGGTCAAGTGGATCGGCACGCCCAACATGGCGCTGTTCTCCACGATCGCGCTGGTGTTGTGGCGTTTCGCCGGGTTCAACATGCTCATCCTGCTGACCGGCCTGCAGGCGATCCCGACCGAGGTGTACGAGGCCGCCAGGAGCGACGGCGCGAACCGCTGGCAGGTGTTCACCAAGATCACGTTGCCGCTGCTGCGCCCCACCCTCGCGCTGATGCTGATCCTCAGCGTCACCGGCTCGCTGCTGGCCTTCGACCAGTTCTTCGTCTTCACCAACGGCGGCCCCGACAACAGCACGGTCTCGATGGTCATGGTCGTCTACCGCGACGCCTTCTTCCGCTTCGACCTCGGCGGCGCGGCGGCGCTCTCGGTCGTCCTGCTCGTGGCCCTCGTCGGGCTCAACACGGTGATGATGCGGAGGCTGCGATGAGCCGGTATCTCACGCTGTCCGCCCTGGCGGTGCTGTTCCTGTTCCCGCTGGTGTGGAGCGGCTACGCCTCGATGGAGGAGCCGTCGAACTACCTGGAGATGGCCCGTTTCGGCGAGGGGCTCGGCACGTACGCGACCAACAGCGTGCTGGTGTCGGCGATGACCGTGGCCGGCACGTTGGTGATCTCCGCGCTCGGCGGCTACGGCTTCGCCCGCTTCGACTTCCCGGGCAAGAACGTGCTGTTCCTGGCCACGCTGGCGATCCTCATGGTGCCGTACGCGACGATCCTGATCCCGCTCTACGTCCTGCTCGGCTACCTCGGCCTGCAGAACTCGCTGGTCGGCCTGTCGCTGGTGTTCGTCATGTTCCAGCTGCCGTTCGCGCTGTTCATGATGCGCAACGCGTTCGAGGCGCTGCCCCGCGAGCTGGAGGAGGCGGCGCTGGTGGACGGGTGCGGCACGTTCCGGGCCTTCGCCAGGATCCTGCTGCACGCCGTGCGGCCCGCGCTGATCACGGTGGGCCTGTTCGCGTTCCTCGCCTCGTGGAACGACTTCTTCGCACCGCTCATCCTGCTCAACGACGGGTCCTCGTTCACCCTGCCGGTGGCCGTGGTCAGCATGACGCAGCACACGTTCGGCGCGATCGACTACGGCATGCTCCAGGCCGGCGTCATGGTCATGGCCGTCCCCTGTCTCATCCTCTTCATCGTGTTGCAGCGCCACTACGTGCGCGGATTCATGTCAGGAGCTCTGCGTGGCTAATCCTGTCCTGCCCTCATCGGGCGTCCTGTCCCCCCTCGGCCTCGACAAGGTACGGCTGAGCTGCGGCTTCTGGGGCGACCGGGCGGCGCTCAACCGCGAGGTGACCATCGCCCACTGCGTGGAATGGGAGGAACGCGAAGGCTGGATCCCCAACTTCCGTGGGGTGCGTCCCCGCAGGGGCCGGGAGTTCAGCGACTCGGAGACCTACAAGCTGCTGGAGGCCATGGCCTGGGCCGACCATCCGGGGCTGCCCGCGCTGGCCGAGACCGTGGGCCAGGCGCAGGAGGGCGACGGCTACATCAACACCCGCTGGTCCGGCAGCCGCTACACCGACTTCGAGTGGGGCCACGAGCTCTACTGCTACGGCCATCTCATCCAGGCCGGGGTCGCCAGGCTGCGCATGCACGGCGAGGACCGGCTCACCCAGGTCGCCATCAAGGCCGCGGACCACGTCTGCCGCCGCTTCATGGAAGGCACCGAGACCTGCGGGCACCCCGAGATCGAGATGGCGCTCGTCGAGCTCTACCGCGTCACCGGCACCGAACGCTACCTGGAGATGGCCCGCCGCTTCGTCGAGCGCCGCGGCGTCCCCGCGCTCGCCGACATCCCCTTCGGCCGCGCCTACTACCAGGACGACATGCCGGTCAGGCAGGCGCAGGTGTTCCGCGGGCACGCGGTACGCGCGCTCTACCTGGCCTCCGGCGTGGTCGACGTGGCCGTCGAGACCGGCGACCAGGAGCTGCTGAAGGCGGTCGAGGCGCAGTGGGAGCGCACGGTCGCCCGCCGCACGCACCTCACCGGCGGCATGGGCTCGCGGCACATCGACGAGTCGTTCGGCGAGGACTACGAGCTGCCGCCGGACCGGGCCTACAACGAGACCTGCGCCGGCATCGCCTCCATCATGCTGGCGCACCGGCTGCTGCTGGCCACCGGCGACGTCCGGTATGCCGACCTGGCCGAGCGGACCATGTACAACGTGCTCGCCACGGGGGTGGCGCTGGACGGCCGGTCGTTCTTCTACGCCAACCCACTGCAGGTGCGGGTGCCCGCGACGCCGCTCGAAGGTGTCAACCACGCAGCCGAGGGCGGGCTGCGCTCGCCCTGGTTCGACGTGTCCTGCTGCCCGCACAACATCGCCCGCACGCTCGCCTCGCTGCCCGGGTACGTCGCGACCTCGTCGGCCGACGGCATCCAGATCCACCACCACACGCCGTCGGAGATCCGGCACGGCGGGCTGGCGGTGCGTGTGGAGACCGGCTACCCGTGGAACGGCTCGGTGACCGTCCGGGTGCTGGAGGGCGGCGAGGGCCGGATCGGGCTGCGGGTCCCGGCGTGGGCCGCGGACGCGACGCTCGCGCGTGTCCCGGCGTCCTCGCCGGAGGCGCCGCTGGAGGAGAGCCCGGCGATCCGCCCCGTCGACCCCGGCTACGCCTACGTCGAGGGTCCGTGGCGGGCCGGTGACGAGATCCGGCTGGAGCTGCCGATGGCGCCCAGGTGGACGTTCCCTGACCGGCGGATCGACGCGCTGCGGGGGAGCGCGGCGGTGGAGCGGGGGCCGCTGGTCTACTGCGCGGAGTCGGTGGGCGACGAGCCGCCGCTCGGCGACCTGACCGCGCGGGTGCAGCCGCCCGTGGAGCACGAGGCGGACGGCGTCGTGGAGCTGGAGGTCGAGGCGTCGCTGGGCTCCGGCGACGGCGGCGGCTGGCCGTACGCGCCCGCCTCCGGCGGGCGGGCGAGCGGCGCGGACGTCAGGCTCCGGCTCGTGCCCTACCACCGGTGGGGCAACCGCGGCCCCGCGACCATGCGTGTCTGGCTACCGATCTAGGAGAGGCAAGTGCGTAAACCGTTGGTGTGCTTAGCTGTGTTAGCGCTCACAGCTTCGCTAGCCGCGTCACCCTCGTACGCCGCGGAGGACAGCCTCGGCATGCCGGTGTTCACCGGCGCCGATCCCGTGCCCGCCGAGCCCGTGGCGTACGACTCGCGCAAGATGATGGCGGAGATCTACAAGAAGGAGAAGGGCGGCGACTCGTACTGGATCGACCGCATGCTGGCCCGGCCTGGCGACGATCCGGCGGGCCCGTGGTTGATGTCGCGCGGGCGGGCGCTGTTCATGAAGGAGCACGATCCGTCGGTCATCGGGTTCGGCGGGTACGCGGCCTATTGGGAGAGCATCGACAACCGCGGCGCGTACGAGATCTCGCTGGGCAGCGAGCTCGCCGAGGACGTCGCCAAGCGGATGCAGATGCCCAGCCACTGGACCGGACAGTACACGGGCGACGGGCTCTCGGTCGGGGTGAAGAAGTTCATCACGCGCGAGAACGTGGCCGTGACGACGCTGGAGATCACCAACACGGGATCCGCGTCGCGTTCTGTGCCGATCACCGTGACCTCGCCCTACACCAGGACGGCCGACGGCGACCGGGAGCTGACCGGCACCGTGTTCGCCAAGAACAGGCTGACCACGATCTTCCCCCGGCTCAGCGGTGACGGGCTGAAGGTCTCCGACGGCACGCTGAAGGGCTCGGTGACGGTCGAGCCGGGCAAGACCGTGCGGGCCAAGGTGCAGATGGGCTTCGCCACCGAGGAGCTCGCCGGCTCGCGGGCCGAGTACGACGGCTACAAGGGACGCTCGCCGCAGGACGCGCTGCGCCGCCAGCTCCAGGACTACAACGCCTGGTGGGCCGAGAACCTGCCCTACATCGACGTGCCCGACGAGAACATCAAGAAGTTCGTGTACTACCGCTGGTGGCTCATGCGCTTCAACTTCCTCGACGCCGACATCCCCGGGAACGACTTCCAGTTCCCGACCTCGGTCGAGGGGGCGCTGGGCTACAACAACGCGATCGTGCTGACCGTGCCGATGTTCGTGCAGGACCTCAAGTACCTGCGGGACCCGATCTACTCGTACGGACCGTGGGTGTCGGCGGGCGAGGTCTCACGCAACTCGAAGTACACCGACAACCCGGGCGACCCCGAGAACTGGTCGAACAGCTACACGCAGTACATCTCGGCCGCGGCACTGGAGAGCTACCAGATCCACGGCGGGCAGCCGTCGATCCTGCGCAACCTCGCCCGCTACGCAGAGAAGGACGTGTACGGCCAGCTCAACGCGTACGACTCCAACAAGAACGGGGTCATCGAGTACGAGCGGGAGTACATGACCGGCAACGACGCCGACGCGGTGTCGTTCCACTACTACGAACGGGCCAACGAGCGGCTCGAAGGCGCCTACGTCTACGCCAACGCGATGGCGGCGGCGCAGGCGTACGAGCTGGTGGGCGACTCCGCGAAGGCGACCGAGATGCGCGGCGTGGCCGACCAGGTCAAGAACGGCATCCTCACGCTGCTCTGGGACGAGCAGAACAAGCTGTTCAAGCACCGCGACCTCCAGACGGGCAACCTGATCCCGTGGAAGGAGTCGAACAACTACATCCCGTACGCGACCGGGCTCGTGCCGACGGACGACCCGAAGTACCGGGAGGCGCTGCGCCTGTGGACCGACCCCGCGGAATATCCGATATTCCCGGCATATACGGCTAACCAGAAGGACAAGGCGGAGGCCGCAGAGGCCGGGAACCCCGGCTCCAACAACTTCTCGCAGATCAACTCCACCCGGAACTTCGCGCTGTTCTCCAAGGCGCTGCGGCAGTACACCTCGCCGTACATCACCGCCGACCAGTACAAGCAGCTCCTGTACTGGAACGCCTGGTCGCAGTACGTCGGCGGCGACACCCGCTACCCCGACGCCAACGAGTTCTGGGCCGACTGGAACCCCGCGACCAAGACCATCGGCTACCGCTCCTGGATCCACCACACGATCCTGGGCAGCAGCAACTGGACGGTCATCGAGGACGTCATGGGCCTGCGCCCGCGCTCGGACGGCAAGGTCGAGCTCTGGCCGGTGGACATCGGCTGGGACCACTTCACCGTCAACGCCATCAACTACCGGGGCCACGACCTCACCATCGTGTGGGACAAGCCGGGCGACGGGAAGAGCCACTACGCCGGGGTGCCCGAGGGGTACTCCATCCTGATCGACGGCAAGCGCAAGGTCACCCTGTCCGGGCTCGCGCACGCCGTCTGGGACCCGGCGACGGGCAAGGTCGAGGGCGGTCAGGTGGTGCACGCCGAGAAGGCCACCTCGATGAAGGCCCCCGCCCAGGTGGAGCTGACGGGCGACCGCGTCGAGGACCTGTTCCAGAAGGCCGGTGTGGACCTGCGCTCCACCCGCCCGAACCTGGTCAAGTCCGCCACCGCCTCCCACGGCGACCCGGCAGGCGCGGTGGACGGTTTCACGATCAACGAGCCGTACTGGGGCAGCAAGGGCTCAGGCAAGCCCCAGGACTGGCTGGAGGTGGACCTCGGCTCGGCCCGGAAGGTCGACCAGGTCAAGCTGTACTTCTACAACGACCGCAAGGCGGGCGGCTACCGGGAGCCCGCCTTCTACACCCTGCAGTACCAGGACGGCGACGCCTGGAAGGACGTGCCGAGCCTGGCCAGGAAGCCGGTCTACCCGCGGGCGAACCTCAACGTGGTCCGCTTCCCGGCTGTGACGGCGCAGAAGCTGCGGGTGCTGGTCACGCACCAGCCCGGCTACGCGACGGGCGTGAAGGAAGTGCAGGCGTACCTGACGGGCGCCGACGCCGGCTCGGTCGTCAACAAGGCGCCGTCCGTGGTGGTCGTGCTCGATCCCACGTTCAACCGTCCGGGCCAGGCCAGGCTCGACGCGGTGGTCAAGGACGACGCGTTGCCGTCGGGCAGGCTCACGACCCAGTGGGCCGAGGTCGACGGTCCCGGTGAGGTGTTCTTCACCGCCCCGACGGGCACCGACACCGTGGTCTCGTTCTCCGAGCCGGGCACGTACCGGCTCAAGCTGACCGCCACGGACGGCGCGAAGAGCACCTCGACGACCGTGACCGTCGCCGCCACGGCCCAGGCGGCTCAGGTGAACGTGGCGCCCAGGGCCACGCCCACCGCCTCCTACACCTCGCCGTGGGAGAAGGTCACCGCGATCAACGACGGCATCGACCCGCCGCGCTCCAACGACGGCGCCAACCCGCGCTGGGGCACCTGGCCGCAGCAGGGCACGCAGTGGGTGCAGCTCGAATGGCCGTCGCCGGTGCGGTTGAACAAGGCCGACGTGTACTTCTTCGACGACACCGGCGGCGTGCGCGTGCCCGCCTCGTGGAAGATCCAGCAGTGGGACGGAGACTCGTTCGAGGACGTCGCCGGCGTCGCCTCCTATCCCAAGGCGATCGACGCCTACAACACCGTCTCGTTCGACACCGTCACGACCTCGAAGCTGCGCGTCCAGCTCGAGGCCGCCGGGGCGTCGGTCGGTCTGCTGGAGGTCAAGGCGTACGAGGTCCCGCCGGACACCGTGCGCCCCGTGCACGTCCCCACCCTGGTCGACACGCTGCCCAAGCTGCCGGCCACCGTGGAGACCCTGTACGCGGACGGCGCGCGCAGCTCGGCCGCCGTCACCTGGCAGCAGGTGACGCCGGACCAGGTCAAGACCGGCGGCACCAGCTTCACCGTCGCCGGTCTGGCCGAGGGCGTGCGCCAGCCCGCCCAGGCCACCGTGTACGTCCGCACGACGTCCGCGGTGACGATCACCTCGATCGCCGAGGAGGCGGTCACGACCCGGGCCGGGGTCGCTCCTTCGCTGCCCGAGACCGTCGTGGCGACGTACAACGACGGGTCCAAGGACAGCTCGGTGCCGGTCACCTGGGAGGCGATCAGCCCTGACAAGTACGCCCAGCCGGGCACGTTCACGGTGAGCGGCCAGGTCTCGGGCACGACCGTTGCCGCCAAGGCCACGGTGACCGTGGAGTAGCTTCTCGGCTCCCTGCCCTGGCCTCCGCGGGATCGCAGGCCAGGGCGGGGTCTCCGCAGGCGCCGAAACGGTGGACAGGTTTATCCCGATAAAGCGGTCATAATCCTCTTCATCGGGAGGCGTACCTGGCATCGGAGAGGCGGGGGCGGGGGAATGGCTGCGGGATTCACCGGGAGAGCGGCGGGCGTGCGGTCCGCCGCCGTCGCCATGGCGGTGCTGTCGCCGGTGCTCTCCGTGGCCGCGCTGCTGGTCTGGGCGGCCCTGCCACCTGAGTGGACGCCCGAGGCCACGGTGTCACCCCAGACCGCGGCCGGGCTGACGTTCCCCGCGGTGGGCGCGTTCCTCATCTTCCACCGGCCCCGGCTGAACATGGCCTGGCTGATGTGCGCGGGCGGGCTCGCGGCCGCGGTCAGCGACCTCTCGCAGGCGCTGATGATCCGCGCAGCCGCCGATGGGGACCTCCTCCTCGCGGGCTACCTGCGACTGCCGGTCGCGCTCGGCTGGGCGGTGTGCGGGGCGGCGCTCACGATGGTGCTGCCGCTGTACTCACCGGACGGCCGGCTGCCCTCCCCGCGCTGGCGGTTCGCCCTGTGGCTTGGCCTCGCCGCCATCACGGCTGACTTGCTGCGCAGGGTGTTCCGGATGCCCCCGCCCGCCGCGGGCTACCCGTTCCCGAAGGTCATCCCCAACCCGCTGCAGATTCCGGCACTGGCCCCGTACGCGGAGACGGTGTCGTTGATCGCCTGGACGGGCATCTACGTCTCCATGGCGCTGGCGGCGCTGTCACTGGCGTCGCGGATGCGACGCGCGGACCACGTCACCAGGCGGCAGATCGGCTGGCCGCTGCTGGCGTTCTCCGGGTACATCGTGTTCCTGGTCGTGGGCGCGTACGTGCCCGGATTCATGTGGGCCGCGACCTGCTGGGCGGCTCTCATCCCGATCGCCGTGGCGTTCTCGGTGATGCGCTACCGGCTCTACGGGATCGACACGGTGATCAGCCGGGCGTTCGTGGCCGCCGGGGTGGTGGTCGTGATCAGCGCGGTCTACTTCGGCGCGGGAGCGCTGTCGAGCCTGCTGGTCTCCGGCTACGGCCAGGTCGCCGGGGTCGCCGCCGCGCTGTTCGCGGGCGCGTTCTTCCAGCCGCTGCGGCGCGCGTTGCAGCGGGCCGTGGACCGGCTCCTGTACGGGGCCGTCGGCGACCCCGGCGTGCTGGCGGAGCGCCTGACCCAGGCGCTGCGGCGCGGTGACCCGGCCGAGGCGCTGACCTCGGTGGTGAGCGTGCTGCGCGACGGGCTGGCGGTCGAGGGCGTGGCCGTGGAGGTGGCCGACGGCGAGCCCCGTTACGTCGAGAGCGGCCGGGTGGGGCCGGAGGTGCGCGAGGTGCCGCTGATCTGGCACGGGGAGCGCGTCGGCCGCCTGCTCGTCGGGCCGCCGGGACCGCGCCGCTTCCCCGCCGCGCACAACGAGCGGGTGCTGGCCACGCTCACGCCGTACGCGGCGGACGTGGCGCACGCGGTGCGGATGGCGGCGGACCTGCAACGTTCCAGGGAGCGCATCCTGACGACCAGGGAGGAGGAGCGCCGCCGCCTGCGCCGCGACCTGCACGACGGGCTCGGCCAGACCCTCTCGGCCATGGCGATGACCATCAACATGGCCAGGCTCAGCCTGAAGAAGTCCCCGGAGGCGGCCGACGAGCTGCTGCGCGAGCTGCACACGGGCATGGGCGCGGTCACGGGGGACATCCGCGAGCTCGTGTACGGCCTGCGCCCGCCCGCGCTCGACGACCTGGGCCTGGTCCGGGCGGTGGGTGAGCTGGCCGGGCAGTCCACGCCGCCCGCCGAGGTCGAGGTGGAGGGTGACCTGTCGGAGCTGCCCGCAGCCGTCGAGGTGGCGGTCTACCGGATCGTCCAGGAGGCCCTCACCAACGTCCGGCGGCACGCCCAGGCCACCACCGCCCGGATCGTCCTGCAGCGGGAGCGGTCGGTGCTGCGCGTGCTGATCGCCGACGACGGCAAGGGACTGCCCGAGGAGCATCGTGCGGGCGTGGGGCTCGGGTCGATGCGCGAGCGGGCGGCGGAGCTGGGCGGGATCTGCGTGGTCAACGGCGAGTCCGGCGCCGGTACGCGCGTGGAGGTCATGCTTCCGCTGCTGACCGCTCGCGAGGTGGCCTGAGACGCGCCTTCGCGGGCAGCAGGGGGTGAGTAAGTCGATCCCCCCGGGAGGCGACATGCGTTCATCGATCCCTTTGGGCCGCATCGGGGGCGTGCAGGTGGGGCTCAACATCAGCGTGCTGGTCATCGTCGCGATCCTGGTGTTCGGGCTGGCCTTCGGGCGCTTCCCCGCGGTCTTCCCCGGCCACCCGCTGGCCGTCTACCTGCTGGCCGGACTGGTGGCGGCCGTGCTGTTCCTGGCCTCGCTGCTCGCGCACGAGCTGGCGCACGCGATCATGGCGCGGCGGGAGGGCGTCGAGGTGTCGCGGATCACGCTCTGGCTGCTGGGCGGGGTGGCGGAGCTGAAGGGGGAGCCGCGCACGCCCGGCGCGGATCTGAAGATCGCGGTGGTGGGCCCCGTGACGAGCCTGCTCGCCGGGCTGGTGTTCGGGGCGGTGGCGTGGCTGGTCTCGGGGCTGGTCTCCGGGGCGTCGCTGGTGGCCGGGATGTTCGTGTATCTGGCCGGGGTGAACGTGCTGCTCGCCGTGTTCAACCTGATCCCGGCGGCGCCGCTGGACGGCGGACGGGTGCTGCGGGCGATCCTGTGGGCGCGCTGGCACGACCGGGCGCGGGCGGCGATCATCGCCGCACGGTCCGGCCGCTGGTTCGGGTACACGCTCATCGCGCTGGGGTTCCTGGAGGTGGCCACCGGTCGCAGCTTCGACGGGCTGTGGCTGGCGCTGATCGGCCTCTTCCTGGTGAACGCCGCCACCGCCGAGGAGCAGCAGACCCGGCTCGGCGCCGCCCTGCACGGGATCCGCGTCGCGGACGCGATGTCGTCGCACCCCGTGGTCGCCTCGCCGGACGAGACCGTGTCCGGGCTCATCGAGCGGGTGGTGCTGCGGCACCGGCTGTCCACATATCCGCTGGTGGGTCAGGACGGGTCCTTCCGCGGCATGGTGACGCTCAACCGGATCCGCGAGGTGAAGGAGGAGCTGCGCGACACCGTACGGCTCGCGGACATCGCCTGCCCGCCGCAGGACGTGCCGCGGGCCCGCCCCGAGGAGCCGCTGACCGACCTGCTGGAGCGGATGCAGGGGGCCGCCGACGGGCGGGCGGTCGTGCTCGATGCGGCCGGGCGGCTGGTCGGGCTGCTGACGCCCACGGACATCAGCCGGACGATCCAGACGGCCGACCTGCGCGGCGCACTTTCGGGTCCGCGCGGTGCGGACCTCGCCCCGCCCTACCACGGGCATCACCGCGACGCCGCCTGACGCCGTGCAATCGCTTGCAGGATGGTGATCTGCTGCAACAAAACTGCACACCATACGCATTGACTCGCCTAACAATCGGTTGCATAAAGGTGTGAAGCTCGCGAGTTTCCGCAAATGGTTCCGTGGTCACGGCTTGCCCCCATCACAACCGGAGGCCCTACGGTGCGCAGAAGGAAAGCACGCAAGACTCGCTTAGCGATCGCCGCCCTCGCGGCGGCCATGGTCACCGCGATCTGGGCGATGCCGGGCGCGTCCGCCGCGACGCTGTTCGGCGACGACTTCGAGGACGGGAACTCCACGGGCTGGTCGACGTCCGGAGGGAGCTGGTCGGTGGTGACCGACGGCTCCCGGGCGTACCGGCAGTCGGGCACCAGCGCGGACTCCCGCGCGGTGGCCGGCACGGGCTGGACGGACCAGGCGGTGCAGGCGCGGGTGAAGCCGATCGCGTTCAACGGCGCGAACCGGCACGTCGCGGTGGTGGCCAGGGCGCAGAGCACCAGCAGCTACTACTTCCTCGGCCTGAGCAACGCCGGCTCGGTCGTCCTCGGCAAGCGCACCGGCGGCGGCCCGGTGACGCTCGCCACGGCAGCGGCCACGGTGACCGCGGGCACGTGGTACACGCTCAGGCTCGAGGCGTTCGGCACGACGCTGCGCGGGTTCGTGGACAACGTGGCGGTCGTCTCGGCGAGCGACTCCACGATCGGCTCCGGGCGGGCGGGGCTGGCCGGTTACTATGCCAGCGCCTCGTTCGACGACGTGCTGGTGACCGACGTCGGCGGCCCCACGTCCCCGCCGACCACCCCGACGCCGCCCCCTGCCGGTACGTGCTCCAGCCCCGGCACGCCCACGGGGTTCGCCTCGGTGAACGCCTGGGGGCAGAACGGCACGACGGGCGGTGCCGGCGGGCCGACGGTCGAGGTGGACACGGCCGCCGAGCTGATCTCCGCGATCGGGCAGAGCGGGCCGCTGAACATCTGCGTACGCGGGATGATCACGGTCCCCACCGGGATGCACAACGTCGCCTCGGACAAGACCATCGTGGGCGTCGGCGGCGGTTCCGGCATCACCGGTGGCGGGCTCAACATCGGCCTGCCGCCGGACGACGCGGTCACCGCGCCGCCCGCGGACGCCGTGCACAACGTCATCATCCGCAACCTGACCTTCACCAAGGCCACGGACGACTCGATCAACGTCCAGATGTTCAGCCACCATGTCTGGATCGACCACAACGACCTGTCCGGCGGCTACGACGGGCTGATCGACATCAAACGCGGCTCCTCGTACGTCACCGTCTCCTGGAACCACACCCACAACCACACCAAGAACATGCTGCTCGGCCACGACGACAGCAATGGAGCGCAGGACATCGGCCGGCTGAAGGTGACGTATCACCACAACTGGTTCGACCGGACGCCGCAGCGCAACCCGCGGGTGCGGTTCGGGGAGCCGGTGCACGTGTTCAACAACTATTACGTCTACAACACCGACGTCGGGGTGGCCTGCCAGGCGAACGCCGGCTGCGTGGTCGAGGGCAACTACTTCGAGCGCGTCGAGGAGCCGGTGAGCAACCACTACGCCGGTCCCGCGGGCAGGTGCGTCGCGCGGAACAACGTGTTCGTCGACGAGTCCGGCGCTCCTGACTGCAGCGGCAGCGTGCAGGAGCCGAGCTCGTACTACGGCTACAGCCTGGACGACCCGAACACCGTGAAGGCCGCGGTTACCGCGGGCTCCGGGGTGGGGAAGATCTGATCACGCCTTGGGCCGCCGCCCGGATGCGGACGGCGGCCCTTGTGCTACTTGATAGGTTATTGATGGGTGTGCCGGGAAGTCTGGTCGGCGATCGTTCCGCCGTTCCTGGCCGTCTATTTCTCCGGAGCCCTCATGACCGTCACAGCGTGGGTGGCTGTGGTGGCCTTCCTCGGCGCGTACACCCTGATCGCCACCGAGAAGGTGCACCGGGTCGCCGCGGCGCTCGGCGGCGCGGGGGTCATGCTGCTGATCCACGCCACCGACGCGGAAGCGGCGTTCTTCGACGAGCGTTCCGGGATCGACTGGAATGTGATCTTCCTGCTGCTCGGCATGATGGTCATCGTCGGCGTCCTGAAGCAGACCGGGATATTCGAATTTTTGGCGATCTGGGCGGCGAAACGCGCCAAGGGACGGCCGTTCCGGCTCATGGCGCTGCTGATCGTGATCACCGCGTTCGCCTCCGCGCTGCTGGACAACGTGACCACCGTGCTGCTGATCGCCCCCGTGACGTTCCTGGTGTGCGAGCGGCTGTCGGTGTCCGTGGCCCCGTACCTGATCGCCGAGGCCATGGCGTCCAACATCGGCGGCGCGGCCACGCTGGTCGGCGACCCGCCGAACATCATCATCGCCAGCCGCGGCGGCCTGACCTTCAACGACTTCCTCGTCCACATGGCGCCGCTGATCGTCGTGCTGGTGGCGGTGTTCGTCGGGCTGTGCAGGTGGTTGTTCAGGGCGTCGTTCCGGTACGACCCCGAGCGGGCCGCGGAGGTCATGGCGTTGAACGAGCGGGAGGCCATCGCCGACCGCAGGCTCCTGTGGCAGTCGCTCGCCGTGCTGGCCCTGGTGATGGCGGCGTTCGTGCTGCACCCCGTGCTGCACTACGCGCCGTCCGTGGTGGCGCTGCTGGGCGCGGGGGTGCTGGTGGCGGCCACGAAGGTGACGACCGAGGAGGCCATCAGCGAGGTCGAGTGGCCGACGCTGGTGTTCTTCGCGGGGCTGTTCGTCATGGTCGGGTCGCTGGTGGAGACCGGGGTCATCGGCCAGGTCTCGAAGGCCGCCGCCGAGGCCACCCACGGGCAGCTCGGCCTGACCACGATGCTGCTGCTGTGGGTCTCGACAGGGCTGTCGGCCGTCGTGGACAACATCCCGTACGTCGCCACCATGAGCCCCATCGTGGCCGACCTCGTGCACGCCAATGGGGGCAACGGGCCCGCGCAGGTGCTGTGGTGGGCGCTGGCCATCGGAGCCGACCTGGGCGGCAACGCCACGGCCGTCGGGGCGGCGGCCAACGTCGTCATCCTCGGCGTCGCCGCCCGCAACGGCACCCCGATCAGCTTCTGGCAGTTCACCAAGTACGGGCTGGTGGTCACGTTGGTGACCGTGGCGCTGTCGGTGCCCTATTTGTGGTTCCGCTACCTCACCTGAGCGGCAGCAGCTTGTCGAGCGTGATCGGCAGATCCTGGACCCGCTTGCCCGTGGCGTGGCGCACGGCGTTCGCGACGGCCGCGCCGACGCCCGTGATGCCCACCTCGCCCACGCCGATCAGCCCCAGCGGCATCGTCGGGTCCGGCTCGTCCAGGCAGTGCACGTCGATGCGCGGGATGTCGGCGTGCACGGGCACGTGGTACTCGGCCAGGCTCGCGTTCACGATCCGCCCTGTGCGCTGGTCGACCAGCGTCTCCTCCGACAGCGCCAGGCCGATGCCCATCACGATGCCGCCGCGCAGCTGGCTCGCCACCGTCTTGGCGTTGATCACCCTGCCGACGTCGAACACGCCCACCCAGCGCGACACCCGTACCTCGCCGGTGTCCCGGTCCACCCGCACCTCGCAGAACTGCGCCCCGGACGCGGCCTTCACCCACCGCCTGCGCTCGCGCACGGTCTTCGCCAGGAACCGGAGCATGCCCATCCCGGCCGCGGCCTCCAGGTGGTCGCGCCCGGCGCGGGTAAGGATCTCCGCGTACGTCTCCCCGCGAGAGCCCTGGTAGAGCCCGCCGTCCCTGGCCTGTGGAGCGGTCACGCCGCGCAGCGGGGAGGCCGGTGACTTCCGCGCCAGATCGAGCGCGGAACGCCGAAGCTTGCGGCAGGCCTCCACCACACCGGCGGCCACGCTCGCCGTCTGCCCAGATCCGCCCGCCATCGGGCCATCGGGCAACTCGGAGTCGCCGATCTCGACGCGTACCGACTCCAGCGGCACCCCCAGCTCGTCGGCGGCGATCTGCGCCTGCGCGGTCGCCGCGCCCACGCCGATCTCGTGCAGGCCACACCGCACCACGACCCCGCCGTCCGCGCCCAGCCGCACGGTGACGTTCGCTGGGAGCTGGAACGCCGGATGGTACGCGGACGCCACGCCCATGCCGACCAGCCACCGCCCGTCGCGCATCGACCCGGGTCGCGGATCGCGCTCGCGCCACCCGAACCGCTCCGCCCCCACCTCGTACGCCTCGCGCAACATCCGGTGCGCGAACCGCTTGCCGTCCATCGGGTTGCGCGCGGGCTCGTTGCGCATGCGCAGCTCGATCGGGTCCATGCCCAGCTCCCAGGCCAGCTCGTCCACGGCCGATTCCAGGGCGAACGTGCCGATGGACTCGCCGGGGGCCCGCATGGCCGTGTTCGAGAGCAGGTCGAGCCGGACGAGGCTCTGGCGCAGGCGGATGTTCGGGGAGTCGTACAGGTGCCTGGAGACCGTGGTGACCTGCTCGGGCATGCCGCCGACCCGGCCGGTCCTGGACACGCTGGTGTGAATCAGCGCGATCAGCTTCCCGTCGGACTCCGCGCCCAGCGCGACCCGCTGGGTGCTCGGGGTCCGGCCGCCGACCGTGTGGTAGACGCCCGCCCGGGTGAGCGCCAGCCGTACCGGGCGCTTGGTGGCCCGGGCGGCCAGCACGGCGAGCAGCGTGCCCGCCCACACCGAGCCCTTGCCGCCGAACCCGCCGCCCACGAAGGGGGAGAGCACGCGGATGTTCCGCTGGGGAACGCCGAACCGGTGTGCGAGGTGGCTGCGCAGCCACGTGATGCCCTGCGTGCTCTCGTGCACGGTCAGGCGGTCGCCGTCCCACACGGCGGTCGTCGCGTGCGGCTCGATCGCGTTGTGGTTGTGCGGCGGCGTGGTGAAGCGCAGGTCCACCGAGACCGCCGCGGCCGCCAGCGCCGCCTCGGCGTCCCCTTTGTCCGCCGCCGCCGGCTGGATCGCGCTGCCCTTCTGCGGGGTGGCGTTCGGCTCCTCGGCCGCGAAGTCCACCACGGCGGGCAGCTCCTCGTACGTGGGCCGCACCAGGTCCGCCGCGTGCCGCGCCGCCTCGGGCGACTCGGCCACCACGACCGCCACCGGCTGGCCGTTCCAGTGCACCTCGTCCGTGGCCAGGTAGTTGACCGACGTCCCGATGAACAGCGTGCCGGGGTTCAGCAGGCTCTGGGCGGGCGGGGGCTTCATGGCCGGGGCGTTCTCGTGCGTGAGAACGTCGATCACGCCTTTCACGGCCCGCGCCGCTTCGGTGTCGATGGCGGTGATGCGGCCCCGGGGGATCGTGGCGTGCACGAGCGCGGCGTGGGCGAGGTCCGGATACGGGTGCTCGGCCGCGAAACGGGCCTGCCCGGTGGTCTTGGCCCGGCCGTCGAGCCGGTCGACGGGACGGCCGACGTACTTCTCGCTCATCACGCAAGCTCCCTCAACGTGGCCACGATCGTCGCCCTGGCCAGCTCGACCTTGAACGCGTTGCCCGGCCGGGTGATCGCGGGCGCCAGCTCGGCCTCGGCCGCGCGGCCGAACGCCTCCTCGGTCGCCGGAGCGCCGACCAGGATCCGCTCCGCCTCGTGGGCGCGCCACGGCTTGGTCGCGACGCCGCCCAGCGCCAGCCGGGCCGCCGTCACGGCGCCGTCCCGCACCTCCAGCGCCGCCGCGACCGAGACCAGGGCGAACGCGTACGACGCCCGGTCGCGTACCTTCCGGTAACGGGAGTTGGCCGCGACCGGCGCGGGCGGCAGCTCCACCGCCGTGACCAGCTCGTCCGCGGCCAGCGCGGTCTCGACCTCCGGCGTGCCGCCGGGCAGCAGGTGGAAGTCCGCCAGCGGGAGCCGCCGCGTGCCGCGCACGCTCCTGACCTCGACCGTGGCGTCCAGGGCGGCGAGCGCCACGCACATGTCGGAGGGATGCGCGGCGATGCAGCTCTCGCTCACGCCCAGGACCGCGTGCCCGCGCGTGAACCCGCCGAGCGCGTCGCAGCCGGCGCCCGGCTCCCGCTTGTTGCAGGCGTACGCCTGGTCGTAGAAGTAGCGGCAGCGGGTGCGTTGCAGCAGGTTGCCGCCCACGGTGGCCATGTTGCGCAGCTGGGGCGAGGCTCCGGCGAGTATCGCCTGTGACAGGACCGGGTAGGCGGCGCGGATGCGGCGGTCGGCGGCGAGTGCGCTGTTGCGTACCAGCGCGCCGATCCGCAACCCGCCGCCGGGCAGCTCGTCCACCTCGTCGAGCGGCAGCCCGGTGAGGTCGATCACCGTTTCCGGGTGTTCGATGCCCTCGCGCATGAGGTCGACCAGGTTCGTGCCGCCGCCGAGGAACTTCGTGCCGGGGCCGACCGCTTCCACGGCCTCCGCGAGGTCGAGCGGTTTCACGTACGCGAAGGGCCTCATGACGCCTCCTGCGCGGCGACGTCCCTGATGGCGTCGAGGATGCCGTTGTAGGCGCCGCAGCGGCACAGGTTTCCGCTCATGCGCTCCCTGATCTCGTCGTCGGTCAGGTGCGTGCCCCCTTGGTGCGGGGTGACGGAGCTGGG
This sequence comes from Nonomuraea sp. NPDC049400, assembly GCF_044466425.1. Lineage (NCBI taxonomy): Bacteria > Bacillati > Actinomycetota > Actinomycetes > Streptosporangiales > Streptosporangiaceae > Nonomuraea > Nonomuraea sp. NPDC049400. Next base: position 114,770 of record NZ_JBITMP010000007.1, read on the forward strand.
CATGCCCGCGGCGTGCTCGGCCAGCATGGCGACGGCCGAGCAGATCTGGCCCGAGGTGCAGTAACCGCACTGGAGCCCGTCATGGCGCACGAACGCCTCCTGCATCGGGTGCGTGCCCTCGCCGTCCTTCGCGATCCCCTCGATCGTGGTGATCTCCTTGTCCGCGTACTGCATGGCCAGGGCCAGGCAGGCGTTGATCCGCACGCCGTCGGCGAGGACCGTGCAGGCGCCGCACGCGCCCTGGTCGCAGCCCTTCTTGGGGCCGGTCAGCCCCAGGTGGTCGCGCAGGGCGTCGAGCAGGCTCACCCACGGCTCGATGTCGAGGGACTCGACCACGCCGTTCACCCGCATCCGTATCTGGGTCACACGCTTCCTCCCTTTATCGGCAAATCGACGCTAACAGAACGATGTTTCCTTAACAAGAGAACGGTGTTCTTTAAACTTGGGGGTAGCTATGCTGGGGCGCGACATGACGCGGGCATTCCTCAGGGCCAGACGGCCGGAGCACAAGCAGCAGCGGCGCGAGGCGATCCTCGCCGCCGCTCGCGAGCTCGCCGTCGCCTCCGGGGTGCGCAACGTCAGCCTGGGCGCGGTCGCGGAGGCCGTCGGGCTGGCGAAGTCCAACATCATGCGATATTTCGGGACTCGCGAGGAGATCTTCCTCATCCTCGCCGCGGAGGAGTGGCAGCAGTGGTCGGCGGCGGTCATCGCCCGGCTCGAGGCCTCGGACGACGCGGTGGCGGTCCTCGCGGAGACGCTCGAGGAGCGGCCGCTCTTCTGCGACCTGCTCAGCCACACCGCGACCAGCCTGGAGCACAACGTGTCGGTGCCGGCGGCCCGCACATTCAAGCGCGCCATCCTGGACGTCATCGCCGACCTGGGCCCGCGCGTCGCCCAGGTCGCGGGCCTCGCCGACAGGGAAGGGGTGGAACTGGTCGGGGCGGCCAGTGCTCTGGCCGGCCTGCTGTATCCCGTCTCCAACCCCTCACCGGCCCTCGCCCAGCTCTACGCCGAGGACCCGGACATCGCCGCGACCTGTCCCGACTTCGTCCCGACGCTCACCCGCACCCTCAAGGCGCTCGCCGCCGGGCTCCCCGCGATCAGGGAGAGCTGAGCCCGGTCGGCTCTACCTGCGCATATGTCGGTGCCTTGAGGTCCCCTATCGTGAGGGGATGTTGACGGTCGGCATTGACCTCGCCGCGGAGGCGGCGCGGACCGCGGTGGCCTGGCTCGACTGGTCAGGAGGCCGCGCGCGGCTCGTCAGGGTGGTGGTCGGGGCGGACGACGGTGTGATCGTCGAGGCGGTGATGGGCGCGAGCAAGGCGGGGATCGACTGCCCGCTCGGCTGGCCCGACAGGTTCGTCGACTTCGTCACCGCCCACCGCGCCGGGCACGTCCAGGTGCCGGAGGGCCTCGTGGGCCGGACCTGGCGGCGGGACCTGGCGCTGCGGGTCACCGACCAGGTGGTGCACCAGCAGACCGGGCTGACGCCGCTGAGCGTGTCGGCCGACCGCATCGGCCACGCCACCATGCGCTGCGCCGCCCTGCTGGCCGAACTCGCCCGGCGGGGCCGCCCGGTCGACCGGCGTGGCCGCGGGGCCGTCGTGGAGGTCTACCCGGCGGCCTGCCTGAAGCGGTGGGGGCTGCCGTACCGGGGGTACAAGCGCGCGGCCAACCTCACCGAGCTCGACCGGCTCGTGGACCGGCTGCTGGAGGCGGCGCCCTGGCTGGACCTCGGCGAGTACGAGCCGCTCTGCCGCGCCTCGGACGACGCGACCGACGCCGTGGTGTCGGCGCTGGCCGCCCGCGCATCGGCCCGCGGCCTCGTGACCGTGCCGGCGGCGGAGCAGGAGGGAACGGCGGGCACGGAGGGCTGGATCGCCCTGCCCACCACGCCCCTGGACCGCCTCGTCGCAGACGCCTGAGCCACCGCATCGCCGTCGAACGCCCGGCATGGACCAGGCCGCCGCTGGGCGCCGCGGCCGGTTCACCGACGATCACCAGTCAGGCCCCGATGTGAACGAAGGGCGCCCAGGTCATCGGGCTGCTGGACTGGGAGCGCAGGCGCGTGACCGCGCGGTGCAATGCCACAGCCGGTTCTGTGACGCTGTTTCGGGTCAGGTCCTCGTACACGTCCTTGGCCACCTCGGCGGCGGAGGCGTCGTTCAGCGACCAGAGGGTGCCGATGACGTGCCGGTAGCCGGCCAGGTGGAACGCCGCGGCCAGATGGATCGCCTCGTCGGTGAGGGCGGTGTCGCCCTGGGCGGTCTCACAGGCCGACAGGAAAGCCAGATCGCCGCCGTCCACCCCCACGGTGGTCAGGTCGAGTACGGTCAGGTCGGCGTCATGCAGTGCCAGATGACTGGCGGAGGGCCTGTCAGGATCCTGGTCGCCGTGGCAGGCGAAGTGGACTCGCGGATGTGCCGGGATGGCATCGAGCACGGCCTGCCGGGTGGCGGCGGCCTCCTCCAGCACGACGGCGCGTGCTCCCAGGGCGTCCTGGATCGCCTGTACCTCGGTGGAGACATGGGGCAGGTCGGGGTAGCGGCCGTCCGGGCGAGGCGTGACGCTCAGCGCCGTCACCAAGGTCGTGGCGGACGGTGGCGCGGGAGGCGTGTTCCTGGCGCGGAGCAGGGCTTGCAGGGTGGGCGTGTAGGAGGAGACGACATGCTCGCCGGCCCATGTGGCGCTGCCGCCGGGACGATGCCGGCCGGCGGCGTGCAGCGGCAGCGAGGCCAGCGGTCCGGTCGGGCACCACCAGATCCTGGATGCCGCGGGCAGTGCGAGCGCGTCGAGGACGGGCTGCGTCACGGCGTCCCACAGCCACTCCAGGGTGGTCAGGACGGTCTGCGTCGCGGCGATCCAGGTCGCACGGCCCTGGGGCGCCACGGCGAGGGCCTGGTGGAAGGCGCGTGCTCGCCGGATGGCCTCGTCCTTGCTGAGACCGGGCAGCGGAAGCGCGCGCAGCCCGCCGGTGGTGAGCAGCAGCGCGTCGCAGCGGAGGCGATCCACATTGACGATCACGACGGGTCCCCGTTCCGCGGTCTGCAGCAGGGCCGCGAAGTCGGGGGGCCGCAGGAACGCCGCGAAGCCGGGCAGCTCCCGGACCCGGTCGCGCAACTCGCTGAACCGGGCCGTGGCGTGGCGCCGCCGATCCGCCTCCTGATGTGAGGTGAGGCGCCCTGCCGAGCCGAGCTCGCCGGGCTGGAGCGATCCAGCGGCCTGCGGGTCGCCGCTGCCGTCCAGGATGGCGCTCACCTCGTCGAACTCGGCTGCCAGCGCCGGATGCCGGGCACGCAGCTCGCTGCGGTCGCTTCTGGTTTCGAGCAACTGGGCCCACAGCACGCTCCTGCTCTGCTCCAGGAGCTGGACGGCCGCCCTGGGTGAGTCGCAGGCCAGCGCGGCGGCAGCCGCTTCACCGGCGAGCCCGCCCAGCTGTTTGAGCTGGTTCTCCTGGGATGCGCGGTCGAGGCCGCGCCAGGCGGCCAGCGGCAGCAGGTCCTGCACGCAGACGCGGTAATGCTCCAACGCCTCGACCGGGCTGCCATGACGCAGGCAGTACCCGGCGAGCATGCGCGTGTCCACCAGCCGCCGCAGAGTGCCGGCCGAGGTCACCCCGGCTGCCAGCCGGAAGGCGGCCATGGCGCCGTCACGGTCCCGGCTGCGGCCGCGGCTCTCGTGCCTCTCGTTCAGCGCCAGGCCGAGCTGGCCGGCGCGGGGTGCCAGCGCCGGATCGTCGGGCGAGGTGGCGGCCACCGATGCCTCGAGAGCGCGGATGGCGGCTCGCAGGTCGCGGGCTCGGTGCTTCTCCCAGAACCGCAGGAGCAGCCCGTAGCCCACCACATGCTGATGGCTTGCCCACGATGGGTCGTCTTGCCGAGTCGCCGCCAGCCCCTCGTCGCCCAGACGGATGATCTCGGCGAGGTCGTCACGATTGTCACCGTCGTAGCGCGAGACGTACAGCAGCGCCAGGCCCTTGGCGACGAGGGGACGATGCGGATGGCGCCGGGGCAGCGCGGCCAGTGCCGCCTTGGCCGACTCGATGGCGACGTCCAGGTCGGCGCGCTCGCCATGGGCATCGAAGCGTTCCCGCAGCATGCCGGCCTTGTTGTAGAGGAGATTGGTTCGCCGCCGGTGGTCGATGGTGGGGACGGCCAGGGCCAGATCGCTGATCTCGATGGCCTCGTCCAGGTCGCGGAGATCGCCCCGGTGACCGGCCCGCTTCCACAGATTCCCGCTGAGGACGTCGTACGCCAGAAGCCGGACCGGCGAGTGCGCGGGCAACTCGGCCAGCACGGAGCGGGCGATCTCGACACACTTGTCGACGTCAGCCGGCTCGCCGGTCAGCGTGAAACGCTCAGAGAGCAAGGCGGCCAGCTGCAATCGGCAGAGCACACGGCGCAGGTCGCCCGCCGCCAGGCCGTCGGCGGCTGCGACGATCACGTCCATGGCGGTGTCGACGTCGGACCGCCGGCCGGTGCGCTGGCTGCGCATCCGCAGCGCGTCGCACAGGCTGATGGCGGCCATCGCCCGGCCATGAGCGGCGCTGGGCTCCCGCCACCCCTGCTCACCCGCCTCCACAGCGGCGTCCAGATCGGCTGTCGAGCCGGTCAGCTCGGCCCGTATGTGCAGCGTCTCGGACAGCCCGGCGAGGGCGATCGCGCGATCCGCCCGGCCCGGCGGCAGCTCGGCGGCGGCCCGCCGGTATGCGTCGATCGCGGCATCGGCCGCCGCGGCATCCCCGGTCAGGAGGAACCGCTGCGACTTGGCGCGGGCCATCGAGAGCAGCACGCGGGCGCGCAGGTCCCCGGCCGGCGCCGTACGGGCCGCACGTTCGGCCACTCCGATGGCGGTGGCGTTGTCCGCCGAGCCGCCGCGCATCGCCCGCTCCAGCAATGCGTCGCTCAGCTCGGCCGCGCACGCGCCGCGCAGGAGATGCCTGTCGGGCAGCAGGGCGAGCGCCGACTGAAAAGCCGCGACAGCTGCCTCCAGATCGGCGGGATCACCATCGCGACGGTAGCGGCGCAGGGCCGTCTGGCCGAGCGCGTGGTCGACGGTTCCCTTGTCGGTGTTCTCCACCGCATTGGTGGCCGCCGCGAAGACGTCGGCCGCCTCGGCGGCGTCGGCGGAGGCTGCCCGCAGGTCGGCCGGGTCTCCGGTGACGTCGTACTTCGTCGCCTTGTGCAGGGCGAGCTGGGTCAGGAGATGGCCCCGCAGGGCGCCGCCGGCGGGTGCGCCGGCGATCGCGTCTGTCAGCAGGGCGAGGCTGCGGTCCAGGTCATGGCGGTCGCCGCGGTGGCTGAACCGGGCATACAGTGCCCCGCTCAGGATGACGCGCAGGTTGCCGAGCCGGTCCTCGTCCTGGCCGGGCGAGTCCAGCACTCTGTCGGCGGCGGCGATGGCCGCCTCCAGCTCCTCCACGCTGCCGGGGATGGCGTTGAACACCCTCGCGGACACACTGCTCACCTCATCCTCCAGGCCGTCTCCCGAGGGAAGGTCGGCCTGGTCGCCGGTGATGGAGAAGCGGGCGGTGGACGCCTCGTACAGTTCCTGGCGCAGTTCCTTGTCGTCGGGAGTGTCCGCGAGCTGGGCACGGAGCCGCGCGATGAGCTCGTCGACGTCGCCCAGGCGCGGGCCGTCGGAGATGCGGTTCCACAGCAGAGTCCGCAGCAGCCCGTCGGCGGCCCGCTCGATCGCGGACGAGCCGGGACGCGGGTCGCCGAGCGCCTCTCGCAGCACCGTGATCGCCTGTTCCCGGTCGGGCCTGTCACGGGTTTCGCCGAACCTGGCGTAGATCATGATGCCGTACTGAATGTGGGCCAGGTGGCGGCTGGGCAGGTCGATCGGCATGCTCTCCAGCAGCGCGGCGCAGGCGGCGGTGGTGATGGCCAGGTCTTCGGGGCGTTTCGTCAGGACATAGCGGTTGGCGAGAACTGACACTCGCGGGAGCTCGTTTCCCCAGCGCAGCGGGCCGTTTCCAGGAAGCAGGGCGAGCGCGCCGTCCATCGTCTCGATCGCGGTCTGCGCGAGCGCCTGGTCCTCGGCCTCGACCGCCCGCGCGCTCATCACCAGCGCCAGCTTGCTCAGGTGGGCCGCACGGTCGGCGTCCCGGTCCTGGTCACCGTCGGAGTCGCCGGCTGTCTGGTCCATGGCGACGGCTTCCTCGCAGAGGGCCAACGCCTCGCTCAGGTCCCCGGCGTCGCCCCCGCCCACCAGTCGCCGCCTGGCGATCGTCAGCCCCAGCTTCGACCGGGTCGCGGCCGACTCCGGTGCGAGAGCCATCGCCTGCCGATACCAGCCGATCGCGGTCTCCACGTCAGCGGGATCGGACCTGATGTCCCACCGCATGACCAGCGCGTCGGCCGCGCCGGCCAGCCGCGTCGCCCGCTCTCCAGCGCCCTCGGGACTCTGTTCCAGCGCCTCCGACAGGGCGGCCACACCCCGGTCCAGGTCCTCCTGCTCACCTGTGCGGGCGAAGCGCTGCAGCAACGCCCTGCCGTACGGCACACCGGCGTCCGCCTCATACTGATTTATGGCCTGATTGAGGGCGTCGAGGTCGTCCTCGCGCTCGAAGCGGGCCACCAGATCGGCTGCGTCGCCTGCGATGTGATCCATGTCACTCCAGAGTATGATCGGCGCTCGAGGAATACCGGCTCTGCCTGTTCGTGATGGACGATGGCCGCACTCGGCCCACTCGCGGAACGGATGATGACCATGACCGAGGCCGAGGCGCGGGCATGGCTGTGCGCCGAACTGCCCTCCTTACGGCAGAGCGCCCGAGAAGGCGGCTGGACCGCGGCCCTGGAGGACGCGCTGGCCGTGCTGGATGAGGGTGGCACCGCCCTTGACGTGCTGGCGCTGCTCGATCCCGGCTCGCCGGCCGGGCAGGCGAACCAGCGTGGCGACCACCAGTCATACTTGCTTTTCGGCGTCGGTGCCTCTGCGTTACGCGGTGACTACACCTGTCCGGACGGCTGGTGCTCCCGGCGCGCGGAGCGAGACGCCAGGAACCGGCCACCCGTGTGCCCGCTGCGCGGTCGGCCCATGCGCTTCGTCGAGCAGTGACCGCCGTGATCGACGCCCTGTTCACCGAATTCGGCAAGAAGGCCACGGAACGCTGGCTGACCCTGGCCTGGCTGCTCGGCCTCTCCTTCGTGGCGGCCCTGTGGTGCGCCGCCCTCCTGGGCCACGCGCACGCGCTGGACGTCGCCATGCTCATTCAGCGGACCCGCTCTCACGTGAACCGGGCCGGCACCGACCCGGTCACCGTGGTGGTCGTGGCCGCCGTCGTGGTCATGGCCGCCCTCGCAGCCGCGGGCCTCGCTCGGCTGCTGGTCGCCATCGTGGAGCGACTCTGGCTGCTGGAGTGGCGCGGGCGCAGACTCACGTGGCCGGGCCGCCGCCTGGCGTTGCTGGACCGACGGGTGCAGGCCGAGTACCACGGGCTGCGGGTGGCCCTGGTCTGGCCCCGGCTGTGGTCGATCCTCGAGGACCACAAGCGCCTGCCCGTGCAGAACGCCCGCGCGGGCCTGGACAACGCGGCGATCACCGTGAGCTGGGGGGTGCTGTACGCACTGCTCGGCTGCGCTTGGTGGCCCGGCCTGCTGCTCGGGGCCGGCCTGGCGTTCGGCGGCTGGAGGCACGCCCGCCGGTACGCCCACGCGTACGCGATCCTGGTGGAGAGCCTCGTGGACGTGCATCAGGGTGAGCTGGCCAAGGCGCTGGGCGTGGACCTGCCGCACGGCGTGATCACAGCGGACGAAGCCGGCCAGATCAACGCCCGCCTCAGCAAGGGCAGCTCCGACCATCCTGAACGGCCTGGTCCCGCGATCTAGCTGGCGATCTCGATCTGGGCGAGGAACAGGCGCCAATAACCTTTGGCGATGTCGGCGCCCTCGGCGCAGATGGCTTGGGCCTCACGCCGTAACGGCGGTGGCGGCGGTGGTGCCGAGCTCAGCCCGTAACACGGCTGCGACTTTCGACGCGGTGGTGAGCGCCGAGCCGCAGCGCTTGTCAGTGATCGGCGTCTTGGTGGTGCACCGGTCGAAGTTCACGGGCGGGTGCCGCTTCGAGGCCGCCCGGAACGCGTCCGCCGCTTCGCGCATCGGCGCCGGTGTGGTGGGGGCCGGTGTGGCAGGCGCCGACGAAGGCGGGACAGACGGTGGATGCGATGGCGAAGACTCCGGGCCGGGAGGGTCCCGGATCCCAAGCCTGACCGTCCCATGCAACCGGCGCCCTGGCCGGAAGCATCTCCTGGGATGTGAAGCCATCGATTTGGGAGACCCATGAGCCTTGACGAGGAGTACACCGCCTACGTGAGTGGCCGGCTGTCCTGGTTGCGGAGGATCGCTTACCCGCTGTGCCAGGACTGGCACCGCGCCGACGACCTGGTGCAGACGGCGATAACGCGGCTCTACGTCAAATGGCGCCAGGCGCGGGCCGCCGATGACCTCGACGCCTACGTACGGGTGATGCTGATCCGGGTCTTCCTCGCCGAACAGCGAGGGGGCTGGTTCTCCCGGGTACGGCTGACGTCCGCGATCTCCCACCAGCCGTTCGAAAGTGGCGACCGGGACATGGCCATGGACGTCAACCGGGCACTCGCCGCCGTCCCTCCGCGCCAGCGCGCCACCCTCGTGCTGCGCTTTCACTGCGATCTGAGCGTGGAGCAGACCGCCCACGCGCTCGGCTGCTCCACCGGAACCGTCAAGAGCCAGACCGCCCGCGGCCTCGCCACCCTGCGCTCGATGCTCGGCGCGCCGGAGTCCCGTCTCGCACGTACGGAGGAATGCTGATGGACGTCAAGCAGGTGTTCGACTCGCTGGCGACGCACGAGCAGCCGCCTACCGCGGTGGACGTGCACCAGGCCATGGCAGCAGGACGCGCCATGCGCAGACGTCATCGTGCCGCCGTCGCCGGGACCATGGCCGCGGTGGCGGTCGCGGCCGTTCTCGTGGCCGGGACGGTTCACCCGTGGGCGCGGCAGCAGGACGGCGTCGCCGGCGTCGTGCCCGCCACACCCTCCGTCACGGCCACGCCACGGCCCACCTACAAGGGATTCGCGGAATTGAGGAAGAAGTATCCCCCCAAGGGGAAAGTCGCCTCTGTGCCGCCGCTGCTGATGTGGGTGAGCGACGCGCCCCGCAAGAACCAGCTCCTCCTCTGCGAGAGTGGGCCGGACGGTGGCTCCTGCGGCAGTTTTCCGCCACTCACCGCCAAGGAGTTCGCCCGCAGGCAGGGCGAACTTCGCGGCGTGGGCGTCTGGTTCGGTGTGGCCAGGGACGACGTACACGGAGTGACGGCTGTCACCAAGGACGGGCGGAAGTTCCCCGGCAACCTCGCGCGGGGCGTCGGTCCAGGGCTCGGACTTTGGGTCGTCGAGTATCCCCATGGAGCCGACGTGCGGAGCCTTGTCTTCACCGGCGCGAAGGGGGGGACCCTGCAGCGGATCGCCCTGTGACGTGGCTTGCCTCTCGCCGTCACCTGCCGCCGCCGCCGATGCGGAGCGCCTCCTTCAAGAAGACACGGTAGACGCTCGGCGTCCCTTCGGTGGTGATGACCTCGACGATGGAGCGGACGTTGCGGTCCTCGACGGCTTCGCGGATGAGCGCGTCGGCCAGGTCGCGACGCGAGGTGAACCTGCCGATCATTTGCGGTGGGCCCACGGTGTAGTCGGTGACCGCGGGGCCTTCGAACAATCCCGACGGTCGGATGATCGTCCAGTCGAGGTCCGTGCGGGCCACGACCTGCTCCATGCGACCGGCGTCCTCATACAGCGGTCGCCCCATCCTGAGCAGCGCCGGCACGACCACCTTGCGATAGATGAGGGTCTCGCCGGGCGGGGGTTTCATCGGCACGCCGGTCGAGGTCACGCAGACCAGGCGCCGGATGCCGTGCGCGGTCATGGCGGCGGTGATGTTCTTGGCGGACTCGGAGAACGTGGTGATGGCCTCGTCGCCGTAGGGGACGCCGAGCGTCGATATCACCGCGTCGTGCCCGGCCACCGCGCGGTCCACCGCCTCGGGATCCAGGGCGTCGGCCTTGGCCACGTGCAGTGCGGGATCGCTGATGGGGAACGCCTGCGGATGCCGGGTGACCGCGGTGACGGTGTGGCCCTCGGCGAGCGCCTGGACGGTTGCCAGCCGCCCTGTCGGGCCGTTGGCCCCGAAGATCACGAGCTTCACGTGCTTCCTCCCGTTGTGCTGCGCGGCGTGACGCCAGGTTTTTTACGCGTCGCATATTAATTATAAGTAGCGTAAAGCATGCGGGAGGAGGGTCGGATCTTCCTGCTCTTTCCTCTCGACCGTGATCGCCTCGTGGGCAACAATCGGCGCAGGCGCCACGAATGCGCCACAGAGCCGCCACAAGCGAGGAGCGGGGCTTTGGCCGATGCCACCTACAACGTCTTGGGCCCCGTGCAAGTGTGCGGGCCCGATGGCCGGCAGGTTCATCTGACCGGCATGCAGCGTGCCGTGCTCGCCAGCTTCCTTCTCAACGTCAACACGGTCGTTTCCAGGGAACGGCTGGTGGAGGCGGTGTGGGAAGATCCTCCCGCCTCGGCCGTCGCCAACCTGCAGACCTATGTCGCTCAGCTGCGCAAGGCGCTGCCGCCGGGCGCGCGGCTTCTCACCAAGGAGACGGGATACCTCTTCGAGGCGCGCACCGAAGAGGTGGATCTCCTGGAGTTCGAGCGGGCGGTACGGCTGGCACGGGACAGGGCCGAGCAGGGCGATGTCGACTCTGCCGCCTGCCAGTTCGAAAGAGCCCTGTCGATGTGGCAGGGAAAGCTCGCCGAAGGCACCAAGCTCGCCGGTTCCATGCTCGCCCGCATGACCGAAGTGGAAGAACGGCTCGCAGCGGCGAGACTGGACTGGGCGGAGGCGAAGCTCGCGCTCGGCCGGCCCATGGAAGTGATCGAAGACCTCCGCCCCTTCGTGACCGAGCAGCCGCTGCACGAGCGCGCCTGGGGGTTGCTCATGCTCGCGCATTCACGAGCGGGGCAACGGGACAAAGCGCTTGAGGTCTTCCGCCACGCCCGCTCGGTGCTCATCGACGAGTTGGGCATCGAACCCAGCGAGGAGCTCCAGCGACTCCAGGCCGACATCCTGGCCGGCACCGCACAAGTGCGCAGGCCCGCAGCCTGGGCGTCGACCTGTCAACTCCCCTCGGACGTCAAGCATTTCAGCGGCAGGGAAGCCGAACTGGCCACCTTGGACGGGTTGCTCCCGATCCCGGGCGAAGAGTCGTACCGCACCGCCATGACATGCGTGATCAGCGGCACGGGCGGGGTCGGAAAGACCTCGCTCGCCGTGCACTGGGCACACGGGGTGCGCGACCGCTTCCCCGACGGCCAGTTCTACGTGGACCTGCGCGGGTTCAGCCCGGCCGGGACACCCATGCCGGCGACGGAGGCGGTGCGGATCCTGCTGGGGTTCCTCCAGCCGCTCCGCAATCGGATACCCGCCACCTTCGACGAGCAGATCGGGCTCTACCGGACTCTGCTGGCCGGTCGGCGGGTGCTCATCCTCTTGGACAACGCCCGGGAGCCGGATCAGGTGCGCCCGCTGTTACCCACATCACCGGGCAGCCTTGCCGTGGTGACCAGCCGAAGCGTGCTCACCGGTCTGATCGCGGCCGAGGGCGCCCACCTGCTGCGGCTGGCGCCGCTCTCCGACGCGGAGGCCGGCCGGCTGCTGAAACGCCGGCTGGGCCAGGACCGGATGGCGGCCGAGCACGAGGCGGCGGAGGCCATCATCAAGACGTGCGCCGGGCTGCCGCTCGCCCTGGGCATCGTCGCCGCACGAGCCACCATCAACGCCGATCTTCCCCTCGCCGCGCTGGCGGAGGAACTGCAGGTGGAGAACACCCGGCTGGACGCCCTGCAGACCGACGAACTCAACACCGACCTGCGAGAGATCTTCGGCTCCTCCTATCACGTGCTGTCCCCCGAGGCAGCCGAGACCTTCGCCTATCTGGGCCTGGCGCCAGGCCCGGACGTAAGCCTGATGGCCGCGGCCAGCCTCATCGGACACCCGGTCGCGCACACCCGCACCCTGCTGCGCACCCTGGAGACGGCCCACCTGCTGCACCAGCATGTCCAAGGCCGTTACCGGATGCACGATCTCGTCCGCCTGTACGCCATCGAACGCGCGACCCTTGACCTGGGCGTCGATGAGCGCGCCGCCGCGGTGCGCCGCCTGGTGGACTTCTTCCTGCACACGTCGTACGCGGCCGACCGGCTGCTCTCCCCTCAGCGCCGGAACGTCATCGAGCTGGCTCCGCCGGCTCCTGGTTGCCTTCCGCACGCGCCGGCGGACGCGGCGGCGGCCCAGACCTGGTTCAGAGCCGACCACCCCTGCCTGCTCGCTGCCCAGCGGCTGGCTGTCGAGCACGGGCTGCACGTCGCCGCCTGGCAACTGGCCTGGACGCTCGACACCTTCCATCTGGCCCACAACCTGCTGCAGAACTGCATCTCGGCCTGGCGTACGGCATCGACTGCCGTGGAACACCTGGACGATTCGGACGTCCATGCCTTGGTCCACCAGTTCTTCGGTCGCGCCTGCGGCCGAGCGGGGGAGCACGCGGAGTCGCTGACCCATTTGGGGGAAGCGCTGGCTCTGTACGAGCGATCCGGGAACCTCACCGGTCAGGCACAGGTTCGCCATACGCTCGCGCTCACCTGGGGAGGCCGGGGTGAGCATGAGCAGACGCTGCTCCATCTGGAAGGCGCGCTGCGACTGTACAAGGACGTAGGGGACGTCCTGGGAGAAGCCAACGTGCTCAATTCCCTGGGCTGGTTCCACGCGATACTTGCCGACTTCGCCACGGCTCAGCGGCAGTGCGAGCAGGCGCTTGCGCTGCTCCGCCGTCATGACGACCGGCTCGGCGAGGCGGCGGCTCTCGACAGCCTCGGCTATATCGCCCACAACACGGGTCAGCACGCTCAAGCTCTTGACCACTACCACCACGCCCTGACGTTGCGCCGCGAGAGCGGAAACGCCAGCACAGAGGCCGGGACGCTCTCCCGCCTCGGCGACGTGTACCGCGCCCTCGGCCGGCACGCCGAAGCCGTCCGAGTCTGGAGCCAGGCACTCGCCATCTACCGGGACCAGCACCACACCGCGCAGATGAAGCAGGTGCAGGACAGGCTCGACGCCCTGCGGGAAGTGTCATTCCAAACCCTGTGACGGGTGCTTGATCGCTGGGAGACCGTCGCGAAACAGACTCGTGTCATGACTGTTCGCGAAGGCCGTACCAAAGACGGAGGAGAGCACGAGGAAAACCCGCTCGGAAATTTCGCGAACATCGACGTCGATGCGTTCCTGCGGGATTCCGAAAAACGGGTGGCCGACTTCGCCAAGGCGTAGGAAGAGGTCGCGGCTCGGCTACTGAGTCTGCGGGCGGTCAGACCTCGGCGGTGCCGGCCCTGGTCCCTCCAGCCTCGTACTGCGGGTTCTTGAGGCCGTCCGTGAGGCTGTGCTTGGCATACCAGAGGGCCCCCAGCTTCGGGAGCGTGAACAGCCCGTTCCAGAACAGGAACTTCTTCAGCTCGTGGACTTTCTGCTCCGCAACCATCATCTGGTTCGCTACCCGCATCTTTTCGTACAACCTTCCTCCCGGCCCGAAGAGCATGGCCTTGAGCACACTGACCATCCCCCGGGCCGCGAAGAGCAGGTGCCAGTAGATGTACGCCGTCCAGACATTGGCCGCCACCCTGAGCCAGAACGAGAGGCTGTGGGCTGAGTCGGACGCGGCGTTCGACGCCATGGCGTAGCTGGTGACCTTCTGCGCGTAAAGCTCCCGCTCTGGTGCCTGCCAGCTGGCCAAGGACACGCTGTCGTGCTGTTCCTTGGTCGTCGTGCCCGCGGCCTGGACGCCGTTTGCGAAGGCACTCCAGCCGTCCGCGGCCCTGTGCATCACCTGTGGGTCGGCCGGTACCGTCAGCCCGTACCCGACGACCGACCATATGCCCACCCCGGGAAAGACCGCGGTGATGACCGCGTACATGGCAAGGGTGGCGTACTGGATTTCTTTGAAGTCGCCGCCCTCATCCCCGGCTTGAACGGGTCCGGAGTGTGGATGGAGCCGGGAATCTTAAAGCCGCCGGACACTTTCCTCGTTCCTCGTCTCCACAGTCTGCATGTTGTCGGCGACCGTGTGCAGCCGGCCCCGATGATCATGCAGAGCTAGGATCGTGTTGGCGACCGTGTTCTCCGCGTAGCCGACGATCTTGTCGTGCTCCATGGCCAAGAACCATCCGAGCACCCCCATGGCCCACGGTCCCATGCGCATGTTCTGGGGGAACTCGCTGGCCTGGCTCAGGTGCGACACGGGGGAGGTGCCCTCGACATCGTCAGTGAGAGCGTCGCCGAGTGCTCTGATCGCCGGTAAATGGTGGATACGTGCTGCTTCGTCTTGGCTCAAAAACTGCTCCAAGTACGTGATCCATTACTTGACTGGACCTACTAGCTAGCTGTGCCTGAGCGTGGCGGTGCGGATGCCTCGGCGCAGGAGGGCGGGAAGACACAAGATCGTGCCGAGCGCGCCGATCCACACCGTCGCCGCCAGCCCCGCGAGCGCGGTGGTGGCGGCGGCGAGCAGGGAGCCGAGCGCGACCGCGCCCCACAGCAGGAACCGCTGCACGGCGGACACCCGGCCGAGCAGCTCGGGCGGGGTCTGCGTCTGGCGCAGGGTCAGCGAGGTGGGGCTGAACGCGCCCTCGCCCACGCAGTGCACGATGCTGCCGATGACCAGGCCGGCGGCTCCCAGAGCGCCGTGTGCTCCCAGCGCGGGCATGGCCACGATGCCCAGCACCGACACGGTGGCGGCGAGCACGAGCGCGCGCGAACTGCCCAGACGCCTGATGAGGACGGCCGAGGCGAGGTTGCCGATCGGGTAGCCGGCCGCGGCGGCGCCCACCACGACCCCGATCCACTGCGGGGACAGTCCCAGGACGTTGCGGCAGTACAGGACCAGGCTGGTCTCGACCATGGAGAGGAACAGCACATAGACGGTGCCGCAGGTGAGGACCGGCTCCAGGACCGGGTGCCGGAGCGCGAACCTGAGCCCGGCCGCGACGTCCCGCCGTACCCAGCCCCGCTCCCGCACGGTGACGGCGGGCGGCTGCTCCCGGTGCCGGATCATGACAAGCGTCGCGAACGAGGCGGCGAAGCTGAGGGTGTTGGCGGCGAGCGCGCCGGCCACGCCGAGCACCCCGATGACCGGTCCAGCGGCCATCGGCCCGACCGCCTTGGCGGTCGACTCCGACAGCGCCAGGCGGGTGTTGCCGGTGTGCAGCTCGCCCGGCTCGGGGAAGAGGCCGGGCAGAAACGAGGTGTAGGCGACCTGGAAGAACACCACCGCGCAACCGCTCAGCAGGACCAGCGCGAACAGCAGGGGAAAGCTGAGCACGCCGGTGACCGCCGAGATCCAGATCGCGCCGAACGCGATCAGCTGCACGCCGTCGCAGACCAGCATGACGGTACGGCGAGGCAACCGGTCCACGATGGCGCCCGCCGGCAGGCCGAGCGGCAGGAAGGGCAGGAAGAGGGCGAACGGCAGCAGCGCCGCCTGAGCCGGAGTCGCGCCCAGCACCGTCACCGCGAGCAGGGGCAGCGCCAGCGTCATGAACTGGTCGCCGAACAACGACAACGACTGCCCGGCCCACAGGAGCCCGAAGTCCCGGCGCGCCGTCGGCTCGGCCGGCTTCCGCAAGGGGGGCATGCCTCCTGCCGGACCGTCCACTCCCTGCTGCGTGGCCTCTCGTTCAACCATGGCGCTCATCTTCGCCAAGTTCGGAGCCGGACCGACGGCGGATATCGGACCTCGCACTGGGCCCGGCGCAGATAATCCGTGACGAAACTAGAATGGGTCCATGACCGCCATGGCGCCATCACGCGCGGAGCCCGACCTGTCCTTCCTGCTCGACCACACCAGCCACGTGCTGCGTACCCAGATGGCGGCGGCGCTCGCCGAGATCGGGCTGACCGCCCGCATGCACTGCGTGCTGGTCCACGCCATCGAGGAGGAGCGCACCCAGATCCAGCTCGCGGAGATCGGCGACATGGACAAGACCACGATGGTGGTCACGGTGGACGCCCTGGAGAAGGCGGGGCTGGCCGAGCGCCGCCCGTCCAGCACCGACCGGCGGGCCAGGATCATCGCGGTCACCGACAAGGGCCGGCAAGTCGCCGAGCAGAGCCAGCGGATCGTGGACGACGTGCACCGCAAGGCCCTCCACGCGCTGCCGGAGGACGAGCGTGAGGTGCTGCTCCGCGCCATGAACCGGCTCGTTGAAGGGCACCTCGCCGCCCCCGTGGAGGCGCCGCGACCGGCCCGGCGAGCTCGACAATAGGTCCGCAAAGGATCGTCTACAACAAAACTATCTGCTACGGTTCTCTTGTTGCGTCTGAACAGGAGAGACCATGTCGCATTCAAAACTCCGCGCCCTCGTGGTGCTGTCCGCCGCCATGCTGATGACGGTCCTCGACGGCAGCATCGTGACCGTGGCCATGCCCTCGATGCAGCACGATCTGGGCTTCACCCCGGCCGGGCTGAGCTGGACCGTCAACGCGTACCTGATCGCGTTCGGCGGACTGTTGCTGCTGGCCGGCCGGCTGGGCGACCTCATCGGCCGGAAGAAGATGTTCCTGGCCGGCAACGTGGTCTTCACCGCCGCATCCCTGCTCGCCGGGGCGGCCACCGGCCCCGGTCTGCTGATCGCCGCGCGTTTCCTGCAGGGGGTGGGCAGCGCGATGGCCTCGGCGGTGGTGCTGGGCATCCTGGTGACGCTGTTCACCGAGCCTGGTGAGCGGGGCAGGGCCATCGGCGTCTTCAGCTTCACCGGCGCGGCAGGGGCCTCGATCGGGCAGGTCCTGGGCGGGGTGCTCACCGACGTGCTCAGTTGGCACTGGATCTTCTTCATCAACGTGCCGATCGGGCTGGCCACCGTCGCGCTGGCGATCAAGGCGCTCCCGGCCGATCGGGGCGCGGGGCTGGCCGCGGGCGCCGACGTCCTGGGCGCCGTTCTGGTGACCGCGGGGCTGATGCTCGGGATCTACACGGTCGTCAAGGTCGAGGAGTACGGCTGGCTGGCCGCCCACACGCTGGGCCTCGGCGCCGTGTCGCTCGTCCTGCTGGCCGCGTTCCTCGTCCGCCAGGCGGTCGCGCGTACGCCGCTCATGCCGCTGCGCATCTTCCGCTCGCGCAACGTCTCAGGCGCCAACCTGGTGCAGATGCTGGCGCTGTCGGGCATGTTCGCCTTCCAAATCATCGTCGCCCTCTACATGCAGAAGGTGCTCGGCTACGGCGCCCTCGCCACAGGGCTGGCGATGCTTCCCGCGGCGGTGGCCATCGGCGGGGTGTCGCTGTTCGTCTCCGCCCGGCTCAGCAACCGCTTCGGCGCACGCGCCGTCCTGGTGGCCGGTCTGGTGCTGCTGACGGGGGCGATGGGCTGGCTCACCCGGGTGCCGGTGCAGGCCTCGTACGTGGTGGACCTGCTCCCCGTGATGTTGCTCATCGCGGGCGGCGGGCTGGTGCTTCCCTCGCTGACCACGCTGGGCATGTCCGGCGCCAAGGCCGACGACGCGGGGCTGGCGTCCGGGCTGTTCAACACCACTCAGCAGATCGGCGCGGCGCTCGGCGTCGCGGTGCTGTCCACGCTCGCCGCCTCGCGCACCGGCGTCCTGCTCGCCTCCGGCGCCTCCGAGGCGGCGGCGCTGACGGGCGGGTACCGGCTGGCCTTCATGGTCTCCGCCGGGCTCCTCGTGGCCGCCCTTGTCGTCAGCCTCGCCGTACTGCGCCGCCCGGCTCCGGCTCCGGAGGCCGAGCAGGCCGCGCTCGCCACCCTTTGAACCCTGAACGACTTGACAGGAGAGAACATGAACGACAAGCAGTCAGGTCCCGCCCCCCGCTCGCTGACCGAGGAGGAGCTGGTGAAACTCCTCGACGAGCAGCAGTTCGGCGTGCTGGCGACAGTGAGGCGCAGCGGGCACCCCGCCATGTCAACCGTCCTCTACCGGTGGGATCCCGCCGAACGGATCATCCGGATCTCCACGACGGCCGACCGGCTCAAGGCCCGGCAGGTCCGCAACGACCCGCACGTCGCCCTCCACGTGAGCGGTCCGAACGTCTGGTCCTTCGCCGTGGCCGAGGGGGAGGCCGAGGTGTCGGGCAGTTCCGTGGAGCTGCTGGCCTTCGCGGGCGATCAGGCCGATCCCGTCGCCTACCTGGAGCAACAGGCGCGCGAGGGCCGCGTCGTGATCAGGATCAAGGTCTCCCGCCTGTACGGCACGGCCCTGGACATCTCCTGACCGCACGTCAGGCGGCGGCCGGAAAACCGATGGGAAACTGTCGGTGACCGGTGATAGAAAGCAGGCTCGAATACCCGCAAGCTCGCGCCCGGGGAGGGCCTGCCCGTGACCACCAGCAGTTCGGAGTTCTCCGTCTCCGGGCCGCGCTACAACCGGCGCGGCCCGGTTCGCTGGCTCTGGTCCCATGTGCGCCGCCATCCACTCCACCTCGCCGGGTTCCTCGGTGGGTCGCTGGTCATGGTGGTGCTCAACGCCATGGTGCCGCAGTTCACCGGTGACGCCTTCGACGCCGTGCTGGGCAAGCGGGGGCAGCCGCTGGACGCGCTCGGGCTGATCGCGCTGGCGTTGCTGGCGATCGTGCTGGCCCGCGGGTTGTTCGACCTCGTCGCCCGGCTGTCGAGCGAGGTGCTGGCCAAGCGGCTGGAGCGGGACGCGCGCGCCGAGCTCTACGTGAGCCTGCTCGGCAAGAGCCAGACCTTCCACAACCGGCAGCGGGTCGGCGATCTGATGGCCAGGGCCGCCAACGACATCCGGCAGCTCTCCATCATGATCACGCCCGGGGCCGACCTGATCGTGGACTCCGGGCTCACCGGGCTGGTGCCCATCTTCTTCATCGGGGCGATCGACCTGCGGCTGCTGCTGGCGCCCGGGGTGTTCGCGGTCGTGTTCGCGATCGCGCTCTGGCGCTACATGAAGCAGCTCAACCCGGTGGCGACGCGCATGCGGGAGCAGTTCGGCGACCTCAACGCGGGGCTCAACCAGGCCGTGCGGGGCATCGAGGTGATCAAGGTGACCGCGCAGGAAGGGCAGGAACGGCGGCGGTTCCGGGCCAACGCGCGGCGCTATCGCGACTCGTTCGTCCATAACGGGCTGGTGCAGGCCCGCTACCTGCCCACCCTGCTGTTCGCCTTCGCCATGGCGGGGGCGTTGTGGCACGCCCTCTATCTCCAGAGCACCGGGGCGATCACCGTCGGGGAGCTGGTGGCGTTCATGGGGCTCATGGGCATGCTCGGGTTCCCGACGCAGATGTCGATCTTCACGTTCTCGCTGATGCAGATCGGCATCGTCTCCGCGCGCAGGATCCTCGGCATCATGACCGCGGAGAGCGAGATCGAGCAGCGGGCCGACGGGCACGCCGCGCCGATCAGCGGGGAGATCGTCTTCGACAACGTGACGTTCGGCTATGAGGACGACGAGGATCCGGTGCTGCGCGGGGTGACGTTCACCGTGCAGCCGGGGGAGACGGTGGCGATCGTCGGTGAGACCGGGTCTGGCAAGAGCACGGTGACCAAGCTGGTGCCGCGCATCTACGACGTCACGTCCGGGCGGATCCTCATCGACGGCGTGGACGTGCGCGAGTGGGACCTCGACTCGCTGCGGTCGCAGATCTCCACCATCGAGCAGGACATCGTGCTGTTCTCCCGGTCCGTGGCCGAGAACATCGGCTTCAGCCTGGGGCAGCGGGCCGATCACGAGGCCGTCGTGCGGGCGGCGGAGGACGCTCAGGCGGCCGAGTTCGTCGCCGAGCTGGACGACGGCTACGACACCGTGATCGGCGAGCGCGGGGTCACGCTCTCCGGCGGGCAGCGGCAGCGGCTGGCCATCGCGCGGGCCCTGCTGACCGATCCGGCGATCCTCGTGCTCGACGACTCGACCAGCGCCATCGACTCGGCGACGGAAGACAAGATCCAGCAGGCGATCGGGCGCATCCTCGAGGGCCGTACGACCTTGCTGATCACCCACCGCCTGTCCCAGATCCGGTGGGCGGACAAGGTGCTGCTGCTGCGGCGGGGAGAGGTCGTCGACTTCGGCACGCACGACGAGCTGATCGCGCGTAGCCGCCTCTACCGCCGGATCTTCGCGCACTACGACGAGGTGGAGCTGGACGGAGCGGGCGCCGAGGACGGCGTCCTGGCTGGGGAGCAGGGAGGGGTGCGCTGATGGGCTTCATCATGGACGGCCTCGACGCCGAGGACTACGACCGCACTTACAACGACCGCGACCTGCTGCGCCGGATCGCCTCCTACTTCCGGCCGAAGCTGGGGACGATGCTGCTGGTCGCCGGCATGATTGTGCTCGTGTCCGCGAGCCAGGCGGCCATCCCCACACTGGGCAGCCTGGCCGTCGACGCGCTCGCCGACGGGACGATCGGACAGGTCGGCTGGCTGCTCACGGTGGGGATCCTGGTCGCTGGGGCGCTCTCCTGGGTCTTCAACTACGTCCGGCAGAAATACAGCGCGCGGGTCACCGGCGACGTGGTGCTGCGGCTGCGTGAGGACGCGTTCGACGCGGTGCTGGAGCGCGACCTGTCGTTCTACGACGAGACGCCCTCCGGCAAGATCGTCAGCCGGGTGACGTCCGACACCGACGACTTCGCCACCGTGTCCACGCTGACCATGGACCTGATCAGCCAGACCCTGATGGTGGGTTTCGTCACGGTCCTGCTGTTCGTGCGCAGTGTCGAGCTGGCCCTGCTGACGCTGCTGATCGTGCCGGTCGTGGTGGGCCTCGCGCTGGTCTTCCGGCGCCTGGCCAGGATCAGCACCCGCAGGGCGCAGCGCTCGCTGAGCCGGGTCAACGCCAACCTGCAGGAGACCATGGGCGGCATCGCCGTCGCGAAGAACTTCCGCCAGGAGCAGCAGGTCTACGACGAGTTCCGGCCCATCAACCGGCAGAGCTACGAGGTGACGCTCAGGCAGGGATTCGTCTTCTCCACCATCTTCCCCGTGCTGTTCCTCGTGGCCGGGCTCGCGACGGTGGGCCTCGTCCAGCTGGGCGGCTCGGCGGTGCTCGGCGGCAGCCTGTCCGCGGGCGACTGGTACCTGTTCCTGCAAGGAGTCTCGCTCTTCTGGTTCCCGCTGACGTCGATCGCCGCGTTCTGGTCGCAGTTCCAGCAGGGGCTGTCCGCGTCCGAGCGGGTCTTCGCGCTGATCGACGCCCCGCCGCGCGTGGTGCAGACCGCGGCGGAGCCTCCGGGGCGGCTGGCGGGCCGCATCGAGTTCCAGGGCGTCACCTTCGGCTACGACCCCGACCACCCGGTGCTGCGCGACTTCGACCTGCTCATCGAGGCCGGAGAGACCGTGGCGCTCGTCGGCCACACCGGCGCGGGGAAGTCGACGCTCAGCAAGCTGATCACCCGGTTCTACGAGTTCCAGGAAGGGCGGCTGCTGATCGACGGGCGTGACATCCGCACCCTGGAGCTGGGCGCCTACCGCAGCCAGATCGGCGCGGTGCCGCAGGCTCCGTTCCTGTTCAGCGGCACGGTCGCCGACAACATCCGCTACCCGAGGCCGGACGCGGACGACGAGGAGGTGCGCGTGGCCGCGGCGGCGGTCGGGGGCGGCGACTGGATCGACGCGCTGCCGAACGGCCTGCAGACGGATGTGGGCGAGCACGGGCGTGCCCTGTCCATGGGGCAGCGGCAGCTCGTCGCGCTGGCGCGGCTGCTGATCCAGGATCCGGCGATCGTGGTGCTGGACGAGGCCACGGCCAGCGTCGACCCGCTGACCGAGGCCCAGATCCAGGAGGGGCTGGACCTGGTGCTCGCGGGACGGACGTCCATCGTCATCGCGCACCGGCTGTCCACGATCGAGCACGTCGACCGCATCATCGTGCTGGATCACGGGCGGATCGTCGAGGAGGGCGACCACGCGACCCTGCTGGCCCGCGGCGGTCGCTACTGCGAGGTCTACAACACCTACTTCCGGCACCAGTCGCCCCACTACCGGGCCGGCACCGGCTTCGTCACCGTTGCGGGCACCGGAGCCGGCTGACCGCCGGTTGGGGCTCGGGACGTGGGGGTCGGCTGGTCTTCGGTTCGGGCTCGGGACGTGGGGGTCGGCTGATCCTCCGTTCGGGCTCGGGAGAAGGGTCAGCGCAGCTCGATGATCGGTGTGCCGTGCCTCGGGCATGCGGCGGTCGTGAGCGTGTCCCCGCCGTCCGGGACCACGTCGAGCAGCACGGGCCGCGTGCGGCGCAGCGCCGTGACCGCCAGCATCCCGCCGGCCGGACGGGCGTGGAAGCGGCGCCACAGCAGGTGGGTTTTTCCGCAGCTGTGCACAGTGGCGGCGAAGTAGCCGAGGTGCGGATCGTAGGCGACCCCCTGCTCCTGTACGGCCCGCGCGGCGGTCATGCGCTCCACGGTGATCACCCGAATGCCGCCGAACTCCGTCAGGACCGCATCGAGCGCCGACCGCTCGCCCACGAGGATCGCCTGCCCCGCGTCGGTCGCGAGCGCGAGCGCCGGCAGATTCAGCTTCCGGCGGCGCCCGTCGTCCACGACTTTCGCGTCCGGCGCGAGCACCACCCCGTACCGCGGGCCGGTCCACCCGAGAGTGCGCCGGTCCAGCACGGCGGCGCGCACTTCCAGCACAGGCGCTCCCCGCGGGGCGGCCACCATGGCGAGCGCCGCCCGCAGGTCCCGCCCGTCGCCGATCCACGGCGACGGCTCGCGAGAGGCGTCGTACGGCCGCGCGAACGGGCACAGCCGGTGGAGCTGGCCGGCCAGCGCGGCGGATCTGGTGGGCTCGGGCTCGTTCAGCGCCTGGCCCGCGGCCACCCACTGGTCGCGGTAGAACGGCACGCGCAGGAAAGCGGTCTCGGCCACCCGGCGGTAGGCCCGCTCCCACCGCACCGCCGAGAACTCAGCGAGCATCGCGGCCACGGGAGACGCGTCGCCCGCAGATGTAACGGCCCTTCATGCCACCTCTCAGGTGCTTCATGCCACCTCAGCCGCTATCTTGATCAAGGTTGGTTTGTGCCCATGTTGTCATGGTGTGCCATGAAAGCGGTCACGTGCACCTGGAACTCCTTGACCCCCGTCACGACCCGGAGCCGCCCGGCTGGGAGCAGCTGCGCCGCGCCGCCGGCCAGTACGTGACCTGGCGTTACGACCTGCTGCGGGCCTACGCGTGGGCGGCGCAGGCGCCGGTGCTCCTGGCCGTGCTCAGCGAAGGAGGCATCGCGGCCGGCACTGTGTTGGCGTCCTTACGCGGCATCCGGCCCCGGCGCGGCTCGTACGCCCGCGGTCGCGACGTCGCGGGGGTGGTTGACGTGCACGTGCCCGGCAGTCGTTCCGAGAAGGGCTGGTGGTTCACCGGCGACCCGGAGCCGGAGCACCGCCGCGAGCTCCTGCACGCCTACGTGCGCGGCGTGCGGCAGGCGCTGGGCCCCGGCTGGCGCTGCGTCCTGTGGCGCGAGGTGCCGCCCGGCGAATCCGCGCAGCTGCCCGGTGTGGTCAAGGTCCGGCTGCCGACCGCGCCACTGGCCCGGCTGGCCACCCCGTGGACCGGCATCGAGGAGTGGTACGCCTGGCTCGGCGGGACCCGCGGGGCCTCGCTGAGAAGCTGGGCGCGGCGCCTCGCCGCCGATCCGGGTCTGTCGATCGGCGTCGGCCCGGCTCACGAACTGGTGACGGGAGCGGAGGCCGCTGTCCTACGTGCGGAGAACGACCTCAAGTACCGAAACAGGCTCTTCCCGCTGGCGCCGCTGCCGCAACCGTACTTCGACGGACTGGTCGCCAGTGACGAGGTCGTGGCGGTCGCCTACCGCGACGGCAGGCGGCTGATCGGGCTTGCCTTGACAATGGACCATCCGACCTGGCCCATCTGCCTGAGCTGGGGCGCGCTGGCGCCGGAGGACGGGGGACGCAAGCACCTGTACTTCGACTTCTATGTCCGGATGGTCGAATGGGCCATCAAGGCGGGCAAGTCCGGACTGGTCCTCGGCAAGGGGAAAGGGGAGATCAAGCGCTCCCTCGGCGCGGACCTGGTTTCCTCATCGGCGATCGCCGTACCCTGCTGACCCGTGGACGCCCCTATGACCTGCGTGCAGTGCGGCCACCCGCACCCCGTGCCGATCACCAGACGCCCGCGCCGGCCTCGCTACTCCTGCCGGTCCTGCGGCGCCGTCTTCAGAGACGCGATCATTGATTCGGAACGGCCGGCGCCGATCGGCCGGGACCCGCTGTCGGCGTTCATGCCCGAACGTATGGTCCGCTGGGTGCGCGAGCGTGATCCCGTCACCGACGCGCCGGACCGGGTGACGCTCGCCCGCTGGTACAAGGACTTCGACGCCCTCGTGGCCGCCGCCAGGAGCTCGCCGGAGGCGCGGGCCACCGTCGAACGGGTCAGCGAGCTCCCCGTCGATCGGCTGCCCGCCGGTGTCCCCGCGTTCTCCAAGGTCTGCGGTGCGTTACGCGCCACCTGCTACGACGCCGAGCTCGCCGCGGCCAGGCTGGGCGGCGCGGACTTCGTCCTCGAACGGGTCGGCCACGTGCGGCACTGGCTCGCCACAGTGGGCCGGTCCACCACCTGGCTGGAAGCGCGGCCCGCCCCGCCCCCGGCCCGTGAAGAGGTCGAGGCCCTCCTCGCGGCGCGGGACTGGTACACCACGGACCAGGTCAGGGCCCTCTTCCGGGCGCTGTTCGGGGTGGACAAGGGGCCATCCGTGACAGGCGTCCTGGAGCGGTTCGGCGACGAACGCGTCCGCCAGGCGCTGGTCGCCTATCTGGAGAGCGGAGCCCGCCCGCTGCGCGAGGCCGTGGCGGCCGAGCTGGACGCCGGGTGACCAGTCGGCCCTCGGCGGCCGAGGCGCATCGCATCGGCCCGCGCCGTCTTCTCATGCTGCTGGGCGGCCGCGCCACCTTCCGCCTCCTGCTGTACGGCTCCGCGGGCGTGCTGGTCGCCGCGTGGAGCCAGGAGGACTTCAATCGGTACGCGGCCGCCATCGGGGCGGCGAGCTGGCTGTGCATGCTGGTCGAGTCGGGGCCGGAGAAGGCGGCACTCACGCTCATCCCGCGGGCCCGGCGTACCCGCGAGCAGATCGCCGGCATGCTGCGCGCGGTCGTCGCGTACGTCCCGCTGCCCTTCGTCGCGGCCGCCGCCGTCGCTCTCCTGCTCGCCCCCGGTTCCCAGGCCGCGCTCTTCCTGCTGGCTGCCGCCTACTACGTCGCCGTAGGCTGCGGGATGCTCGGCGTGGCCGTCCACCGGGCCCTCAGCAGGTACTCCAGGGACACGGCGTACTCCTCGCTGCTCGGCTTCGGCATGCTCGGCATGGCGTGGCTGGCGTTCGCCGTGCCGCTGCCGCCCGCCGGCTACCTGGTCGGGCTACTCGCCCTGGTCACGACCCTGAACATGGTGCTGGTACGCGGTCTGCCACGCGGGGGCGGCGCACCGCACCGCATGCTGCGCGGCGTCCTGGCCCGCACGGCGGTGCTCATGGGTGCGGCCGATGTGATGGCGAATGCCACGATCGGCACACTTTTCGTGGAGCTGTCACTCACCTCGTACGCGGACCAGAGCGGTGACCTCTACCTCATGACACTGGGGTGGGGGTTCGCCGTCTCAGTGGTCTACACGCTGCAGCGGATCTACCAGCCCCGGCTGGCGTTACGGATGGGCGTGGACGGACAGTCCGGCGCGGCGGCGAAGACGCGGGCGCTGGTCCGGCGTGTCGTGCGGGTGTCGGTCTGGGGGAGTGGCCTCTGGCTGGTGCTCGCGGGGGCGGCGCTGGCGGGCGGCCTGGCCGGGACCCGCTCGCTGGTCGTGCTGGTCGCCCTGCTGGCGTCGTTGCTGCCGGGCAACGCGCTGGCGAGCTTCGGGATGTTCGTGCTGGAGAACACCGGTGAGGCCGGGATGCGCAACAGCGCGAAGGCGGTGGTTCTCGCCTGGGCGGTGGTGACTGTGCTGGGCGCGCTGGTGATCCCGTTCGCCGGGGCCGCGGGAGCGGTGTACTCGCTCGGAGCGCAGGGACTTGTTGTCGGACTCGTCCTGAGGAAGCACCTGTGACGACCGGCATCGTTCCGGGCCACTTCCGATTTACAACGATGTAACAAATCTCCCGGCCACTGTTTACAACGTTGGATACAACGATGTAGAACGAGGCATCACCACAAGGGCAGCAGGAGTGTGATGCAAGATGTCCCTGGATGGCCTCACCCGGCGGCGCGCGCTCGGTCTCGGTCTCGGCGCTCTGGTCCTCACCGGATGCGGCGGGGGCGGAGGGCCGCGGAAGGCGGCACAGCAGCAGACGGGCGCGCAGGCGACGGCCGCTCCCACGACCTACACGGGCCCCGCCGTATCCCTGGCGTTCTGGAACGGCTTCACCGGCGGCGACGGCCCGTTCATGAAGCGGCTCGTGGAGCAGTTCAACGGCGAGCACCCGAACATCAAGGTCACCATGAACGTCTACCAGTGGTCGGACTACTACACCAAGGTCCCGGCCGCCGTCTCCGCAGGTCAGGGCCCGGACATCGGCATCATGCACGTCGACAGCGTGGCCACCAACGCCGCCCGCCAGGTGGTCCTGCCGCTCGACGACGTGGCGAAGGCGCTCAACCTCACCGAGGCCGACTTCTCGCCCCCGGTCTGGCAGGCGGGCGTGTACAAGGGAGCGCGTTACTCCATCCCGCTGGACGTGCATCCGCTCGGCATGTTCTACAACAAGACGGTCATGGAGCAGGCGGGGCTCGATCCGGATAATCCGCCCAAGAACGGCGAGGAGTACCTGGCCGCCCTCGAGAAGCTGAAGAAGGCCGGCATCCAGGGCCACTGGGCGACGCCGTTCCCCTTCACCGGGAGCATGCAGTTCGGCAGCCTGCTGCACCAGAACGGCGGCCGGCTGTTCGCCGACGACGCCAGCGTGTCGCGCTTCGCCGAGGAGCCCGGCGTGCAGGCGCTGACCTGGCTGGTCGACCTGGTCAACAAGGGCTACAGCCCCAAGAACGTGGGCCAGGACGCCGACTTCATCGCCCTGCAGAACGGCAAGGCCGCCTTCAACTGGAACGGCATCTGGTCCATCAACACGCTGCGCGAGGTCAAGGGCCTGGAATGGGGCGTGGCGCCGCTGCCTCAGATCGGCACGCAGTCCGCCGCCTGGGCGGGTTCGCACCAGTTCGTCGTCTTCAGGCAGCGCAAGCCCGACCAGAACAAGCTGGCCGCGGCAAAGGTGTTCATCAACTGGATCAGCGGCCACTCGATCGAGTGGGCCAAGGCGGGGCAGGTTCCGGCACGCAGGTCCATCCGCGAGGGCGCGGAGTTCAAGGCGCTGAAGGAGCAGGCGGCGATCGGCTCCCAGATCGACTACCTGTACTTCCTGCCGTCCGTGGCGGGGATCGGGGACGCCTCGGCGGTCGTGGACCAGGCGGTCAACGCGGCGATCCTGCTGAAGAAGAGCCCGAAGGACGCGCTCGCCGAGGCCGCCGCCAAGGCGGACAAGATCCTCGAGCAGAACCGGAAGAAGTACGGCGCCTGATGGCCACGCTCACCGTCACAACAGCCCGGAAATCCAGGTCCGGAGCGCTCACCTGGTCCGGGCGGGCCACGCCTTATCTCTTCATGGCTCCGTACCTCGTGCTCTTCGGCGTCTTCGTGCTGGCGCCGGCCGTCTTCGGGATCTGGGTGAGCCTGCACGACTGGGACTACCTGCTCGAGGGCAAGCCGTTCGTCGGCCTGGAGAACTACTCCGCGCTGTTCGACCCCTCGTCGGCCGTCTATGACGACTTCTGGACGTCGATGCGGGCCACCGGGATCTTCACGTTGTTCAGCGTGCCGTTCCTGGTGGTGCTGCCGCTCGGGATCGCGCTGCTGCTCAACCGGCCGTTCCGGGGGCGGACGTTCTTCCGGGGGCTGTTCTTCGCCCCGTACGTGCTCGGGGTGGCGGTCGTCTGCCTGATGTGGCGGCTGCTGCTCGACCCCAACCTCGGCCTCGTCGACTGGCTGCTCGGCACCGACATCGCGTGGACGACCTCGCTGCCCTGGGCGTGGGTGGCGCTCGTGGGGGTCACCGTGTGGTGGACGCTGGGGTTCAACGGTGTGATCTATCTGGCGGGCATGCAGGACATACCTCGGGAGCTGTACGACGCCGCCAAGGTGGACGGGGCAGGGCGGTGGGCCGAGTTCCGGCACGTGACGTTGCCCGGACTGCGACCCGTGGCGTTGTTCGTGGTGACGACGACGATTCTGGCGTCGGCCAACATGTTCGGGCAGTCGTACCTGCTGACCCAGGGCGCGCCGGGCGCGGAGACCAGGACCGCGATCTTCTACATCCTCGACGTGGGGCTCAGCCAGTACAAGATGGGCAGCGCCTCCGCGATGAGCTACGTGCTCACGCTCGCCCTGATCGTCGTCAGCGTGCTCAACTTCCGGCTCTTCAGGGGGCGGTCGTGAGGCGTTACACGGTCCTCCTCGCGCTGGCCGTGGTCTTCGTGGCGCCGCTGCTGTGGGCGCTCGGCACCTCGTTCAAGAGCAAGGGCGAGGCCACGCGGGTGCCGCCGACGCTGTGGCCCGCCGAGCCGGTCACCGACGCGTACGGCAGGCTCTTCGAGGGCACCACGCAGACGCCGGTGCTGCGCTGGTTCCTCAACAGCCTGATCGCCGCCACCGGGCACATGCTGCTCGTCCTGTTCGTCTCGTCGCTGGCCGCGTACGCGCTGGCCAGGCTGGAGTTCCGGGGCAAGAGGCTGATGTTCGGCGTCATCGTGGGGACGCTGCTGGTGCCCGGGTTCGTCTTCCTCATCCCGCAGTTCCTGATCATCGACCAGCTGGGCTGGCTGGACAGCCTGACCGCGCTGATCGTGCCGGGGGCGGCGGGGGCGTTCGGGGTGTTCTTCCTGCGGCAGTTCTTCCTCGGGCTGCCGCGCGAGCTGGACGAGGCGGCGCTCATGGAGGGGGCCAACCACTGGCTCATCTTTCTGCGGATCACGTTGCCGCTGTCGAAGCCGGCGCTGGCCACGCTGGCGGTGATCAGCTTCATGAGCAACTGGAACGACTTCATCTGGCCGGTCTTCGTGATCTTCAGTCCCGACTACTTCACGCTGCCGCCTGGGCTGTCCATCCTCCAGGGCGCTTACACGATCGACTATCCCGTGATCATGGCGGGTGCCGTGCTGGCGAGCGTGCCGGTGCTGATCTTGTTCGCGCTGACCCAGCGGTACGTCATCGAAGGCATCTCTCGTAGCGGCTTGAAAGGCTGATATATGCGTATCGCAGCGGTCGTTTCGCTGGTCATGTCGTTACTTTCCGGGCAGTCGTATGACAATCCCGTGTCGGCGGGCTTCGCCGACACCTTCGCCGATCCCGCCGTGATCCGCGGTCTCGACGGCTACTGGTACTCCTACGGCACCTCCGACCCGCTACGCGAGGGCGAGGGCAAGCACCACCGGCTGCCGATCGCCCGCTCTGCCGACCTGGTCTCGTGGACGTATGTGGGTGACGCGTTCGGCGAGAACAACCTGCCCCCGTACGCCGCCCCCGGCAGCCTGCTCTGGGCGCCCGACGTCCGCTACCTCGACGGCCGGTACGTCATGTACTTCACGGTCACCAACACCGCCGGCACCCCGCACGAATGGGACTTCTCGATCGGCGCGGCCACCGCCCCGACGCCGACCGGCCCGTGGACCCACCTCTCGGCGCCGGTGGTCGCGCCGCGCCCGTCCGGGGGCTCGTACTGGAACACGATCGACCCGGCGCAGTTCACGGACGTGGACGGTCGGAAATACCTCTACTTCGGCGGATTTTTCGGTGGATTGTGGGTTACGGAGCTGAGCCCCGACGGCCTCCATACGGAGGGGCAGCCGACGCAGGTGGCCGTTGACAACAAGTTCGAGGGCTCGTACGTGGTGCGCCGCGACGGCTACTACTACCTGCTGGCCTCCTCCGCGAACTGCTGCGCCGGCCCCACCACCGGCTACTCGGTCCTGGCCGGCCGCGCCACCACCCCGCGCGGCCCGTTCGTCGACCGCGAGGGCCAGCCGCTGCTCGCGTCCCGCGCCGGCGGCACCCCGGTCCTCGACCAGAACGGCAACCGCTGGATCGGCGTCGGCCACCACGCCCAGCTCACCGACCTTTCCGGTCAGGACTGGATGATGTACCACGCGATCGACCGCGACGACCCCTTCCTGGACGAGCCGTACGGAATCAATGAGCGGCCGATGCTGCTCGACCGGCTGGACTGGATCGACGGCTGGCCGGTGGTGCGGGCGGGCGCCGGGCCGTCGGAGCGGTCCGACGAGACACCGGTCACGCGCGGGTTCGTGAGCCTGACGGATGACCTGTCGGGGTGGCGTGGTGCGGGCTGGACCATACAAGACGGATATGTCCGGCACACCGACAAGGGCGCGCTGACGGCGCGGCGGGCGGTCGGCGGAGACATTCGCGCCGAAACGGACCTCCGCCTGCCCGATCAGTCAGCCCAGCAGCCAGGCGCGCAGTCGGCAGGGCGATCGGCCGGGCTGCGGATCGGTGGTGCGACCGTGACGGTGTCCGGCAGCGGGCTGACCGTCGCGGCGGGGAGCGCCCACCGTACGGTCGCCCTGCCGGGCGGGGTCGCGACGTGGCGCAACCTGGCCGTCACGGTCAAGGGCCGGACGATCACGGCCGAGGTCTCGTCGAGCCGCCTCGGCGATCCCCAGGCCACGGTCCGCCTTGACTCACCGGTCCCGTTGTCCGGCACCTTCGCGCTGGTGGCCGAGGGTGTGGCCGACTTCGACAACGTCAGCGTGGCCAAGCTCGCCAAGCCCGTGACCCGTCCGGCGCCGATGCCCCGTACCGGTGCCCTGGTCGACGCCGACGAGTTCGACGGCGGGGACACCTCCTGGCAGTGGGTCCGCCAGGATCCGGACGCTCGCGTGGCAGGTGGCGTGCTGCGCTGGCCGGTCCAGGGCGCCGACCTGGTGGGCGCCGCCAACACCGCGAGCGTCCTGCTCCGCGACGCGCCGGAGGGCGACTATGTCGCAGAGACCAAGGTGACGCTCGACCTCGGCGAGGACACCGTGCGCAACTACCAGCAGGCGGGCCTGATCGCCTACGTCTCCGACGACGACTTCGCCCGCCTCTCGCAGGTGGCCATCTGGAACACCCGCCAGGTGGAGTACGGCCGGGAGCTCCCGTTCGCCGGCCGCCTCTCCTACGGCGGCAACATCGTCGGCCCGCCGGCC
Organism: Nonomuraea sp. NPDC049400; assembly: GCF_044466425.1. Taxonomy (NCBI): domain Bacteria; kingdom Bacillati; phylum Actinomycetota; class Actinomycetes; order Streptosporangiales; family Streptosporangiaceae; genus Nonomuraea; species Nonomuraea sp. NPDC049400. Next base: position 146,015 of record NZ_JBITMP010000007.1, read on the forward strand.
AGGACGACGTGGCTCAGGCTGGCGCACCACGTGGATCCGGTGAGCGGGGAGCACGAGTTCCGCGCCGGGTCGAGCCGCGACGGCAAGACGTGGACGTGGGGTGGTGTGTGGACGTTCCCGAAGGACACCGCGCCGCGCATCGGCCTCGTCGCCCACGGCGGTGCGCAGCCGCCGGTCAACGCCGAGTTCGACTATCTGCGCATTTATCGGAGCAAATAGCGAGCACCCCGGCAGTACCGTGATGATTGTCCATTTCTGTGACAAGTGTGGTAAATCTCCTCCGTCACACTTGTCACGGAGGTCCCATGCGTACCTTGTCCATCGTCGGCTTGACCACCTTGATGCTGGGGTTGGGCAGCCACGCCGCAACCGCCGACCCGCTGGACGGCGCCGTGGCGGATGGGCCGCTCGCGCACCAGGTCCCGACGACGTTCGCGGCAGGAAGCGACTACTGGACCCCGGAGCGGATGCGCGCCGCACAGCCGCTTGCCGCCCCCGCCGGCACGGCGAGCGCCGACACCGGGAGCGCGACACCGTACGCCGCGCAGGAGCAGGTGGACATCGCACCCACCCCTTCGAAGGACACGATGCGCTGGGTCACTCCGTACGCCACCTCGGCGGCCAAGCAGCGGCCGTGGAACTCCGGCGGCCTCATCGCCAAGACGGCGGGCAAGGTGTTCGGCACCGGCGGCAGCGGCAGGGACTTCGTGGCCTCCGGCAACGTCGTGAGCAGCGCGGACGGGGACGTCATCGTCACTGTCGGGCACGCGTTGATCGACGGCGAGGGCCGATGGAGCAAGAACCTGGTCTTCGTCCCGGCGTACAAGAACGGCGCGGCACCGTACGGCAAGTTCGCGGCGCGGACCATGTTCATCTGGTCCGGCTACTACAAGGACGGCGCTCACCAGCCGCCGCTCGACTTCGGCATGCTGGTGGTCAAGCCGGTGAACGGCAAGACGCCCGTGAAGGCCGTGGGCGGCCAGGGCCTCAGGTTCAACTCCACCGCCGTCGGCTTGTCCAACCTGCTGCTCGGCTACCCGAGCAACGGCAACGGCGGACAGACCCTGCAGTATTGCAGCGGCGCCTCGGTGACCCCGGCGTACGGCATGAAGTACGCGCTGAAGTGCGACATGGGCGGGGGCTCCAGCGGTGGCCCCTGGTTCCAGAGTTTCAACAAGATCACCGGCACCGGTTACCAGATCTCCGTCCACGCGCTGCGCAACACCACCACCAGCTACGGCTCCTACTTCGGCCCCGAGGCGCTCAAGACCTTCCGCGCCGCAGAAGCCGCCTGACCCGCTGCCCGTGCCTGCGCCACCAGGCATGGGCCCACAACTCGGGGGCCACGCCAGAGTGCATTGTGGTAGTAAAGACCCCTATTGAGGTGATTGTGACAGTAGGGGGAAATGTGACCATGCTCAGCCGCCGACGGCTCCTCCAGGCGAGCGCGGGTGCCGTGCCGGCGATCGCGCTCGGGGCGCGTCCAGCGCAGGCCGCCGCGGCCGAGCCGCTGACCACCGGGGTGGTGCCGAGCGCGCTGGCCGGGTTCGACAAGGCGATGAAGACGTTCATCACGGAGCGGAACATCTCCTGCGCCCAGCTCGCGGTCGCCAAGAACGGCAAGATCCTGCTCGCCCGCGGCTACGGGATCTACTCCAGGCCGGGCGCCTCCATCATGCGGGTGCAGCCGACGTCCCTGTTCCGGATCGCGAGCCTCAGCAAGAGCCTCACGGCGGCCGCGATCGTCCGCCTGGTCCAGGACGGCAAGCTGACCTTGGGCGCCAAGGTGGCCCCCCTGCTGGGGCTGTCCACCGCGGCCGACCCCAGGCTGGCGAACGTCACCCTGTGGCGGCTGCTCCAGCATCTCGGCGGCTGGGACAGGGACGTCTCGAAGGACCCGCTGTGGAACGACCACACGATCTCCGCGTCGCTGGACGCGCCGCTGCCGATCGACCACGCCGACATCATCAAGTACGTCACCGCGAGGAAGCTCGACTTCGACCCGGGCACGAAGTTCGTCTACAGCAACTACGGCTACATGCTGGCGGGCCGGATCATCGAGAAGGTCTCGGGCCTGAGCTACGAGTCGTACGTGCGGCAGAAGCTCCTGGCCCCCGTCGGGATCACCCGCCCGCGGCTCGGCCGCAGCCTCCGCTCGGAGGCCTTCTCCACCGAGGTGACCTACCAGTCGAAGTACACCAACAAGAGCGTCGTGGACACGTCGGGCACCGTCGTGCCGTTCCCCTACGGCGGTTTCAACATGCCCAACCAGGACGCGAACGGCGGCTGGCTCGCCTCCGCCGTCGACATGGTCAAGTGGGGCTTCGTCTTCAACGGCGCCGGACCCGTGCTCAACTCCACGTCGCTCTCCCGCGTATTCGCCAAGCCCGAGACCGGCGTGACCGCGGGCGGCTCCTGGTACGGCCTCGGCTGGAACGTGCGCAACAACAACGCCGGAGGGCTCAACACCTGGCACACCGGCAGCATGCCGGGCACGTTCAGCTTCCTCGCGCGGGTGCAGAACGGCGTCAGCTACTGTGCGATCTTCAACCGCAGGGAGGAAGAGGGGACGCCCGACTTCGACTCGATCGACCCCATCCTCGGCCAGGCGATCGGCACCGTGAGGACGTGGCCGACCACGGATCTCACGCCGAAGTACTTCTGACCGGCCCGCAAAAGCTCTCCAAAACCGCCTCGTGACCACCGATGTCGCGTCATGTAGCGTCGCGGGAAAGGCAAGACCTACCGAGGAGCGGTAGATGGTAGAGGAGCAGCGACTCGACGCGACAGGACAGCAGCAGACGAGAAGGCAACTGGTCCGGGCGGTGATCGCCTCCGCCGTGGGGACCTCGATCGAATGGTACGACTTCTTCCTGTACGGCTTCGCCGCCAGCACGATCTTCGCGGATCTGTTCTTCCCGAAGAGTGACCCCACGACGGGTCTCCTGCTGTCTCTCGGCACCTACTTCGGCGGGTTCGCCGCCCGCCCGATCGGGGCGGCGATCTTCGGGCACTACGGCGATCGGATCGGCCGCAAGGCCACCCTGATCATCACGCTCCTGAGCATGGGCATCGCCACCGCGCTCGTCGGCCTGGTGCCGACGTACGCGCAGATCGGCATCTGGGGCGGCGTCCTGCTGACCGTGCTCCGGCTGCTCCAGGGCATCAGCGTCGGCGGCGAGTGGGGCGGGTCCGTGCTGCTGGCCACCGAGTGGGGCAAGTCGCGCGGCGGGCGGCGCGGGTTCCTGGGCAGCTGGCCGCAGTTCGGGGTGCCGGTCGGGCTCGTGCTCGGCTACCTGGCCCTCCAGGTGTTCCAGCCGCTCGACCCCTACTGGGGATGGCGCATCCCGTTCCTGCTCAGCATCGTGATGGCCGGCGTCGGCCTCTACATCAGGATCGGCATCCTGGAGACGCCGGTCTTCACCAAGGTCCTGCAGGAGAACCGGGTCGAGCGCGTCCCCGTGCGCGAGGTCCTCGCCAGGAACTGGCGGGAGATCGTGCTGAGCGCGCTGCTCAGGACCGGCCAGCAGGCGCCGTTCTACATCTTCACCGTCTTCATCCTGACGTACGCCACCAAGACCCTGGGGTTCGCCGCGGGTGAGATCTATCCGTACGTCATCGCCGCCGGGGTCGTGTCGCTGTTCACCGTGCCGTTCTGGGGATACATCTCCGACCTCGTGGGGCGGCGCAAGCTGTACATCGTCGGCGCCGCGGCCATGGTGGTCTGGTCGTTCATCTACTGGCCGCTGCTCGACACCCGCGTCCCCTCGCTGGTCTTCCTGGCCATCGTGCTGGCGGCGCCCATCCACGACATCCAGTACGGCCCGCAGGCCACGTTCATCGCCGAGACCTTCACCGGGCGGCTTCGCTACAGCGGGGCCTCGCTCGGATACCAGCTGGCCTCGGTGACGGCGGGCGGTCCCGCGCCGCTGATCGCGGTGTGGTTGTACGCCACGTACCAGAGCTCGTTCGCCATCGCCGTGTATATGGCGATATGTGCGCTGATCAGCGTGGTTGCGGCGGCCGCGCTCAAGGACCGGTCGCAGCAGGATTACGCGATCGAGTACGACGACGTCCAGCCCGAGACCCGCTAGAACACCCAGGGGGCACCCGACCGGGTGCCCCCTCCCTGCGTGTCAGCCGTAAGCGCGTACCTCGAGCAGCCCGACCGAGCCCTGGCCGCTCTGCAGCACCACCCGGAGCCGGGTGGTGCTGACGGCGCTGAACGGCGTTCGACCAGGTCCTGGCGACGATGACGATGATCTTGTGCTGCGCCAGGAGGCCGGTCTCCGGCGTGAACTTCATGGTGTTCACTTGACGTGCTCTCCGCCATGAACGGCAGAGATTCCCGTGCTGCTCACGCAGCAGTTCATGCCGCCTGCACGGCACGACCTATGGAACGGGACGCTTGACGCTTCACCGACCCACCCAACGGCGAGTCTCCACGTCCTGTCACCGCCCGTCCGGCGGCATCGTTATACCCAATGAATCAAGGAAGTGATCTCTCGGCCAGCTTGGTTATCGCTCGCCTGTTCGATCGCAAGAACCTTACCGTATGTGGCCGCGTAGTCGCAAGGAGTTTCGTCGCTGCATGCTCGCGCCTCAGAGGGCATTCACGCGCGAGCCTTCACCATCCCGCCTGAAGGCGGGAGCGCTGGCCCGCATTTCGGGTAGAGGCTCTCCAGTTGGCTGAGCAGGTTGTCGGGGTCGAAGTTGTACGGAGAGGGCGCGGTCTTGGGTCCGTGCCTGACCGGTCACCCCATAACACGATGAAGTTCGCTGACTCCTTCGTGCGTTCGGGGACCCACGGCACCTCACCGGTGCTCGTCCAGTGCGGTGTTAGCGCCAACACTATGCGGCATGTCACATGGTCAAAGCGGCATAGAGTGTTCGGGCTGGCAACAAGGGCTGTCAAGACGTGGTGAAAATTTCAGTCCACGAAGGCCGCGGCGGCCGCGTGGGCCTGGGCGAGTTGCTCCTCCTCTGCCGTCCATCCGGCGAACTCACGGGTCAGCGTGGTCGCCGCGGTGGTGCGCGTGTCGGTGCTGATGGTGACGGGCAGCCCGGTGGCCAGGAGGCGGGTGGCGGGGTGTTCGGCCCGGCTGCGGACGGCGCCGGTCAGCACGTTGCTGGTCGGGCACATCTCCAGGGCGATCCGGTCGCGCCGCAGCCGCTCGAGCAGCGCGCTGTCGGTCGTGCAGCGTACGCCGTGGCCGATCCGGCGGGCGCCGAGCACGTCGATCGCCTCCCACATGCTCTCCGGGCCCGCCGCCTCGCCGGCGTGCACCGTACACGGGAGCCCCGCCGCGTGGGCGAGGTCGAAGGCGGCCAGGTGCGGTGCGGCGCCGTGCAGCCACTCGTCGCCGGCCAGGTCGAGCCCGGCCACCTTGTCGCGGTGCCGCAACGCCGTCTCGGCGACGGAGAGGCTCTCCTGCGGCGTCTGGTGCCGCAGGCAGCACAGCAGCAGCCCGGTACGCACTCCGGTGGCCGCCCGCCCCGCCGCCAGCCCCTCGGCGACGGCCTCGACCGCCTCGTCCTGGGACATGCCGTGCCGGCCGTGCAGTTGCGGGGCGAAGCGCACCTCGCCGTAGACCACGCCGTCGGCCCGCCAGTCCTCGACCAGCTCGCGGGCGGCCCTGCTCAGCGCGTCGGGGGTCTGCAGCACCTGGAGAGGCACGTCGATGTAGGTGAGGAACGTGCCCAGGCTGCCGCAGCCGGCGGGCGCCGTGACCAGCCGCTCGACGGGGCCGTCCAGGGTGATGCCCTGGCGGCGGGCCAGGTCGGCGACGGTGCCGGGCCGTACCGATCCGTCGAGGTGGCAGTGCAGCTCGTATCGCGGGATCATCGATGTCCTTCCGGGGCGCAGGTGTCGAAGAGCAACTGTTTGAAGCCCTGCTCGTCCACCCGCCGGACCAGCGTCACGTTCGGGGCGGGAGCGCAGCGGCGGCGGTCGATGATCAGCTGGCCGCGGGTGTCCTGCCCGAGGGAGACACCCACGTACGCCTGCTCCTGCTCGGCGATCAGCTCGGGCCGGAGCGCCACGGCCATCGCGACGGGGTCGGGGAGGTCGTATCCGGCCAGGCCGGTGACGGCTTGGGCCCACTCGGCGAGCGTGCGGTTGACGCGATGGGCGAAGGTCGCCATGGGAGTGCCGAGCTGCTCCAGCCAGAGCTGGTCGGCGGGGGTCATGACGGCGTCCTTGCGGGAGACGTCCCAGCCGATCCAGGTCACCTGCTCCGGCGTGGCCGACTCCAGCACCACCCGGGCGGCCTCGGGGTCGGCCCACACATTGAACTCGGCGGTGGCCGAGATGTTGCCGCGCATGTCGGCGGCGCCCGCCATGCAGTACACGTGCCGGTACCGGCCGAGCAGCTCGCGGTCGCGGAGCAGGGCGACGGCGAGGTTGGTGAGCGGGCCTAGGGTGACCAGCGTCAGCTCGCCCGGGTGCCGGTGCGGGTAGTTCAGGAGGACGTCGACCGCGTGCTCAGGCTGGGCGTCGCGAACGGGCGCCGGCAGGCTGATGTCGCCCATCCCGTCATGGCCATGCACATGCTGGGCGGTGGACAACATGCGGGTCATCGGGCACTCACAGCCGGGATGGACGGGAATGTCGTCGCGCCCGGCCACCTCCAGGGAGATGAGCGCGTTACGGGTCCCCGTCGCCAGGGGCACGTTGCCCGCCACCGTGGTCACGGCGCGGATGTCGCCGAGACCGCTGGCGGCGGCCAGCAGCAGCGCCACGGCGTCGTCGGAGCCGGTGTCGGTGTCCACGATCAAAGGCAGCACGGAACCTCCTGTCTAATCGTTTAGAACCTCGAGAGCGCCTATCTAATCGATTAGATGCGAGAATGTAAACCGCTATGACGAAACGCGCGAGCACTCTGGCTGACGTGGCCCGCAGAGCGGGGACCTCGACGGCGGTGGTCAGCTATGTGATGAACAACGGCCCCCGTCCAGTGGCCGCCGCCACTCGCGAACGCGTGCTGGCCGCGGCGGCCGAGCTCGGCTACCGCCCCAACCGCATCGCCCGCGCGCTGCGCTCCCGCACCACGGGGGTGGTGGGCCTGGTGCTGGCCGACGCGTCCAACCCGTACTTCGGCGCTCTGGCCAGGCACATCGAGCAGGCGCTCGAGTGGCGCGACCGGCTCACGCTGGTGGGCAACGCGGGGTTCTCGGCGGAGCGACAGCGGCATCTCGTCGAACGTTTCCTGGCCGCCCAGGTCGACGGGCTGGTGATCGTCTCACCGCACACCGCCGGCGACGCGGCGGCGCCGGCGGAGGCGGCAGGCGTACCCGCCGTGTACGTCCACAACGGCCCCGCGGGCGGGCACGCCCCGGTGGTGGCGGCCGACAACGAGGGGGCCGTGCGGGCGGCGGTCGCACACCTGCGTGAGCACGGGCACCGGAGCATCGCCTTCCTGGCGGGCCCGCACGACGACGGGCCCGTGGGGGTGCGGCGGGAGGCCTGGGACGCGGCCGTCGCCGGGGACCCCGCCCCCGTGCTCCTGCGCTGCTCCTACTCGCGTGGCGCGGCGGACGCCCTGACCCGCCGTCTCGTCTCGGAGGGCGCCATGCCGCGCGCCTTGGTCGCGGCCACCGACGAGCAGGCCATCGGCGTCCTGTCCGGCGCCTGGGCCTGCGGCCTTCCCGTCCCCGACCGGCTCGCCCTGATCAGTCTCGACGGGACCCCGGAGAGCGCCTACACCGCCCCCGCGCTGACGGTCACCGAGCAGCCGCTCCTCGCCATGGCCGAACACGCCGTGGACCTGCTGCTCTCCCCTGACGCGCGCGCCGAGCCGCCGGCCGAGGCCAAGGTGGCGGCCCTTGTCCCGAGGCGCAGCTGCGGCTGCGGGGGGTGACTCCAGAGCCACAGGAGGGCATGGCGTTACCCATACCCGATGCTGGGCAGGATCGCGGCGGCGAGATCGATCCGAGCAGCGAGGGAACGAAGGTCATGTGTCACGGGGCCGCGATGACCGTTCATGTCCTGGACGGCGTCGGCGGCGCCGACCTGGGCGCCGCGCGGATGCAGATGGCGCTGTCGCTGGGCTGGCACATCGTGCTCGCCTGCTTCGGCGTCGGGATGCCGGCCATCACGCTGATCGCCGAGTGGCGGGGCCACCGCAGCGGCGATTCGCACTACCGGCTGCTGGCCCGCCGCTGGGCCAAGGCGATGGGCGTGCTGTTCGCGGTGGGCGCGGTCTCGGGCACGATCCTGTCGTTCGAGATGGGGCTGCTGTGGCCGGGCATGATGGGCGTGTACGGCGAGGTCATCGGCCTGCCGTTCTCGCTTGAGGGCATCGCGTTCTTCATCGAGGCCATCTTCCTGGGCGTCTACCTGTACGCCTGGGACCGGCTGCCGTTTCGGGCGCACATGCTGGCCGGGATCCCGATCGTGGTGGCGGGGGTGGCCAGCGCGTTCTTCGTGGTCAGCGCCAACGCCTGGATGCAGCGGCCGACCGGCTTCCAGGTGCGGGACGGCCGCATCGTGGCGGTCGACCCCTGGGCGGCGATGTTCAACCCGGCCACGCCGCCGATGACCGTGCACATGATCCTGGCCGCGTTCATGGTCGCCGGGTTCGGCATGGCGAGCGTCTACGCCGTCGCCATGCTGCGCGGTCGCCGCGACCGCTACCACCGGCTCGGGCTGCTGCTGCCGCTGACCGTGGCGGCGATCATCACCCCGGTGCAGATCGGCGTGGGCGACTGGGCCGCCCACTCCGTGGCCGACCACCAGCCGGTCAAGCTCGCCGCCATGGAGGGCGTGTTCAAAACCGGGCGCGGGGTCCCGCTCCATCTCGGCGGCATCGCGACCGACGGAGAGCTGCGGTACGCGCTGGAGATCCCGTACGGGCTGTCGCTGCTGGCGCACTGGGATCCGAACGCCGAGATCCACGGTCTGGAGGAGGTGCCGCCCGCCGATCGCCCGCCGGTCAACGTGGTGCACTGGGCGTTCCAGATCATGGTCGCGATGGGCTTCGCCCTGCTGGCCCTGGCCGCCTGGCTGGCGTGGGAGTGGAGACGACGGCGGGACCTGCCCAGATCGCCGTGGTTCCTGCGTGGGGTGGCGGCTTCGGGCGTGGCCGCGGTGCTGGCGCTGGAGGCCGGCTGGATCGTCACCGAGGTGGGCCGCCAGCCGTGGATCGTCTTCCGGGTGCTGCGCACGTCGCAGGCGGTCAACCCGGCGCCCGGCCTGGTGTACGGGTTCGTGCTGGTCACACTGGTCTACCTGCTGCTGACCGTGGCCACCGTCTACGTGCTGCGCCGCCTGGCCCGCGACGTCCCCGTGCCGGTCGCGCCCCAGGAACGCGACATCACCGGCTACAAGGTCGTGTGACCATGCCGCTGCCAGAGATCATGCTCGCGGTCCTGTGGCTCGGCCTGACCGCCTACGTGCTGTTCGGCGGCGCGGACTTCGGCGGCGGCATCTGGGACCTGCTCGCCGGCGGCGCCGAGGCCGGGCAGCGGCAGCGGTCACTGATCGAGCACTCGATCGGCCCCGTCTGGGAGGCCAACCACGTGTGGCTGATCTTCGTGATCGTGCTGATGTGGACCGGCGTCCCGTCGGTGTTCGCCGCCGTCGCCTCCACCCTCTACATCCCGCTCACGCTCGCCGCGCTGGGCATCATCGGCCGCGGCGCGGCCTTCGCCTTCCGCAAGGTCTCCACGGAGCTGTGGCAGCGCCGGCTGTTCGGCGCCACGTTCGCCTTCTCCTCCGTCGCCACCCCGTTCTTCCTCGGCACGGTCGCCGGCGCGATCGCCTCGGGCCGGGTGCCACCCGGCATCGCCAGGGGCGACCTGGTGGGCAGCTGGCTGAACCCCACCTCCGTGACCGCGGGAGCGCTGGCCGTCGGCACCGCGGCCTACCTCGCCTGCGTCTATCTGACCCGCGACGCCCAGCGCGCCGGGGACGCCGACCTCGTGGAGGCCTTCCGGCGGCGCGCGCTGGGCTCTGGCGTGGCCGTCGGCGTGCTGTCGGCCGCGGGCCTGCTCGTCCTGCGGGCCGACACGCCCGATCTGTTCACCGAGCTGACCTCGGGGCGGGCACTTCCGCTCCTCCTGCTGTCCATGATCGCGGGACTGGCCTCGCTGGTGCTGATGTGGGGGCGCGCGTACGTGGCCGTGCGCCTCACCGCCGCCCTGGCCGTGACGGGGCTGTTGTGGGGCTGGGGCGTCGGGCAGTATCCGGCGCTGCTGCCCGGCGTGTCCCTGGACGAGGCGGCGGCCACCGACGCGGTGCTGGCGGCCAGCCTGGGATCGCTGGCCGTGGGCGCGCTCCTGCTGCTGCCGTCCCTGTGGTGGTTGTACGCGACCTTCCAGCGAGACCGCGAGTCGTAGGCTGTCGCTAAGGGGCTATCCACTCCGCGATGTCCGCGACGACGGCCGGGTCGACGTGCTGGGCCGGCTCGTACTCCGCCGGGCCTGAGGGACCCGCGCCGGGGAAGAACAGGTGGTTGTCGGCGTCGTAGACGCGGAACGTGACGTCGGACCGGTGCGCGAGCCCCGCCTTCCACCGCGCGAGATCGTCCTCGACGGTCACCTGGTAGTCACGGGCGCCCTGGAGTATCAGCATCGGCCTGTCCAGCGCGGCCGCGGTCGCGACGGGGTCGTAGCCACGCATGTCCAGCCAGTACGAGCCGGAGAAGCCGAACGGCAACTCCGTCGAGGGCGTGGCGGGTGACAGCTCGGGACCGGCGACCACGGCGGCCTGACGTTCGATGGTCTCGAGGGCCGCCTTCGCGGCGGGGTCGAGCGCGGCGAGGTAGCGGACGACGCGGACGGCGGCCTGGTGCATCGGCTGGGCGTCACCGGCCAGCATCACCAGACCGGCCACGGACGGCTCGGCGGCCGCGACCCGGGGGGCCGCCTTGCCGCCCATGCTGTGGCCGAGGACGAAGACCCGCGCCGCGTCCACGTCCGGCCGGCGCTGGAGCAGGTGGACGGCGGCCACCGCGTGCGGGACGTACTCGTCGGCCATCGTGAAGTCGTCCGCCATGGCATGGACGTGGGTCACCTTGTCGTACCGCAGCACCGCCACCCCCCGGCCGGCCAGCCCCCAGGCCAGGTCCTTGAGCGGCTTGTTCGCCCCGCTGGTGGCGTCCCGGTCGAACGGTCCACCGCCGCTGAGCAGCACCACGCCGGGCCGCTGGCCGCCACCGCGCGGGAGGCTCAACGTCCCCGGCACGGCCAGCGGTCCTGCGCCGACGGTGACCTCGTACTCGTCGAACGTCTCCGGACTGGCGTAAGACGGCGGCGCCCACTCCGCGAGGTCCGCGGGCGCGAACCGCAGCCCGTTCAGCAGGCCGGCGTCGTCAACCGCCATGACGACCGTGAGACCCCCGTGCTCGCACGTCACCGGGACGCTCACCCGGACCAGCCCCGCCTGGATCGGCTCGCTCACCGGCTCGCCGACTGCGGAGACGGGCCCTTTCCCGCCGGTCTCGGCGGCCCAGGCGGCCCGCAGCGCCTCAGCTGACACCTGTGCCCGCAGCGGCGCCGCGAACAGGCCCTCGATTTCCGTGAAACGCCCGTCGCGCGCCATCTCGACCACCGTCGTGGCGGTCGCCGCCGGATCCGTCGCCATCCCGCAAACCTTTCTCGTTTTTTGAGAAAGGTAACACATCATGAGATCGTTGGGTCATGGACCCGTTGGAGCTTCTGGGACATCCCGTACGGTTGCGCATCGTGCACGCGATGCGCGGCGGCCGCATGCTGACCACTTCCGAGCTGTGCGCTCGCGTCCCCGACGTCTCGAAGGCCACCGTCTACCGGCACATCGAGCTGCTGGCCGGCGGGGGGATCCTGGAGGTGGCCGAGGAGCGGCGGGTGCGCGGCGCGGTGGAGCGCCTCTACCGGCTGCGCCAGGACCGGGCCACGATCGACGCCGGCACCGCCGTGTCGCTGACGAACGAGGATCACCGGCGCGGTTTCGCCGTGGCGATGGCCGCCCTGCTCGCCGAGTTCAACGCCTATCTGGACAAGGAGGAGGCGGACCCGGCGGCGGATCTCGTCGGATACCGCCAGCACGCCGTCTGGCTCAGCCGGGACGAGCTCCTTGAGCTGATCGCGCAGCTGCGCCGCGCGATCCTGCCCGTGCTGGACAATTCCCCCGCGCCGGGGCGCACGCAATACCTGATCAGCCCGATCCAGTTCCCGATCGAGCAGCCGTCTGCCGATCCCGGTTGAGCCCCTGACCTGGTCCGGTGACGACAGCTCAGCCGCTTTCGCGCTATGAAGGGATATGTGGAGTTTGCCCGCTACTGGCGCTATCACGGGCTCGGCGGCCTGGACCTGATGCGCGCGCAGTTCGTCCGGCACCGGTTCGCCCGGCACAGCCATGAGACGTACGCGCTCGGGACGGTGGAGGCCGGCCTGGAGGAGATCCGTTTCACCGACGGAGTGGAGTGCTCGGGCGTGGACGAGGTCGTGCTCATCGAGCCGGGCGTCGTCCACACGGGCCAGTCCCGCACCGCCGGCGGCTGGGCGTACCGGGTGCTGTACCCGAGTGTCGAGCAGGTGCGGGAGGTCGCGGACGAGCTCGGCGTGCCGGGCGGGACGCCGTCGTTCGAGCGGCGGGTGATCGCCGATCCGCGGATGGCCCGGCGGGTGACGGCCGCTCACCGCGCGGCGGAGTCCGGCGCGTCGCTGGCCGCCGACTCCCAGCTCCACACGCTGCTGGTCCTCCTGCTCGGCGCGTACGGCAAGCGCCGGCCGCAGCGCCAGGCCCGCGGGACCGGCAGGCGGAACGTGGCCCGGGTGCGGGACCTGCTGCACGCGACGATGCCGGACCCGCCCGGCCTGACCGAGCTGGCGGCCGTGGCGGGGGTCACGCCGTACGCCCTGGTGCGCTCGTTCCGGCGCGCGTACGGCATGCCGCCGCACGCCTACGTGACCCAGCTGCGCGTCGCGAAGGCCCGTGAGCTGCTACGGCAGGGCATGCCGCCGGCCGAGGCGGCCGTGACGGTGGGGTTCTGCGACCAGTCGCATCTCTCGCGGCATTTCCGCCGCGTCGTCGGTGTGCCGCCGCGTGCCTACCAGCGCGGGGTGCAATAACGTCCAATCCTTTACGTACGCCGCATATCTACCGTGCCCGCATGACGACCGACGAACGTGCCCTTCCCCTCGAACTTGACCCCTCCGCCGTTCAGCGCCTGGGCCGGCACGCGGTGGACTTCGTGGCCGACTGGGTCCGCGAGCTGGACTCGGCGCCCGCGAGCGACTACGGGCAGGCCGAACGGCTGGCCGCCACGCTGCGCCGGCCGCCAGGCGACGGCCCCGGCGACTTCGCCGCGCTCCTGGAGCTCTTCCGCCAGGCCGCCGGGCAAGGCGTGGACACGGCCGGTCCCGGCTATCTCGCCTACTTCCCGGCGGGCGGACTGGTCACCGCGGCGCTGGCCGAACTGCTGGCCCAGGCCGTCAACCGCTTCACCGGCGTGGCCCAGACGGCGCCGGCGCTGGTCGCCATGGAGCACGGGGTGCTGAGCTGGTTCTGCGACCGGTTCGGGCTGCCCGAGGGGGCGGGCGGGCTGGTCACGACGGGCGCCTCGGTGGCGACGTTGTCGGCGCTGCTCGCCGCGCGCCACGCCCTGGGAGACGGCACGTTGTACGTGACCGAGCACACGCACTACTGCGTCGCCAAGGCCGCCCGCATCGCCGGACTGCCCGCCGGACGCATCCGCACCGTGCCCGCCACCGCGGACCTGCGCATGGACGTTTCGTCGGCGGCCGCCATGATCGCCGCCGACCGCGCCGCAGGGCTGCGCCCGTTCCTGCTGGTCGGCACCGCGGGGAGCACCAGCTCCGGCACCGTCGACCCGCTTCCCGAACTGGGGGAGCTGGCTCGCAGGGAGGGGCTGTGGTTCCACGTGGACGCCGCCTACGGTGGCGGGTTCCAGCTCACCGAGCGCGGCCGGGCCCGGCTCGCCGGGATCGAGGCGGCCGACTCGATCGCGCTGGATCCGCACAAGAGCCTGTTCTTCCCGTACGGCACCGGGCTGCTGCTGGTGCGCGACCCCGCCGTACTGCATGCCGCCCACGCGGCCGACGGCCGGTACCTGCAGGACCTCAGCCCGATGGACGATCTGCCCGACTTCGGGCACCTCGGGGTGGAGCTGACCCGGGAGTTCCGCGGGCTGCGACTGTGGCTGCCCCTGCACCTGCACGGCGTACGGGCCTTCGAACGGGAGCTGGACGAGAAACTCGACCTCGCCGCGTACCTCCACCGCCACCTCGCCCACGACCCGCGCTTCGAGGTGCCGTGGCAGCCGGACCTGACGGTGGTGCTCTTCCGGCTCCGCGGCACGGACGAGGACAACCGGCGGTTCCTGGCCGAGATCAACTCCAGCCGGCGCGTGTACCTGAGCAGCACCACCATTGACGGCAGGTTCTTCCTGCGCCTGTGCGTGCTCAGCTTCCGCACCCACGCGGACCGCGTCGAGGAGGCACTCGGAATCATCCGCTCAGCGGGCTGACCGGGACCCGGGCGCGCCGTCTGCTTCCCGGCGGGTCAGTGCTTGATGGGCATGTCCCTGCGGGCCTGGTCCAGGTCCTTGGCCCAGATCCACAACCGGTGCGGCGGCGGGACCTCGTGGTAGCCGTACAGGCCGACCTCGGTCAGGGTACGCAGGTCCACGCACACGCGCTGGTAGGCATCCTTGATCGCGTCCGCGGGGTCCTCCAGGCGCTGGGCGCCGAGCTTGACGCAGGCGCGGTACTCGTAACCCAGCAGCAGGTCCGGGCCGAAGTGCCCCCAGGCGCCGCGCTGCTCCCGCCATGCCACCTCTGCCTCGTTGAGCATCAGGTTCAGGTCGAAGACGGGCGGGATGGACGGGTAGATCACGAAGGTGGCGGCCCAGCCGAGCGCCACCATGTCGAGGTTGAACGTACGCCGCTGGGGATCGCCACGCGGCGGCAGCGGATCGGTGGCGCCGCCTGAGAACCAGGGCGCGGTGTAGGCCAGCAGGCGCCCGTTGCCCTCGACCAGCTCGCCGGTGGCGACGACCGCCATCTTGCGCTGAGTCCCGTCCCGGCGGGTCAGCCGGGTCTTGACCATGGCCTTGTGCGCCTCGGCCGCCAGCTGGCCGGCGGTCTGGTGGTGCAGGGCGGCGTTGGGGGTGATGCGCGAGATGAGGTAGTCGCGCAGGTGCTGGGGGAGATCGTCGTACGTGCCGTCCTGCAGGCGTGCCTTGGTGCGCTCGAGCGCGGCTTGGGCGGTCGGCGGGTTGCCGCCGAAGTGGCTTTCCGGGGTGTCGATCGACACCATGCGGATCGACATCTCGATCTTCGGGGTGTCTCCGTCGGTCACCTCGACGAACTTGTAGTCGTTGGCGGGGCGGCTGGGCCCGACGAAGCGGAGATCGATCATGCTGGCGCTCCCATGACGGAGTAGACCTGGAGCACCAACATCGCAGCCGGGCAAGCTTCCGCGCCGACGGACACGCTTGTCCATGCTGCCGGAGATCGTAAATTTCCGATTCGGCATCCCAACCGGTGCTCGACATGAAAGTTTCACCGCGAGAAAGCGGCGCTGTTAGCCGTTGGCCAGCGGCGATGCCTTTTGGGTAGGTGTGGCGGCCCTCTGTGGCATTGACGCGGGGAAAGCGCTTTCCTAACGTTACGGTCGTTCGCTCATGTGTGTGGCGTTCACAAATGTGAACGGGAAACGACCTGCGAGCACGGGAGGAGTACAGAGATGCAACGCACCTCCAAACTGATCAGCGGCCTTACCGCCGCGATCACCGGGGTGGCCGGGCTGGCCATGACCGCGCAGCCGGCGTCGGCAGCCGACACCGCCCCGATCGGGTGGGCTACTCAAGGCGGCGGCACGACGGGCGGTGGCAGCGCAGGCACGACGACGGTGAACTCGTCCTCTGCCCTGTCCAGCGCGCTGTCATCCGGTTCCGCCGCGGTGATCAGGGTGTCGGGGACGATCTCCTGCTCCGGCATGCTCCGCGTGGCCTCGAACAAGACCGTCATCGGCAACTCCGGCGCGGTGATCTCCGGCTGCGGTTTCAACGTCTCCAACGCGTCCAACGTCATCATCCGCAACCTCACCTTCCGCAACTGGAACGACGACGGCATCAACGTCCAGTACTCCACGCGGGTGTGGATCGACCACAATTCCTTCAGCAACGGCTACGACGGGGCGCTGGACATCAAGCGCGCCAGCGACTACGTCACCGTCTCCTGGAACAGGTTCTCGAGCCATGACAAGACCATGCTGCTCGGGCACAGCGACAGCAACGGCGGCGAGGACCGCGGCCGGCTGAGGGTGACCTACCACCACAACTGGTTCGACGGCACCAACCAGCGCCACCCACGGGTACGCTTCGGCAACCCGGTGCACGTGTACAACAACTACTACGGCAACATCGGCGACTACGGCGTGGCGTCCACGTGCGAGGCGGGCGTCCTCGTCGAGGGCAACTACTTCGAGAACACCGACGACCCGTTCCACCGGGGCGAGGGCAGCTCTCCCGCGGGCAGCCTCGTCGCCCGCAACAACCACTTCGTGGGCTCCGGCAGCGGCAGCGCCGGAGGCAGCGTCGGCTCGATCCCGTACTCCTACAGTCTGGACACCCCGTCCAACGTCAAGTCGATCGTGACCGGCGGCGCGGGCGCGGGCCGTATCAGCATCTGATCCCACTCACCAGCGGCCTCTCCGGGTTCCTCACCCCGGAGGGGCCGCTCTCATGTCCGCCCGCACGACCCGCACCCGGAGATGGGCGGGCCCGGCCAGGATCGAATGATCCTGGCCGGGCGGGATCCCGCCTGCCGTTCAGTTCGACAGACTGGCGAACATGCCGGGCTCGTAGGAGCCCCCCTGGTTGCGTACGATCACGCCGAGCCGGTTGGCCGCGTTGATCATGGCGACAAGGTAGACAAGCGCGGCGATCTGATCGTCGTCATAGTGCTTGCGCACCTGAGCCCAGGTCTCGTCGGACACCCCTTGGTGGGCGTCGGCGAGCCGGGTGCCCTCCTCGGCGAGGGCCAGCGCGGCCCGCTCGGCCTCGGTGAACACGGTGGTCTCGCGCCAGGCGGCGACCAGGTTGAGCCGGACCGCGCTCTCCCCGGCGGCCGTGGCGTCCTTGGAGTGGTAGTCGACGCAGAAGCCGCAGCCGTTGATCTGGCTGGCACGCAGCATCACCAGGTTCTGGGTGGGCTTGGGCAGCGTCGACCGCTCGATCGCCAGGCTGACGTTGTAGAACCGCTTGCCCAGCTTGGCGCCGAGCTCGTTGCTGGTCAGATTCATACGGGGTTCCATGACTTCGTCCTCATTCGTGGAGTTGCCTGCCGCGCGGATCGTTGGCGCGGCGTCCGGACGACATGGAGATGCCGGCGACCAGCTTCCTGTGACAGCGCGGTGATGTGACCTGTGTCACCGACCGTGGGGTGTCACAAAGCGGTTGTGACTGGCGTCGTTTCTAGCGAACAGTGCCGCGCCCGTTGCGCCACTTGACGGCATACGGCAACACGAACAAGTACAGACCAGTGAACAGCTGCAGGACGAGCGGGGGCAGTGGCAGGTAGAACACCCAGACGGCAGGCTCCTCCTGCAGCACGCTGACGATGCTGATGATTACGGTCACCGTAAAGGCAACGGACAGCCAGCGGTGGATCTGCCGAACCCACTTGTTCCAGTTCATGGAGACCTCCTCTGCAGACGAACACCCCAGGGCCCCGGCGACGCTCGCCACCGGCGTCGTGCGCGGGGCTCCTTCGCGGTGCCGTCTGTCTGTTCAGGTATGGCTGCGACGACCTCGGCGCCGCCGGCCCGCACCCGCTCGACGGTGCCGTCGAGGTCGGCGGCGGCCAGGAGGCTGCCGGCACAGGACGATGGACGTGCCGGGCCGGTCAGCGGGGCCGCAGAAGGGCGGGCGTCCTCCGGGGCGTCGTGCGGGAGGAAGCTCGCATGGATAGTGGTATCCATGGCGGTCACGTTAGGCGCGGCTCGCCGGCCGGCGCTTCTCGATTCCTGACCGATCTGGTCATGGGGGCCTCCCGGCCTGAAGATGCCGGCGGCACCTTGGAGATCGCTAGCTCGGGGATGGAGACGCTTTTCCCAGGGGAACGGCGGCGCTTATCGTGGTGCCTTCTCCCCGTACGCCATTGACGGTGAGGCGGCCGCCCAGTCCGGCGATTTCGGCGCGCCGGCTGCGTAGACGGGTCTCCAGCACGTCCGCCGACATCCCGGAGTCGTCATGGCTGACGGTCAAGCGCAGCCCGCTGGGGGCCACGGTGAGGGCGATGGCGACGGTACGGGTCGCTGCCTGCCGTTCCACCTCCTGCAGGACATCACGGATCGTGCCATGGACGATCTCGGTGATCGCGGTGGGAAGCGGTTGTTTCGGCAGAGCCCATATCTCCACCGTGATCCCGGTCTGCCGCGACCATTCCGCCACGTAATCCGCCAAGGCCTGTGAGGCTGTGCGGCTGCCTGATTCGAGTTCCTCATGTGAGCTGTTGGCCATCTGCTTCTTCCCTTTGGGCGTTCATGAGCCGGTGGTCGGGCCGGTGGATCCAGCGCCGTGACCGCTTGCCCGCCGAAGCCTGTGGCACCAGGATCGTGGCGACAAGATTGTTCGGCACCCCTGATCAGGCAGGCAAACAATGCTTTTCTCGACGAATGGCCCCTTTCCTGTAGAGAAGGGACTCACGTAACGGTGGTGGGCCGTCGCGAAAGTCCGGTGGACCCGGCAGCGGGACCGGTTCAACGCTTTGCCTCCGAGTTACGCAAGCTGCGCCAGGAAGCGGGCGGCCTCACCTATCGGGTCATGGCCAAGCGCGCGGGTTACTCGGTCACCACGCTGTCGCAGGCGGCGGCGGGTGAGCGGCTGGCTTCGCTGCCCGTCGTCCTGGCCTTCGTGGAAACCTGCGGCGGAGACGTCTCCGAGTGGGAGCGCCGCTGGCAGCAGGTCGCTCAGGAACTGGCCCGTGAGAGGGCGGACGATGACGGTGCCGCCGGGCCGTACCTGGGCCTGGCCCCGTACGACACCCATGATTCCGGTCGTTTCTTCGGGCGGGAACGGCTCGTCGAGGAATTGCACGAGTTGCTTGGCCGGCATCGTTTCGCCGCGGTGTTCGGCCCTTCGGGCAGCGGTAAGTCGTCCCTGTTGCGTGCCGGGCTGGTGGCTGCGGAGCGTGGAGAGACGACACGCTCGGGCGAATCCTCAGGGCGGAGCCTGGTGATCACGCCGGGGGAGCACCCGATGCGGCACGCCGACCGGTTCCTTGCGGGCGAGGGCGACTCCGACGCGCTGATCGTGGTCGACCAGTTCGAGGAGGTGTTCACGCTCTGCCAGGACCAGCGCGAGCGTGGGCAGTTCATCGACCTGCTGCTCAGCGCGCGACAAGAGCAGAGCCGGATGAAGGTGGTCATCGCGGTTCGCGCGGACTTCTACGGGCGGTGCGCCGAGCACCGCGAGCTCACCGCAGCGCTGCGCGAGGCGAACCTGCTGGTGGGGCCGATGCAACCGGAAGAGCTCAGGGAAGCGATCGTCCGGCCGGCGATGGCCGAGGGCTTGACGGTGGAGCGGGCGCTGACGGCCGAGATCGTCGCCGACGTCGCCGAGGAGCCGGGGGCGCTTCCGCTGATGTCGCACGCGCTGCGGGAGGTCTGGCGCCGCCGTACGGGGAAGATGCTGACCTTGGACGCCTACGAGAGCGTGGGCCGAGTCCAGGGGGCGATCAGTCATACCGCCGAGGAGCTGTACGCCGGACTGTCGCCGGCGCAGGCGCGGATCGCCCGGCGGGTCCTGCTCAGGCTGATCCAGCCGGGGGAGCAGGCCCAGGACACCCGCCGTCCGGCCGCCCGGGCGGAGCTGGATCCGTACGGGGAGGCGGACACCGCGCTGGTCGTCGAGCAGTTGGCCGGGGCCAGGCTGCTCACGCTGCATCAGGACACCGTGGAGCTCGCGCACGAGGCCCTGATCGAGTCGTGGCCGCGGCTGCGTGGCTGGGTGGACGAAGGACGCGACCGGCTGCGCGCGCATCGGCAGTTGACCGAGGCGGCCAAAGCGTGGGAGGCGCACGGCCGGGATGCCGGGCTCCTCTACCGAGGCAGCCGGCTGGCCGTGGCCGACAAGCTGTTCATCGAGCCGCCGAACCGCGACGACCTCACGCCCCTGGAACGGAACTTCGTCGACGCGAGCGCGGCACTGGCCCGGCGCACATCCCGCAGGCGGGTCGCCGTCTCGGCCGCTCTGGTCGTGCTGCTGGTCGCCTCCATGGTCGCGGCAGGCGTCGCCATCCGGCAGGCCGGCCTGGCCGACGATCGGCTGGGGGAGGCGACGGCCCGGCTGGCCGCCAGGCGCGCGGAAGCCCTGCGGATGAGCGACCCGAAGCTGGCCCGCCGGCTGAGCGCCGCGGCCTGGCGGATCGCCCCGGTCCCCGAGGCCAAGAGCGAGCTGATCGACTCGATGGCGCTCCCCTTGGTGGACATCGTCACCGCCCCGTACGACACCACGGACCTGGTGCATGGGCTCAGCGTGGACGGCACCAGGCTGGCCGTCTACACACCCGGTACGGCGGTCGAGCCAGCCGCCCTGCGCGTGCTTGACCTGGCCACGAACAAGGAGATCGCGAGTGCGACATGGAGGGGGCAACAGGTCTCGGATTTGGTGTGGAGTCCTGATGGCCGCACGGTGGCGGTGGACGACGGTGACGGCGCACGGTTGTGGGCCGTCGACGGCGGACGTCTGACGGATCTCGGCGTGCCATTCGACCAGCTCCGCCCTGCGAAGTTCAGCCCGGACGGGCGCTTTCTCATCGGGGACCGCGATGAGATGAAAGGTGTCTGGAGCATCGCGGACCGGAAACGCGTGCTCAACGAGCCGGTCAGCGCCATCAGCCCGGACGGCCGGCTGGCCCTGGTCATCCCGGAGGACGCCGATGGTTCGACGATCACCGCGCTGTCCCTCGGCATCGGAGCGAGCTCGGGGCGGCGAGTGGAGCTCTGGGACCTCGAGAAGCGCAAGCCGCTCCGGGCCCCCTGGCTACCGAAAACCGCCACGGAAGGCATGTTCAGTCCAGACGGGAAACACCTGGCCGTCTTGACCAACGACGGCATCCGGCTGTTCGACATCTCCTCGGGCAAGGAGGTCCTGCGCCCGCTGCTTCCGCCTGCGGACCGGGTGGAGTTCAGCCCCGACGGCCGGTTCCTGGCCGGGACGCGGATTCAGGGATGGGTGACCCTGTGGCGGGTGGACGACGGCTCACTGCTGATGAGCTCCTCGCTTCCCCCGGACGCTGTGGCAGCCGAGCCCCGTTTCTCGCCGGATGCCCGGGTTCTCCGGGTGAACGGCCAGTTCGGCACGGTGAACGTCCTGGACATCTCCCCCTACACCCGTCCCGAGGTGCTCGCTCCGGGAAGTGGCAAGCGGCTGTTCAGCCCCGACGGCCGCTTCCTGGTGACGGCGAATCACCGAAAAGGCAGGCCGGAGGTGCGCATTTGGGATGTCGCCGCGCGGAAACCCGTGAGTGGCCCGCTACCCGTCGACGATCTCCCCGAAGAGGACCCTACGGAAACGGCGTACTCCCCGGTATTCAGCCCTGATGGGCGCACGCTTGCGCTCACCCACCCCGCGTCCCCCATGGCGACCTTGTGGGACGCCACGAACGGCCGCAACATCGGCGCATTCCACGTCCAGCGCCAGGGAGCCACCGGAGTCATGTCCTTGATCTTCTCCCCCGACGGCAGAACCGTTGCGGTTGTCCCGCTTGGCCCGGATCCAGATGACAAAGAGGCGATTTATGACCTGGAGCTGTGGGACGTGCGAGCT
Organism: Nonomuraea sp. NPDC049400; assembly: GCF_044466425.1. Classification (NCBI taxonomy): domain Bacteria; kingdom Bacillati; phylum Actinomycetota; class Actinomycetes; order Streptosporangiales; family Streptosporangiaceae; genus Nonomuraea; species Nonomuraea sp. NPDC049400. The sequence continues at coordinate 167,794 of NZ_JBITMP010000007.1, forward strand.
CGGAGATGGATCCGGACCGTCTCCGACGCGGGATCAGGCATTCTGATCTTCGAGCCGGACGGGCGCCGGTTGTTCTTGGACGCATCTGCGCAGGGACGAAGCCTGCTCGATACAGCCACCGGAGAGATACGCCGGCACTCAACCGACGCCCGCGCCGAAGGAGAGATCCTCTTCATCGAGAACATGGCCGCGGTCGGCGACGGGGACGGGCGTTTGACGTTCTGGGACAGGGAGTTGCGCAGGCCCCTGGCCCCGCCGCAGGTCGCGCACACGGCATCGATCAGCGCTCTTGTCCCTTACCCGCAGGGCGAGCTGCTCGCCACCGTCGCCCTCGAAGGCGAGCTTGGCATCCAGCTATGGGACTGGCGGGGATATCAGCGGATCGCCGCACCGATCAGCGTCAACACCCAGTCCGCGCCGGCCGTGGCATTCAACCGGACCGCTCTCCTCGTCTCATCCGCCGACGGGGCCTTGCGCGAGATCACCGTCGATCCCGGCACCGCCGTCGCCGTGATCTGCCAACGGGACGGCGGCCTGTCCCCTGCCGAGTGGCAAGAACACATTCCAGAGCTGGCCTACCAGAAGACCTGCCACTGATGGCACCCCGACACCGCGCTGTCGCCGCGTCAAGGTCGCCGGGTCCACATCGCGACCCCGGCCACGATCTTCCCCGAGGTCGGCCGGCGGGATCATCGGGCGTTCTGCGGCCAGGCCGGCTCGACCTCCCGTAGGCGAAGGTCGCGTGCCTCGTTCTGCCCGCCTATCCCGGCTACGCCTTGAGGCAGATGCGGGAATCAGCGTCGCGGCAGATGTGCGCGAGGGCTCCTCCACGAACACTGGAAGGCGCTGGACTGACCCGTGTCCAGGGCGACGAACTGAGAGGAAGCACGATGAGACATCTTCGCGCCACTATGGTCGCCGGCGCACTCGCCACGGGCCTTCTCGCCCCCACGGCGGCTTATGCTGTCGGCTCCGAGCCCACGCCGGTCTCCGACGCCCCGGATTCTTCCCTGCCCGAGGTGGAGGGTCCCCTGGGGGCTGACTCAGGCGACGTATCAGCTCAGGCCAAATGGTCCACCATCTGGTACGCCAACAGAAAGACCAAGAAGGTGGTCAGCTCCACCCGGTGGGACAGGACCAAGGTCCTGCAGATCGTCGTCCGATGCTGGAACGGCGGCGACGGCACGCGGGCAACGGCGAAGTTCCAGTTCTACCGCCGCGGCATCTGGTGGACCGTGGGCGGGAGCACCAGCGGCTACTGCGTCGGCGGAAAGATGTACCACCGAGTCAGGGTCAAGAACGGGCGGCCAGGTAAGTTCCGTGCCGTCGTTGAACTCAGCCCCAAGGCCCATACGGTCAACATGTGGGTGCAGAAGTACGCCTGATCCAAGCCGCTCAGACCCGGCGTGGGGCCGTCAGGCGGTCGGTTCGCCGTAGGGGACGTCGATGATCACCAGACTGGGGCGGTGACCATCGAGCGCCCGGCGCAGCTGGTCAGGATCGAACACATCGGCCTGGCCCGCTGCGTGCGGGACATCACCGTCCTGGGCCGCCAGCCTGCGTGCAAGCCGCCAGGCCGTCCCCCGCTCACGCAGGCCCGGGTTCTGTCGCGTCAGCTACTTTCAAGATCGGCTGCCGCGCTGACGGGTGGCCTCGTACAGGGCCACCGTGGCGGCGCTGGCGGCATTCAGCGAACTGGCCGCACCACCGATCGGGATCCGCGCCATCGTGTCGCAGTCCTCCCGCCAGCCCGCGCTCAGCCCGGACGTCTCGTTCCCGATCACCAGTAACGTCGGGCCGGTCAGGTCCACCTCGGCGATATCAGCGGTGCCGTTCTCGTCGGCGCCGATCACGGTCAGCGGGCGGCCTGCCGGGTGCCACTGCCGCGCCCACGCCAGCACCTCCCGGTGCGAACGCACCCGGACCACCGGCACCGCCATCAGCGATCCGGTGGAGGCACGCACCGCCTTGGGATCGTACGGATCGGCGGCATGCCCGGTGATGATCAGGCCGGCACCACCGAACGCGTCCACCGATCGCACCATCGTGCCGATGTTGCCCGGCCCCGACGGCCGGTCGAACACCACCCCCAGGAACGACGGCCCCACCGGAATTCGCGACAGGTCGTCGGCGGGCAACTCGACCACCGCCACCAGCTCGGGAACCTCCTGCTCCTTGCCGCTCAACTGGCGCAACAGCTCGGCGGCCATGGCCACCCGCTCGCCCCCGGCCCGCTCCAGCATCCCGGCCGCCCACCGCGACGGCGGCCGCTCGGCGTCGTAGATCAGCGCCCGCACCGGCCAGCCCCGCTCCACTGCCAGGCTGATCGGCCGGACCCCCTGCACCAGGAATTCCCCCGCCCGCTGCCGCTTGTTCTGGTTCCGCAGCAGCGCCTCCCACTGTTGAAACCGCGCATTAGGCCGCGAAATCCGCAGTACGCCCCCCACCAGACACTCCAGACGCCATCTCGCAACAGAAAGCGATCTAGTCTCCCATACGCCGATGCCGGCACAGTGCCCCGCCGGGGCGGCGTTCACCGCCTGCACGATCCTGCCGGCGCCGACCATGAAGACGCGCGCTACCTCAACATCACCCACAACGGGCGCCGCCGCGTGGCCTTCGGCTTCGGCGTGCACCAGTGTCTCGGCCAGCCTCTGGCCCGCCTGGAGCTGCAGGTCGCCTACAGCACCCTCTACCGGCGCATCCCCACCCTGAGCCTGGCGACAAAGCTGGACCAGATCCCGTTCAAGCACGACGGCGCGGTTTACGGCGTCTACGAGCTCCCCGTCACCTGGTGACCTTCCTCTGGGTTTGCGCCGCTCTTGACTTGAGGACCGATGTCGAATCGGCGGGAGGCCGTTCGTGTAGCTGGTGAGGCCCGGCCCGTGCCGGGCATCATCCAACACGTCAAGGGAGGATCACAGCGACATGAGGCACTACCTGCTCAGCATCCAGCAGCCCGACGGCGGCGCGCCGCCCCTGGAGATCCTGGAGCCGATCATGAGGGAGGTCGCCGCCTTCAACGAGGAGCTCAGGGCCGCCGGGGCCTGGGTCTTCGCCGGCGGGCTGCACGACGCGGGCGCGGCAGTCGTGGTACGTCCCGGGGACTCGCTCGTCACGGACGGCCCGTACGTCGAGGGCAAGGAACACGTCGGCGGCCTGTCCATCATCAAGGCGCCCGACCTGGAGTCCGCGCTGGAATGGGGCCGCAAGCTCGCCCGCGCGACCACACTCCCGATCGAGGTGCGCGAGTTCCACGGCGAACCGGACCAGCACCTGGCATAGCCCGGCCCGTCTCGCGCCGGCGGGGGCCCCGCCGGCGCGAGACGGGGTGAATCTTGCCGGGACCTTGCCGAATCGGTGGCGGAGAAATCCCCATCATCTGGGCCGGCCCACGGTGGAATGGGCGATGTCGTGCATCCGAGGAAGACGGGATGTCGGGAGTGCTCGATCGGGTCCGTGACGTCGCGGGTATGGCGCTGGTGGAAGACGTCGGCGCCGTCATCGAGGCCGCCTCCGACATGTCCGGGCGGTTCCGGCGAGGAGGCCGGCTGCTGGCGTTCGGCCGGGCAGCGGCGGCCGCGGACGCGGCGCACGTGGCGGTGGAGTTCACCCACCCCGTGATCGTGGGCAAACGCGCGCTGCCCGCGCTCTGCCTGGGCGCCGATCCTTCCTTGCTGCCGGTGCTTGGGCGGCCCCAGGACATCGCCGTCGGGGTCCGGCCCGCCGCCGGCGATTTCGCCGCCGCTCGCGAGCTCGGCATGCTGACCATCGCCCTGACGGCGAACGAGCCGTGCGCGCAAGCCGATCACGTGCTGCCGGCGCGGAGCGCGGATCCGCTGGTCGCGCGGGAGATCCACATCACGATGTACCACCTGCTGTGGGAGCTGGTCCATGTGTTCCAGGAGGCCGCCGCGTGATTGGGGACGAATGTGACTCCTGCGTGACGTGCGGCGATGTCGCCGTACAGGTGCGGGTCGTCGGCCTGCTGCCCGCCGGGCTGGCACGGGCCGACACCGGCGCCGGGACGGAGGAGATCAGCGTGGCGCTGGTGGACGCGCAGGTCGGCGACGTCGTGCTGGTGCACGCGGGGGAGGCGATCGCCGTGATCGGAAGGGACGGGCGATGACGGAGACGCTCTATCCGTTCCTGCGGCGCGACCCGCTCGACCTGGCGGTGTCCACCGCCGAGAAGGCTCTGGAGAGCCTGGAGTTGCGGCGGCGGGTGCTCGACGAGATGGAGGCGCCGCTGGTCGCGTGTGCCGCGGCGGTGGCCGCCGCATTCCGCGGCGGCGGGCGGCTGTTCACGTTCGGCAACGGCGGCAGCAGCACGGACGCCCAGTCGGTGGCGGCGCTGTTCACCGGGCGTGGGCTGCCCGCGGTGTCGCTGGCCTGCGACTCGGCGCTCGTCACGGCACTCGGCAACGACATCGGCTTCGAGGTGGTGTTCGCGCGCCAGCTCGCCGCGCTCGGGGGCGAGGGTGACATCGCCTGCGCGCTGTCCACCAGCGGCGGTTCGGCGAACGTGCTGCGCGGGCTGGCCCAGGCCCAGAGCCAGGGGATGGTGACGATCGGCTTCGCCGGCTCAGGAGGCGGGCGTATGGCGGAGGAGCGGCTGGCCGAGCATCTGTTCGTCATCCCGTCGTCGTCGGTGCACCGCATCCAGGAGGCGCAGGCGACGCTCTACCATGTGCTGGCCGAGCTGGTCTCAGCACAACATGCGGGGTAGCAGGCGTCTCTGCACGTGCGCAGTAGCGGTCCTCAGCAGATGCGGGGTAGCGGATCGCCCACCAGCACGTCGACCACTCTGGTGCCGCCGAAGGCGGTGCGGAGCAGGACCAGGCCGGGCGGCGCTTCGGTGACGGTCCCGATGATCGCGGCGTCGGCGCCCAGCGGGTGGGCACGCAGCGTCTCGAGTGCCTGACCGGCGTGCGCGCCGTCCACCACCGCCACGAAGCGGCCCTCGCAGGCCACGTAGAGCGGGTCGAGGCCGAGGAGCTCGCACACGCCGGTGACCTCCGGCCGTACCGGGATCTGATCCTCCCGCAGCACGACGGCCACCTCCGAGGCGCGGGCCACCTCGTTGAGCACCGTGGCCACCCCTCCCCGGGTGGCGTCTCTCAGCGCCCTGACGTGCTCAGGCAGCGCCTTCAGCAGCTCGGCGACGATCCCGTGCAGCGGGGCCGTGTCGGACGTGATGGGGGCCTCGATGTCGAAGTCGTCCCTGGCCAGCATGATGGCGGCGCCGTGCTCACCGATCGGGCCCGACACGATGACGGCGTCACCCGGCTGCGCACGCGCGGCCGACAGCGTGACCGGCTGTTCGAGGAGGCCGACCCCGGCCGTGGTGATGTAGCAGCCGTCGGCCTTGCCGCGCTGGACGACCTTGGTGTCGCCGGTGACGATCGTCACCTCGGCCGCCGCCGCGGCAGCGGCCATTGAGGCGGTGATGCGCCGCAGGTCGGCGACGGGGAAGCCCTCCTCCAGAATGAATCCCGCCGACAGGTGGACCGGCCGGGCCCCGCACATGGCCAGGTCGTTCACGGTGCCGTTGACGGCCAGGTCGCCGATGTCGCCGCCGGGGAAGAACAGCGGCGACACCACGTAGGAGTCGGTGGTGAAGGCCGTTCGCGCGTCCCCGAGCCGCAGGATCGCGCCGTCGTCCAAGGGGGCGAGCAGCGGGTTGCGGAACGCCTCCAGGAAGACGGCCTCGATCAGGGTCTGCGTGGCCTTGCCGCCGGCGCCGTGCGCCAGCGTGATGAGTTCCTCCCTGATGACGGGCTTGCGCCGCCGGATGCGCTCGATGCGGTCGAGCACCTGCTGTTCGCGGCTCATGCCCGGCTTGCCTCCTCCGCCAGCGGCTCGCGAGCCGCCGCGCGCATCTGCTCCCGGCTGAAACGTCCGAAGTTGTAGTACGCGGCGCAGGCGCCTTCCGAGGACACCATGCAGGTGCCGATCGGCGTCTCCGGCGTGCACGCGGTGCCGAACACCTTGCACTCCCACGGCTTGAGCACGCCCTTGAGCACCTCGCCGCACTGGCACGACTTGGGGTCGGCCACGCGCACGCCGGGCAGCTCGAAGATCCGCTCGGCGTCGAAGGCGGCGTACTCGTCCGCCATGGCGAGTGCGGAGTGCGCGATGAACCCGAGCCCGCGCCACTCGAAGTGCGGTCGCAGCCGCATCACCCGGCCGATGGCCGACAGCGCGATGTGGTTGCCGTGCCAGGGCACCACGCGGGCGTACTGGTTCTCCACCTCGCAGCGGCCCTCGGCGAGCTGGCCGAGCAGCATGTGTACGGAAGCGAGGATGTCCAGCGGCTCGAACCCGGCGACCACCAGCGGCTTGCCGTAGTCGCGGGCGATGAACTCGTACGGCTCGCAGCCGATCACCGCCGAGACGTGGCCGGGACCGATGAAGCCGTCGAGCCGCAGGTCCGGCGAGTCGAGGATGGCCTTGATCGCAGGAATGATCATGACGTGGTTGCAGAAGACGGAGAAGTTGGCCAGCCCCTCCTCCGCGGCCCGCAGCACGGTCATGGCCGTGGAGGGCGCGGTGGTCTCGAACCCGATCGCCATGAACACGACCCTGCGGTCCGGGTTGGCCCGCGCGATCTTGAGCGCGTCCAGCGGCGAGTACACCATCCGGATGTCGGCCCCCGCCGCCTTGGCGTCCAGGAACGAGCCCGCCCCGCCGGGCACCCGCATCATGTCGCCGAACGACGTCATGATCACGTCCGGCCGGCGGGCGATGTGGATGGCGTCGTCCACCCTGCCCATCGGGATGACGCAGACCGGGCAGCCCGGCCCGTGCACGAGGTTCACCTCGGGCGGCAGATGGTCTTCCAGGCCGTGCTTGTAGATGGTGTGCGTGTGGCCGCCGCACACCTCCATGAACGTGTACCGGCGGCCCGGCCGGCAACGCGCGGCGATCTGCGCGGCGAGCGCCCGTGCCCGGTCCGCGTCGCGGTACTCATCGACGAACCGCATCAGAGGCCCCCTCACCCGATCCCGATCTCACGCGATGTCCGAGGCGCGCAGCGCGTCGAGCTCGTCCGCGTACGGTTGCCCGAGCCCCTGCAGGTAGTCGAGCACGGCCTGCGCCTCCTTCTCGGAGATCTTGGACAGCGCGAACCCGACGTGCACCAGCACCCAGTCGCCCGGCACGAGCCGCTCGTCGGCGAGCAGGCCGATGTTGATCCGCCGGCGCACGCCGCTGACGTCCACCACGGCCAGGTCGTCGTGCTCGGGAAGGCGCTCGACGAGCTCACCGGGGATGCCGAGACACACCGGGCACCTCCTCGCCGAAGGTGACGGACTCCAGGACCAGCTCGTCGCCGCCGCTGAGGTCGACGTCGTCACCGCCGCAGACCGGGCAGACGGCCAGCGCGTCCACGGACTCGGAGAGGCTGCCGCAGGTCTCGCAGCGCACTGTCATCGGCGTGATGACGAGCTCCACGGCGGCGTCCTCCGCGGCCGTGCCGGCCGCGGCCATCGTGAACGCCTGGTCGAAGGCGTCGTCCAGGACGGCGTGCCGGGCGCCGATGCGTACCCGGGCGGCCGTGACCCGCCTGCCTCCCGCCTGCTGCTGGATCAGCTCGACGAGGCCCTCGCACATCCCGATCTCATGCATGCTGCCTACATTCGTTCCATCTTCAGATACCGCCGGATGTCCGGCCATTGGTGGACGATCAGCGCCGCCAGCCCGCAGACCACGAGCAGCGTCATCACGCGTGACTTCCTCATCTCACATCACCTCACCGGGGTGCCGGATCGCGGGAGCCCGGAATGGTGCTTTCCGCAATCATTTCCATAACCAGGGACTTCACAAGGCTCGCCGCCTCGCCGACCATCGCCCGTACGGGCTCGCTCAGCTCGAACGCCGCCTCCTCGACCGATGCCGGCTCGCAGCAGACGACCCGCACCAGCGGGGGGATCCGGCCGAGCTGCCGGGCCAGCCGCAGGACCCTGACCGGGTCCATGCCGTGCGCCTCCACCAGCGTGCCGCCCTCGTCCGGCAGCTCCGGCTCGAGCACGGTGAGCGTGCCGGGGGCCTGGCCGCGTGCCGCCGCGTCCACGAAGACCACGCCCGCGTAGTCCCGTTGCAGGGCGTAGGCCAGGTCCATGCCGCGGATGCCGAAGTCGACGACCTCCATGCCCGCGACGGCCGCCTCCTCAGTCAGGCGGCGGACCACCTCGACGCCGAATCCGTCGTCTCCGAGGAACACGTTCCCGATCCCGGCGACCAGGACGCGGGCGGGACTCCCGAGGGGTTCGATCTCCTCGGCGGAGTAGAAGAACCGGTGCCCGGGCAGCCGGGCCTCGCCCAGGTCGCGCCCGGGATCGTCGTCGAGCGTGACCGCGACGTGGAAGGCGCCCTCGTCGTCCTGCTCCACGCTCTCCACCACCGCGACGCGGCCGTCGAGCACGAGGTCGAAGACGTCGGCCTGCTTGCCGGGCCGCAACCGGACCCGGCTGCCCGGCCCGACCGGCACTCCGCCGACCACCACCTCGCCGGGTCCGCGGCTGGTCATCTCGTCCCAGAATTCGTTCATGGCTCCGTCCTGCGCATGATGCCGTGCAGCCGCATCAGCTCCTCGGGCGTGAGGGCCTCGCAGCGGTCGAGGATCTCCCGGGCGCGCGGGTCGCCGTCCCGGATCTCGCGCCGCTCCTCGTCGCTGAGGGCGAGCACGCTCAGCGTGAGCAGTTGGTCGATCTCGGTCGCGTCGAACAGGTCGCCCGGGCTCTCCGGCGAGATCTTCGGGTTGTCGTACAGGATGATCGGCGAGGACAGGACGGTGTCCTGCCCGACGAGCACCGGCCAGGCGCCGACGTTGTCGCAGCCCGCCGCGTACGCCCGCAGCTCCTCGGGCGGGTCCATGAGCGAGACGAACCGGGCCTCCCGCGCGCGCAGCACGGTGTGCGCGGATACCAGCGTGCGCAGCATGACCTCGTCTCGGGTGCCTCCGTGCCAGGGCGTCGTGTTGGCCACCTCGACCGTGACCCGGAACAGGCCCGGCCGCAGCCGCCGCGCGCTCGCCTCGATCCGGCCGGACAGCGCCTCCCAGCTGCGCACCACGGCTTCGGGGCCGCGCCGCAGCCCGTCCGGAATGTCGATCTTCGTGATGACGGGTCCTGACAGCAGCTCGTCCAGGACGAGCCCCGGCACGTTCACCTCGCGCTCCCGCGCCTCCTGGCCGGGCGGGTTGCGGGTCACGACGTGCAGGAAGCGCACGCACACGTCGACGGTGTCGCCGGGCTCGGCTTCGAGCAGGCACTCGGTACGCATCAGACACGGGCTGCCGTACCCCTCGGGATGGACGCCGCCGATCGTCCAGCGGTGCCGGTTCTTCAGCGCCGACTCCCGGTACGGCCACAGCAGGTAGCCCTCGTACAGCACGGCCTGCGCGATCTGCCTCACCTGGTCCATGCGTGATCAGCCTCCGCTCGTCTCCAACAGCGACCGCACCGCGTCGTCCCAGCCGAGCAGGGTGTGCCGCACCCGGTGCGCGTACAGGCGGTCGAACGTGTCGCGCTCCAGCCGGATCCAGGCGGTGCGCGGGAAGTGGCGGTCCATGAGCTCCTTCCACACCGACACCGGCATGCGGAAGTCCGCCTCGGTGTCCCACGGCAGGTGGGCGGCCTGCAGGCGGCCCTCGTCCAGGTAGAACAGGGTGCCGGTGAACAGGAACCGCAGCGGCACCTCGCCGTCGGGCAGGCCGTGCAGGTATTTGGCCGCGGCCACGTCGAAGTCATAAGTGCACGGGACGTTGATCGGCGTGGTGGTGCCGCCCACGAAGGCCGGGACGTGCGTGACCGTCTGCGTCCACAGCAGGCTGGTGAGATTGCGCCCCCATGTCGCGGGCGGGCCGAACAGCTCCGCGAGCCGCCCCCGCGCGTGCTCGTCGTAGCCGCGTGAGGTGGCGTCGATGCGCAGCTGCGTGGCCAGCGTGAGCGCGCGGATCGGAGCGTCCGCGTCCAGGTGAAGCAGGAAACGCAGCGCGGGCGCGACGGCGGGCTCCGCCGCCTCGACGCCGCGCACCTCGATGCGCAGCGCCGGTGATGTCGGTGGCATGGTGATCGAGGTCAGGCGGGCGACAGGTTGGGCATGCCGGGGTCGATCGGGTCGTGCCTGCCGGGGTTGATGCCGGTCGAGCGCCTGGCCGTGGAGCGGCCGTCGGGCAGGTGCCCGTCCTGCCTGTCGTAGTTGCCGCTCGTGTTCCCCGCGTGGACGCCCTTGACGTGGGCGGGCGCGTCAGGGCGCACGTCGCGCCGGCCGGTCTTGATCGTCGTCTTCTTTTTCACGGTGTACTCCTGTCGCTGCCGGTGACCGGCGAGGACCGGTCGCCGAGGTCGGTGAAGAATCGCTTGATGTGCTCGCGTACGTCCGGACCGCCCGTCAGGCCACGCCACCGGGTGCGGATGGCGCCGACGAGCGCGTAACAGTCGTCCACCGGCACGACCCAGGCGCCGCGGTCGCGGTCGGCGAGCAGGGCCTCGACGTCGGGCTCAAGCTGCTGGAGCACCGGGTTGTCGCGCCGCAGCCGCTCCCAGGCGGGCAGGTCGACGGGCGCCTGCACCGCCCCGCCCGGGCTCGGGTAGTACTGCGCCGGGAGCCCGGTGCCCGAGTCGTGGATCACGAACACCGTGCGCACCGGCGCCCGCAGGCCGGCCCAGGTCTCCTCGTCCAGGCTGAAGCCGCTCAGCCGCAGGCGGCGCTCCGGCACCAGCCGGTAGTGCCCGCCGCCGGCCGCCGCGTGGTCGAACAGCACCTGGCAGGCGCGGCACGCGCAGCGCAGCTCGCGGGCCGGCAGCTCGAGCAGGTGGCGGTGGGTGGCGGGCAGCGGCTCGCCGCACAGCTCGCAGTCCTGTGCCTGAGACGGCCGCTCGCGGGGCCGCGAGGCGAGCCGGCGCAGCAGGCCGGTCATGTCGCCCGCGCCCGGCGGACGGCCAGGCTCTCGACCGGGATCAGGGGCGTGTTGTCGGCGAACTCGATCTCGACCCGTTCGATCTCCGGGGCCGCGTCGTGCACCGCCTGCCGCATCGCGGCCGCGGACGAGCGGCAGCCGCCCGCCTGCAGGCGCAGGCGTACCAGGTCCTCCTCGACGGCGAGCACGTCGGCCCGGCTGCCGGCGAGCGCCGTCTCCACCCGGGCCCGCGTGTCCAGCGGGTGCAGGTCGTGCAGCAGGAGCAGCGGCGAGACCAGCTCGTCCGCGGCCAGGCACGCCGCCGCCTCCTCGTCCACGACGGCCATGACCCGGGCCAGGCCCTCGCCGTACAGGTCGAGCAGCTCGCCGACGAGCTCGGTCGCGGCCGGGTCGGCCTGCTCGAGCAGCGACTCGATCCGGTCGATGCGCTCGTTCATCCGCCCGTCCCCTCAGCCGGAGAGGCTCGCGCCGAACGTGGGCGAGTGCACCTGCTTGAGCACCTTGCCGTCGCCCAGGTACATGTGCACCCCGCAGGGCAGGCACGGGTCGAAGCTGCGCACCGTACGCATGATGTCGATGCCCTTGAACGACTCGGCGCCGTTCTCCTCGAAGATCGGCATGCCCTGCACCGCGTCCTCGTACGGGCCCGGCGTGCCGTGCACGTCGCGCGGGCTGGCGTTCCACGGTGTCGGCGGGTACGGATGGTAGTTGGCGATCTTGCCCTCGCGGATCACCACGTGGTGCGAGAGCACCCCGCGCACCGCCTCGTGGAAGCCGACGCCGATCGCCTCGTCCGGCACGTCGAAGTCGGTGAACACCTGCGTGCGCCCGGCCCTGACCTCGCCCATCGCCTGCTCGAGGAAGTGCACCGCCATCGCCGCCGCGTACGCGACGAAGTACGCGCGGGCGCGGTTGCGCTCGATGGTGTTGGCCCAGCGCGGGATCTTCCACTCCAGCCGCGTCTCCGGGAACGACGCGCTCTTGGGCAGGTTGATCTCCACGCTCTGTCCGGTGGAACGGACCGTGCCGGTGTCGACGAGGCGGCCGAGCGCCGTGGCCCACAGCCGGGCCAGCGGGCCGCCACCGGTGTCGAGCGCCAGGTAGTCGCCGGTGCGCGAGTCGAACCAGCGGGGGCTCATCACCCAGCTGTAGTTGCCGCCCTCCAGGTCGCGCTTCTGCGGCCTCGGCAGGGTCGTCTGGTTCCACGGGTGGCGCTGGTCCACCGGGTTGCCGAGCGGGTCGTGGGTGACGAACGTCTCCTCGGAGTGCCAGTCGTCGTAGTACGAGCTGCCCAGCAGGATCCTGATGCCGAGGTTGATGTCCACCAGGTTGGTGGTCAGCAGCTCGCCGTCCAGGACGATGCCCGGCGTGACGAACATCCGGCGGCCCCAGCCGTTCATGTTCCGGTAGTCGTAGTCGACCACCGCCGGGTCCTGGAAGGCGCCCCAGCAGCCGAGCATCACCCGTCTGCGGCCGACCTCCTCGTAGCCGGGCAGCGCCTCGTAGAAGAAGTCGAAGATGTCGTCGTTCATCGGGACGGCCCTCTTCACGAAGTCGAGGACCTTCAGCAGCCGCGCCAGGTAGTCGGTGAACACCTGGGGCGTCGCCACGGTGCCCACGCCGCCCGGGTACAGCGTGGACGGGTGCACGTGCCTGCCCTCCATGAGGCAGCACATCTCCCTGGTGATCCTGCTGACCTGGAGCGCCTCCTTGTAGAGGTCGCCGCTGAACGGGTTGAACGCCCGCATGATGTCGGCGATCGTCCGGTAGCCGTGGACGCCGGCATTGGGCGCCTGGGTCGTCTCCGCCCGGCGCAGCAGATTCGGGTTGGTCTCCTTGACCATCTGCTCGCAGTAGTCGACGAAGACCAGGTTGTCCTGGAAGAGCGTGTGGTCGAACATGTACTCGGCCGCTTCGCCCAGGTTGATGATCCAGTCGGCCAGCGGCGGCGGCTTGATCCCGTAGGCCATGTTCTGGGCGTAGATCGAGCACACCGCGTGGTTGTCGCCGCAGATGCCGCAGATGCGGCTCGTGATGAAGTGCGCGTCCCGCGGGTCCTTGCCCCTCATGAACACGCTGTAGCCGCGGAACAGCGACGAGGTGCTCTTGCACTCGACGACCTCGCGGTTCCTGAAATCGATCTTCGTGTAGATGCCCAGGTTGCCGATGATCCTGGTGATCGGGTCCCAGGACATCTCCACAAGTTCGCGGGCCTCGCCCGCCCGCTTCCTGGTCGGCGCCGTACGGATTGCCACCTCGCCGCTCTCCCTCTCAGCCGTTTCCCCAGCGCGGGTCGAACCCGCTTGTCAGCTTGCGGCGGTTGTGGCGCCATTTGGGCTCCTTGTTCGCCGCCTTGTTGGTGATCGCGCGGAGGCGGCGGATCAGCCGGCCGTACTGGCTGCTGAGCGCCACCGACACCGACGCGCCGGGGGGTTCGTCCATGAACGGCATGAACTTGTCGGGGAAGCCGGGCATCGTGCACGCGATGCAGATCCCGCCCACGTTGGGGCAGCCGCCGAGACCGTCCATCCAGCCGCGCTTGGTGACGTTGCAGTTGACCACCGGGCCCCAGCAGCCGACGCGCACCAGGCACTTCGGCGAGCTGTAGTCGCGGGCGAAGTCGCCCTGCTCGTAGTAGCCGGCGCGGTCGCAGCCCTCGTGCACCGTCTTGCCGAACAGCCAGGTCGGGCGGAGCATGTCGTCCAGCGGGATCATCGGGGCCATGCCGGCGGCCTGGTACAGCAGCCAGGTCAGCGTCTCCATGAAGTTGTCCGGCTGGACCGGGCAGCCCGGCACGTTGACGATGGGCAGTCCGCCCGCCGAGCGGAAATCCTTGCCCAGGTAGTCGGCCAGCCCCATGCAACCCGTCGGGTTGCCGGCCATCGCGTGGATGCCGCCGTACGTCGCGCAGGTGCCCGCCGCGACGACCGCCCACGCCTTGGGCGCGAGCCGGTCGATCCACTCGTTGACCGTGATGGGCTCGCCGGTGACCGGATCGTTGCCCATCGACGTCCAGTAGCCGTCGCCGTTGATCCGCTCGTTCGGGATGGAGCCCTCGACGACGAAGATGAACGGGCCCAGCTCGTCCCTGTGTGCCTGGTGGAACGGGGCCATGAAGGCGTCGCCCACCTCGGCGGCCAGCACCTTGTTGTGCAGGTGCACCTTCGGCAGTCCCGGTACGAGCCCGAGCAGGACGTCCTCGAGGCTCGGGAGCGTGGCGGCGGTGACCGAGACGGTGTCACCGTCGCAGCTCATGCCCTCCGAGGTCCACAGGATGTGCACCTCTTCCAGGGCAGTCGGCATTTGCGTGGTTGTCATGGCCCAAGCCCCCTTCTTGGCCCTGTAGAGGTTTAGGTCCCCATTCATTTGGTATCCGACCTGCGACTCTACGTAGCGGACATACCGTGTTGAGGAGGGTTGTAAACCATGACCCAGACCCTGCCACCCCGTACCGGCCCATACGAGGACCTGCGGGAACGCGCACCCGTCCGGCCTCGCCGGTCCGTGCCGCGCGCCGCGGCGCGGGGGGCGATCGGCGCCATGGCGATGTCCGGGCTCCGGCAGATGACGACGTCGATCGGCCTGGTGGCGAAGGTCCCGCCCGAGTCCGTGCTCGAACGCACCATCCCCAGGCTCTTCCGCCAGGTGCCCTCCGAGCAGCGGCCGGCCCTCGTCGAGCTGGCGCACTGGGGGTACGGCGCGTGCGGCGGGGTGCTGTTCGGGCTGCTGCCTGCCAAGGTCCGCGGCCGTCCCTGGGTCGGGCCGATCTACGGGGCGGCGTTCTGGGCCGCCTTCGAGACGGCCATCGCACCCCTGCTCGGCCTGCCCCGCCATCCCCGCACCACTGTGGAGCGGCTCGCGCTACTGGCCGACCATCTCCTGTACGGGATCGTGGTCGGCGCCTCGCCATGGCCTCATCAGGAGAAACCCGCCGAGGACTGATCGCCGTACGAGCGGAGCCGGTCGCGGGCGGCGGCCACGGCCACCTGGCCGAGGCTGATGCCGCCGTCGTTGGCCGGCACCCCGGCGTGGGTGAGCACCCGGAACCCCGCGCCGCTCAGCCGCTCGACCGTGCGCCGGAGCAGCAGCAGGTTCTGGAAGACGCCGCCGGACAGCGCCACCGTCGCCAGTCCCGTGCCGTCGCGCAGCATGAGGCAGCAGCGCACGATGAGGTCGCTCACGCCGTTGTGGAAGCGGGCGGAGATGACGGCCGGATCGGTGCCGGCGGCCAGGTCCGCCGCGGCGGCCCGCACCAGGTCCGCGCCGGCCACGACGAGCTCGTCGGAGATGGCCGCCGGGTAGCCGTCCCGCTCGGCGGGGTCGGCGAGCTGCTCCAGCTCGATCGCGGCCTGCCCCTCGTAGGTGATCGTGTCCCGCACGCCGAGCAGCGCCGCCACGGCGTCGAACAGCCGCCCCGCACTCGACGTGAGCATCGCCCCGCGCAACAGCGAGGTCACGCTCGCCCACCGGCGCTCGTTGCGCCGGGCCACGTCCAGCGCCTCGCCGTCGCCGTCCAGGTAGGCGGCGGCCATGCGCCAGGGCTGGCGGATCGCCGCGGCGCCGCCCGGCAGCGGCACGGGCGCCAGATGGCCGGCCCTCTCGAACGACGCCAGGTCGGCCAGGAGGAACTCGCCGCCCCACAGGGTCCCGTCGAGCCCGTAGCCGAGCCCGTCGAACGCGACGCCGATCACGCGGCCCTCCTGACCGTTGTCGGCCAGGCACGAGGCGATGTGCGCGTGGTGGTGCTGCACGGCGGTCAGCTCGACGTCCGGCAGGCCCATGGCGTGCTTGGTGGACAGGTACTCCGGATGCAGATCGTGCGCGACCACCTCGGGACGCACGCCGAAGAGCGCCGCGAAATGCCCGATCCCTTCGACGTAGGACCGGAGCGTCTCGTAGTTCTCCAGGTCGCCGATGTGCGGGGAGACGAACGCGTGACGCCCCTTCGCCAGGCAGAACGTGTTCTTCAGCTCGGCGCCGCAGCCGAGAATGTGCCGGGGCGCCTCCCGGGGCAGCGTGAACGGGCGCGGGGCGTGGCCGCGCGATCTCCGCAGGAGCATCCCTTTGCCGCGGAAGGGGCGTACCACCGAGTCGTCGGCACGAAGGTGGATGGGCCTGTCATGCGTGAGGAACGCGTCCGCGATGCCGCCGAGCCGGTCGAGGGCGTCGCGGTCGTCGTACGCGATGGGCTCGTCCGAGCTGTTGCCGCTCGTCAGCACGATCGGGGCGCCCGTGCCGGCGAGCAGCAGGTGGTGCAGCGGCGTGTACGGCAGCATCAGCCCGAGGCAGCGGTTGCCCGGTGCGACCGCGCCGGCCACCGCCGCCTCCGGGCGGCGCGGCAGCAGCACGACGGGACGCGCGCGATCGGTGAGCAGCGCCGCCGCAGCCGCGTCCACCTCGCACAGCCGCCGGGCCTCGTCCAGGTCGGCGACCATGACGGCGAACGGCTTGCCCGCGCGCCGCTTGCGCCGCCGCAGCTCGGCGGCGGCGCCCTCGTCCGAGGCCAGCACCGAGAGGTGGTAGCCGCCGATGCCCTTCACCGCCAGCACCCCGCCCGCCCGCAGCACTCCGGCGGCGCTCGCCAGCGGGTCGCCCTCCGCGCCGACCAGCTTGAGCGTGGGGCCGCAGGCTGGGCAGCAGATGGGCTGGGCGTGGAAGCGCCGGTCGGCCTGATCGTGGTATTCGGCACGGCAGTCGCCGCACATCTCGAACCCGGCCATCGTGGTCAGCGGCCTGTCGTACGGCATCGCCCGCACGATCGTCAGTCGCGGCCCGCAGTTGACGCAGTTGACGAAGGGGTAGCGGTAGCGCCGGTCGGCGGGGTCGGCCAGCTCCGCCAGGCAGTCCCCGCAGGTCGCGATGTCGGGTGACACCAGCGTGCGGGACGTTCCCGACGGGCCGCTCTCGGCGATGTGGAACCGGCCGCCTGCCGGCGGCGTCCGGGCGGTCGAGGTGATGGTGACCCGTTCGATCGAGGCCAGCGGGGGCGCGTCGCTCTCCAGCCGCACCAGGAACTCGCCGATCTGGTCGCGGCCGCCTTCCAGCTCGACGAAGACGCCGTGGGCGTCGTTGCCGACCCGGCCCGCCAGGCCCAGGCGCGTCGCCAGCCCGTGCACGAACGGCCGGAACCCCACCCCTTGGACCACGCCCTCGACCCGTACCCGCACCCCCATCGGGCCAGTCTGCAACGAAACCCGCACGGACTGAATCACCCTCGCCGCCCGTCCGTGTGTCGGCCGCTGCCTGCGGAAACGAAGGCGGCGTCCCGGCTCCCCGAGGAGCCGGGACCGCGGGGAAACCTCGCTCAGCCGCGCGAGATCAGCGACCAGCCGTTGTTGACGGGGGAGAAGGCCACGTTGTGGATCGGCAGGCCCTTGGCGGCGAACTTCTTCATCATCTGGAAGCACTCATTGTCGATGCCACGGGTGTGGAAGGCCTTCCCGGCGACGACGGCCCAGCCGCCGGTGTAGGGGAAGGCGACCCTGGTCACGCGGTGCCCGGCCCGCGACAGCTGGCGCATCTTCTGGAAGCACGCCTCATCGATGTTGCGGGCGTAGAAGCCCTTCGTGCTGACCACGACCCAGCGGTTGCCGCCCGCCGGGGGGAAGGCGACGTGCACGACCTGCTGGCCCGCCTTGTAGTACGAGAGGATCCGCTGGTAGCACTCCTCGGGGATGTTGCGGGCGAACAGCGTGCGGTCGCCGGTGATCACCCAGCCGCCCCGAGGGGTGAAGGCGACGCAGTGGATCCTGTTGCCGGCGGCAATCATCTGCTTCAGCTTGGCGTAGCACTCGTCGGGGATGTTGCGCGCGAAGTAACCGCCTTTCTGCGTCACCATGACCCAGCCGTTGGACGGCGTGAACGAGAACGTGGTGATGCCCTTCGCCGCCATCGCGCCCATCTTCTTGTGCGCCTCGTCCGGAATTCGGCGGTTGAAGAAATACCCGGCGGCCGCTTCCGCCGGGCCGGCAAGCCCGAGGGTGGCCAGCCCGGTGGCGCCGGTCAGCGCGAGGAATCCTCTCCGGTCCATGTCAAACTCCTCTTACAGATTGTGGATGCGCGTGCCCGTTTGGCAGCATCTGCGAGAGGATGCCATGATCTCGGCGGTTTTGCACCCGATAGTCCAGATAACCGGCTAGCTGGCCGGTTCACGAGAGGAAGGCGCTCACCGCGGCGATGAACGCCTCCGGCTGGTCCCTGTGAACGTGATGTCCCGCCGGAATCGTCGTCATATGCCCGTCGGGTACGAGCTCTGCTATCCGGGCGAGCTCATCTTGCGGCAGCTGGCTCTGCTGCCCGCCGGCGATGACCAAGGTGGGGGCCGTGATGCGCTTGAGCAGGTCCCAGTAGGCGGGATCGGGCTCGTTGCGCTGGCGGTAGATGGCGGCGACGGCATTCCAGTCGAAGGGCGCGTCGGGGTCGGGGTCCTCCGGCAACGTCCGCGGCGGGTTGGCCGCCACCGGTGGCGGCGGCTCCTCCAGGACGAGCCGGTCCACGCGCTCGGGATCCTCGCCCGCCAGGAGCCAGGAGACCACGGCTCCGAGCGAATGCCCGATCAACGTCACCTTGGACAGGCCCAGCGCGTCCAGGGCGGCACGCACGTCGTCGCGCATCAGCTCGAACGAGTACTCGCCTGCCCGGTCGCTGCTCCCGTGCCCGCGCAGGTCCACCGCGTAGACGCGATGGGTCCCGGCCAGCGCGGGAGCCACGACGTCCCAGGCGGAGCCGCTCTCGCCGAGCGAGTGCAGAAGGATCACGGGCGGCGCCGACGCCGCTCCCCGTGTGCTGTAGGCCAGACGCAGACCATTCGCCTCAATTGTGTCCATGCCCACAGTGTCGCAGCGGGGCGCCCTCCCGGAGCCGGCCTCAGGACCCGGTCACGGTCCGCGGCTGCCAGGAGAAGACAGCGGGCGCCTTGGGGTCGGCCGTGACCTGCAGCCAGTGGGCGGCGGTGTCGCCGTACGTCTCCAGGCGGGTCAGGTTGGGCACCCCGGCGTACCCGGGCTCCACCTCGTAGACGTGCTCGTCGCCGTGCGTGAGCAGGACCGGCTTGCCGTAGGCCCGCGCCCGCTCCACGATGCTGGCCCTGATCTCGGCGAACCCGGGCGTGTCCATGGGCTCGGCCTGCATCATCAGCAGCACGCCCGGCGCGTGCGTACGACCGGCGACGGCGAAGGCGTTGTCGATCCAGTCGAGCGCGGCGGCCTTGCGCGCCTCGAACTCGGCCAGCCGCTCCTGCGGGCGGTCGCCGCCGGGCAACTGGCTCCACGGCGCCAGGTCGTTCTCGCTGCCGACCACGTGCACGGTGGCGAAGACCACGCCGGAACGGGTGAACAGCACGTTCTCCCGATAGTCACGGTGGCGCGGGTCCCGGGCCTGGGTCCGCACGCCCATCGGGTGCCCGCCGAGCGTACGCCCCGCGACCGGGTAGAACACGCGGCGGACCGCTTCCAGCCGCTCGGTGGGCAGGTAGCCGCCCGCGGCGGTGCGGTGGCAGTCGGTCCACTCGTTGTCACCGGGGGTGAGCACGAACGGGTCGTCGAAGGTGCCGAACAGCTCGGCCAGGGTGGCGAAGCGGGCGTCGTCGCACGTGGTGGAGCCGTTCTTGACGTCACCAGCGTGGAGGACGAAACGGACGTCCCGGTCGGCGTTGACGGCTCCGATCAGGCTCGGCAGTGCGGCCTGCTGCTCGTCGCCGTACGGGGTGTCGCCGATGAGGGCGAAGGTGACGGCGGACCCGCCCTCCGTGCCGGAGGGGGCGGCGTACGCCGGGCCGGACGGCACGACCAGCGACGACGCGATGAGGGCAGCCATGAACAGAGATTTGCGCATGCCCGATTCTCAGCAGGCGCCGGACACCGGTCGGTGACGTCGAGCCTACGGTTCGGAGAACCCTGGCCGACGAGGCTCTAGGCGAATCGGAAACCCGCGGGCTGGATGATCGACGCGGCGAGGCTCTGCATGAAGCGCGTGATCAGCGCCTCAAGCAGCATCATGGCGGCCTTGGCAAGCAGGGAGGCCAGGAACTCGGACAACTCTCTACCTAACTGACGAAACTACACTTAAGGTCATATTTAGGTAGAAAAGTGTATATACGGTCACGCTTTGGGTGTCTATTCGGTGAACAATCGATGACTACTCCGGACCCGGCCGTTCGATCATCGCCGCGACCAGGGCCGCGGCCACGGCGCAGCCCAGCCCGATGCCCCAGCCGATCGGGCCGACCGGGCGGCAGCCGAAGAGCTGGCTGAGCCCGGGCACGGAAACGATCACACCCAGCGCGCCCAGGGACGACACCGCGGCGAGCACCACCGTGCGATCCCGGCCGCCCAGCGCCAGGGTCTGCGCCAGCTGGGCCGACACCAGGCCGATGAGCCCGACTGTATCCGCCCGCCCCCGGGTGCCGGTCATCCGCGCGAGCAGCCACGCCGCGCCCGCCGCGACGGCCGTGGTGACGGCGCGCAGGTAGATGTCGCGGGTCAGGGGGGCGCCGAGCGAGGCCTCGGGTCCCTCGGCGAGCAGCCTCTCCGGGCTGGCGGCGCTCGGTGGCCGGACGGCCACCGCCATGGCGGGCAACATGTCGGTGAGCATGTTGACCAGCAGGAGCTGGCGGGCGTTCAGCGCGCTGCGCCCGGTGAGCAGGCTGGATCCCAGCGTGAAGGCGATCTCCCCGACGTTGCCGCCGAGCAGGATGCCCAGCGCGTCGCGCACGGAGGCCCACATGGCCCGGCCCTCGACGATCGCGTCGATGATCGTCTCGATGCGGTCGTCGATCACCACGATGTCGGCGGCGGCCCTGGTGGCGGGGGCGGCGTGCGACCCGAGGGCCACGCCCACGTCGGCCAGCCGGATCGCGGGCACGTCGTTGGCGCCGTCGCCGGTCACGGCCACGACGCTGCCGGCCTTGCGCAGGCAGGTGACGATCCGCGCCTTGTGCTCGGGTGTGACCCTGGCGAACACCGCCACCTCCGCCAGCGCCCCGGCCAGCGCGTCGTCATCCAGCTCCTCGAGCTCGGGGCCGGTCATGACGCGCCGGCCGTTCAGCGCGCCGGTCTCCGCGGCGATGGCCTCCGCCGTGCTGGGGTGGTCGCCGGTGAGCATGATGACGCGTACGCCGGCCCGCATGAGCCCCTCCACGCTGCGCTTGGCCGTCGGGCGCACCGGATCGGCAAGGCCGAGGAACCCGAGGAAGCACAGGCTCTCGATGCGGGACTCGTCGAGGTCGGCGCGGCTGGAGGCGGGACGCTCGGCGACGGCGAGCACGCGGTAGCCGCGCAGGGCGAGCCGGTCCACCTCCTGTTCCAGCTGCCGCCTCATCCGATCGTCCAGCCGGAACTTCTCTCCTTCGATCATGACGCTCGTGGAGCGGGTGAGCACGATCTCGGGAGCGCCCTTGACGCTCAGGAGCTGGCCCGACTCGGAACGGCCGAGCACGGCGTGGTAGCCGCGGGCCGGTTCGAAGGGCAGCTCGTCCACGCGCTGCCACGTGCGCAGCCCGTACCGGGGCGTGACACCGAGTTTGCCCGCGCCGTCCACGATCGCGCGGTCCGTCGGGTGCGGGATGGCGCGCCCGCCCTCGAACCTGGGCCCCGCGCGCAGCGCCGCGCCGACGATGGCCCTCAGCTCGGGCGTGGCCTCCTCCACTGCCTGGTCGACCCGGCCGTCCGACACCCGGCGCAGGCTGATGTGGCCCTCCGTGAGGGTGCCCGTCTTGTCGAAGCAGAGCACGTCCACCCGGCCGAGCGCCTCGATCGTGGACGGGTTGCGTACCAGCGTGTTGTGGGCCGACAGCCGCTTGGCCGAGGCGAGCTCGGCCACGGTGGCGACGAAGGGCAGCCCCTCGGGGACCGCGGCGACCATCATGCTCACGGCGGGGCCGACCGCCTGCGACAGCGGCGAGCCGCGCAGCAGCTCGACGACCATAAGGAGCAGGCCGGAGCCGAGGGCGGCCGGGAGGATCCGGCGGCTCAGCGCGCGCAGGCGGAGCTCCACCCCGCTCGGCGGCGGCCGTTCCTGGGTCAGCCTGGCGGTCCTGCCCGCCTCGGTGGCCTCCCCCGTGGCCACGACCACGGCGAGGCCGTGCCCCGCCGCGACGGTCGTCCCCTCGTACACCATCGAGGCCCGCTCCGCGACGGCGGGCGCGGCGGTCGGCGCGTCGGTCTTGCTGACGAGCTGCGACTCGCCGGTGAGGGGCGACTCGTCGATCTCCAGCCCGTGTGCCTGGATGAGCCGTCCGTCAGCCGGTACGGCATCGCCGGCCCGCAGCTCGATCACGTCCCCGGGCACCAGGGAGTCGGCGTAGCCCGCCACGGCGCCGGTGGGGCGACGCAGGCGTACCCGGACGGCGGTGGTCTCGGTGAGGTCGTGCAGCGCCCGGTCGGCGCTTCGCCGCTGGGCGCCGCCGAGCAGGGCGTCCACCCCCATCACGCCGCCTATCAGCACGCTGTCGAGCAGTGAGCCGACCGTGGCCGACACGCCCGCGCCGGCGGCCAGCACCGGGGTCAGCGGGTTGGCCAGCTCATGCATGGACGCGCTGAGCAGGGACTCCGGGCCGGTGACCAGGGGACGCGCCGGGGCCGTCCGACGGCGCTCGGCCTCCGCCTCGGTCAGCCCCTCGGGCGAGGTGCGCAGCCGGGCCAGGACGTCACGGGCCGCCATGGCGTGCCAGGGCGTGTGGTCGGCGCGGACCGGCGCGGCCGTCCGCGCGGCGCCGCGGCCCGCCCACTCCCCGGCCACGAGGGCGGCCAGCGACGTGCAGTCACGCGCCAGGTTGGCACGCCCGACCGCGGCCGCGGCCGGACCGAGGAACGCCACCCCCGCACCGGCGATCGAGCCGGCCGCCGCCACCCACACGCTCCTGACGCTCGCCTTCCTGGCCGCCGGCAGGCAGCGGAGCAGCAGGTACGCGCCCTCCAGCGCGCCGATCACATCGGCGTCCCACGGGACCCTGCGCGCCCCCTCGAGCACGCCGATGCCCAGGTCGGCCTGGCGCAACCCGCCCCGGCCGCGCTTCGACACCACGGCCACGGCGTGTCCCTCGGACTGCAGCGCCCGCACCGACGAGGCCAGCCGGTTGCCGTTCTCGACGACCCGGCCCACGCCCAGCCGGCGGGCGAGGGCGGGGTCCCCGCCGGCCAGGACCATCTCGCACGTCGCCTTCGGGGCCGCGACCAGAGCCTCGGCGAGCGGATGCAGCTCGCGGGCCAGGCGGACCAGGGCGATCGGGGTGCCCTCCCGCGCCACCTCGACTGACCGGACTCCCTCCTCGGGCGTCTCCGCGCGGGGCTCGGCGCTCCACCCGTCGCGCTCCCGCCGGGCTGAGGGGTCGGTGAGGTCGAGGAGCGTGTACAGGCGGGCGTGCAGATCCTCCAGATCCACGTCGGAGGCGAGCGGGACGACGCCGTCGATCGTCCAGGCGCCCGTGGTGAGGACCGTGGCGTCGAGAACGACGGTGTCGATGCGGTCCATGCGGTAGAGCGCCTCGCGATTGAGCACGATCGTGCCATGTCCGGCGAGGGAGCGGGCGACGGCGCTGGTGAAGGCGTCCCTGCCGTGGGCCGCGGCCCTGGGGATGCCGGCGATCAGCACGGACAGGCCCCGCTGCTGGTCGCGGCTGAGCACCGTGGTGATGCCGTGCCCGGCCAGCGAGGCCGCACTGGCCGCGTCGGCGTAGCGCTCCACCGGACCGTGGGGCAGCGGGGCCGGGCGCGGGGCGGCGGCGGCTCTGGTGTGGCGGTACGCCCCCTTCCCGGCGGCGAACTCCTCCTCGCGCAGCTCCCACGCCCGGGACCCGGCACGCGCGGCGGCGAACCGGCCGGCCGCGGCGATGGAGTCGATCAGCAGCGACGACGGCCGCATGGCCAGCGCGTATGTGACGATCCTGGTCACCGTCATCAGCGCGTCCGCGCCCGGCTTGCCAAGGCGCTGCTCCAGCTCCCTGTAGACCCGTGGAGTGTTCTCGGCCAGCGAGAGGAAGCCGGGGACCGCCGTGGTCAGCCTCGGGACCTGGGCCAGCCGGGCGGTCAGGGCCAGCCCGGTGCCGGCGAGGTGCAGGCCGAGGCTGACCGCGGCGCGGGCCTGTTGCTCCGCGCCGTCCAGCACCCGAGGAGGGGGGGATTCACCACCCCCTTCATCGGGTTCGTCGAGCTCCTCCACGACGGCCACGAACTTGCCGAGCTCGTCCGTCTCGGGGTCGCAGGCCACGAACACGCAGCCGAGCGCCCCGTTCACCTCGGCGCGCGCGGCGCCCAACGCGAGCAGTCGCTCTTCCAATACGCGGGCGGGCCGCTCGGTCCGCGGCCCGCCGACGTTCCGCAACTCGATTCGAACCCCGCCTGGGCACGGCTGCACCCGGCGGGAGCGCGGGAGGATGCTCCTTATCGGTTCGGGGAGCATGTTGAGCAGCGTGTCAGCACTGAGCAGGCCGAACAACGCCATGTAGGCCTCCCGTCTACGGCGTCGCGGCTCACTTGCCAGGTGAGGTGCTCTTTCGCCTGCTGGTCGAGCTCGAGGTCGAGGTGGTCTTTCCGGTGGTGGTCTTGCGCCCGCCGGCCCCGGCGGTGGTCGTGGCGGTCTTGCGCCCGCCAGCCCCGGCGGTGGTCGTGGCGGCCCCGCGCCGGGCGGTGGTCGTGGCCCGCCGGGTGGTGGTCGTGGCCCGCTTGCTCGGCGGCGTCGGCTCCTCTTTGGCCGCCGGAGCGGTCTCGCGCGCCCGGCTCGGTTGTCGGCTCGGTTGCCGGCCGAACATCGGCGTCCCCGGACGCCGCTGCGCGACGATCGTTCCGGCGCCGATGGCGGCCGCCACAGGCCACTCGAGCACGCCGAAGGCCGCGAGCGCGCCGAGCGCCCCGTAGTAGGCCATGCGCTCGGGTGCCGGAAGGAACGTCCGGGCGATGTCGACGTAGTGGCCGAGCTCCTGCCTGCTGACGCGCGGCATCTCCATGTGTGGCATCTCGATGTGTGGCATCCCGATGTGCGGCATCCGGACGTCCGGTTGCCGAACCTGGATGCTGAGCATTGGCAGGTCCAGCGTGAACTGCCTTTTACCGTTGGGCGTGGCAGTGGCGCGCCCACGCGGCTGGGCAACAGCCATGACCCCTCCTCCAGGACGAGAAAACCTGTAGGTCTCCCTATCCACCCCCAGTTTCCCTATTCCGGACGGGAGCGATTTGGAGGTTTTTGCCGACCTAAATTTGGTGCTTTCGATAGGGGAGGGGCCAGGCCCTACTGCCCCGGCACCAGGCGGGCGGGGAAGCCGCCGGTCGCTATGGGACCCCAGCTGTCGATGTGGAGGCGGATCAGCGACTTGTCCTGACGGCGCATGGCGGCGCGGTATTCATCCCAGTCGGGGTGCTCGCCGGAGATGCACCGGTAGTACTCGACGAGCGCCTCGAGGGCGTCGGGCATGTCGAGGACCTCGGCGTGGCCGTCGACCTGGACGTACGGGCCGTTCCAGTCGTCGGACAGCACGCAGATCGACACGCGCTCGTCACGGCGGGCGTTGCGCGCCTTGACCCGGTCGGGGTAGGTGGAGACCACGATCCGGCCGCCCTCGTCGACCCCGCAGGTGACGGGCGAGAGCTGCGGCCGCCCGTTCTTGCGGGTGGTGGAGAGCAGGCCGTGGTGCCTGGGGCGGAGGAAATCGAGCAGTTCGGGCAGGTCTACGTGGCGGGCAGTGGCGACGTTCGGAGCCATCTCATGTGCCTTTCGGTCATACTCGGTCCTCCGATCCTTCCACCCTCGCATCGGCCTCTATCCTTCATGCGGTGAACGGTGAGCAGCTCCTCCAGCGCGTCCACGGGCTGGCCGCGGCCGGTGAGCGGGTCGTGGTGGGCATCGTGGGATGCCCGGGCGCGGGCAAGTCGACGCTGGCCGGCTGGCTGGCCGAGCGCCTCACGGCGTCCGGGCTGCCGGCGGTGTGGGTGCCGATGGACGGCTTCCACCTGGCCGACGTCGAGCTCGAACGCCTCGGCAGGCTGCGGCGCAAGGGCGCCATGGACACCTTCGACGCCCACGGTTACCTGGCGCTGCTGCACCGCCTCCGTGCCGAGACCGCCACCGTCGTCTACGCCCCGTCGTTCGACCGCGAGATCGAGCAGCCGATCGCGGGTGCCATCGCGGTGCCGCCGGGCGCGCGCGTCGTGGTCAGTGAGGGCAACTACCTCCTGGCCGACGCCGACCCGTGGCGGCAGGTGCGGGCGGCCATGACCGAGGTCTGGTACGCCGAGGTCGACGACAGTGTGCGCCTGGACCGCCTCACCCAGCGGCACATCCGTTTCGGCAAGTCGCCCGATCATGCCGCCCGCTGGGTCGCCGAGGTCGACGAGCCCAACGCGGTCGCCATCCGCGCGACCCGCGAGCGCGCCGACCTGCTGGTGGACGTCGGCGCGCTCTCCTGAGCCCGGTCTTTACGCGGCGTGCGCCTTGATCGCCACGCTGGTCAGGGCGAGCAGCAGGTCGAGGTCGGGCTCGGCTTCGACCTTCAAGGCCACCCATGCGTGGTCGGCGCACAGCTGGACCTGATCGCAGTCGCCCAGCTCGGGCTCCAGCCGTTCGATCGCGGGCTTGGTCAGGCGCAGGTGCACTTCGTCCGTGCCGGTCAGGCGCAGGATCTCGACGCCCTGCACCGCGAACGCGACGCCGCGCCGGGTGTCGCGCACCTCCAGCGCCGGCCAGGACAGCAGCTGGGTCACCGCCCGGGCCAGATAAGGCCCGCGGCGTAAGGTCGATCTCCGCCTGGCGGAAATGACTGCCACGTAACCATGCTGCTGCACACGGCCACGCTCCCGCTATCGTCCGTTCCTCAACTGTTATCCGCCGGAAAAGATCGCGATCGACGAATCCTTGGCCGGCGGCCCGCCCTCGTCAACCGTGTTGCCGACGGGGCAAAGAGTTCGTGCTGATATGAGCGACACGCCGGGCGAAACCGATCGCTGCTCCCACCTACTGGGCACTTTCCACTCATTCGACATAAGAGACGCTTTGTCGGATTCGGGTTCGGGTTGCTAGCCCGAGGAGGAAACATGTACCGCCCGCTTGGTGCCGCAGTCACTGCCGCGCTGGCCGCCCTGGCACTCATGCCGGAGGCTGCGCGCGCATCGCCGTCGGTCGACAACATCGCGCACCGAGGCGGTGCCGCGTACGCGCCCGAGAACACCATCGTGGCCTGCGCCATGGCGCGGATGCAGCGGGCCGACGCGTGCGAGTTCGACATCCAGCAGACCAAGGATCAGCAGCTCGTCCTGATCCACGACCAGACGCTGTCCCGTACCACCAACGTCGAGCAGGTCTTCCCTGATCGGTCCCCGTGGAAGGTCGCCGACTTCACGCTCGCGGAGATCCGGCGGCTGGACGCCGGATCGTGGTTCTCCTCGCGGTTCCTCGGCGAGAAGGTGCCCACTCTCCAGGAGGCGCTTCAGGCCATGAGGCGGTACGGCGTCGGGCTGCTGCTGGAGATCAAGCACCCGCCCGGCAGCGCGGGCATCGACCAGCGGGTGGCCACCGAACTGCGGGAAAGCCGTTCGTTGTGGAGCGGACGGGGGCTGGTCGTGCAGGCGTTCGACTGGAACGCGATGCGGGCCTTCCACCGCATGATCCCCGAGGTCCCCATCACCCTGCTCGGCAAGCCGGACCTGAGCAAGCTCTCCGACCTCGGCACCTTCGCCAAGGCGCTCAGCCTGCCGCGCTCCAGCCTCACGCCGGAAGTCGTCAGGACGGTTCACGGCAAGGGTATGCGGGTCTACACCGGGCCTATGGACCGGCCTGTCGTCATGCGTCGCATGCTCTCGTACGGCGTCGACGGCATCATGACGAACCGGCCGCGCGACCTCGACAGCATCAAGCGGTACTGGTGAGTCGCCAAAAATGGTGACTACCAGCCTCTTTATATAGTTCGTTCTTAAATGCGACGATTGGAGTCGTTTGTCCCCCTGAGCGATAGGCGAATGCATGACAGACGAACACGGGCGAAGGGCCCTCGTGGTGCGGGGCGGCTGGGAAGGGCACGCCCCGGTCGAGGCCACCGACCTCTTCGTGCCCTTCCTGGAGAAGCACGGGTTCGAGGTGCATCGGGCGGACTCTCCGGCGCCGTACGCGGATCAGGCGTTCATGTCCGGCGTCGATCTCATCGTGCAGTGCTACACGATGGGCACGATCGAGGCGGCGGAGCTGCGCGGTCTGGAGGCCGCGATCCGGGCGGGCACGGGAATGGCGGGCTGGCACGGCGGCATCGCCGACTCCTTCCGCAACTCCTCCGACTACCTGCACCTCATCGGCGGGCAGTTCGCCTGCCATCCGGGCAAGGATCCGGCCGAGCGGGAAGGCACGCAGGCCGACAACTACGTGCCGTACACGGTGAACATGCTGCCCGAGGCGGCCACGCACCCCATCACCGAGGGCATAGTGGACTTCGACCTCGTCACGGAGCAGTACTGGGTGCTGACCGACGACTACATCGACGTGCTGGCGACGACGACGCAGAAGATCCGCCCGTGGGACCCCTGGCACCGGGAGGTCACCTCGCCGGCGATCTGGACCCGGCAATGGGGGAGTGGACGGATCTTCGTCACGACCCCCGGGCACAGCCTCGACGTCCTGGAGAACGACAGTGTGCGCACCATCATCGAGAGAGGAATGTTGTGGGCCAGCCGGTGAACGTGGGCGTTGTCGGATGCGGTGCCATTTCGGCCCAGTATTTCCAGACCATCGACCGGCTGCCGCAGTTGCGGCTGGTGGCCGTCGCCGATCTGGACCTCGAGCGGGCGAGGGAGGCGGTCCGGCCCTATACGGGGGTCGACGTGCTGAGCGTGGCGGAGTTGATGGCGGATCCCCGCGTTGACGTCGTGCTCAACCTCACCGTACCGGCTGCGCACGCCGAGATCGCGCTGCAGGCCATAGCGGCGGGCAAGGACGTCTATTGCGAGAAGCCCCTTGCCGCGACCGTGGCGGACGCCGGGCAGATGTTGCGGGCGGCCGACGCCGCCGGGGTGCGCGTGGGGTGCGCGCCCGACACGGTGCTGGGCACGGGTACGCAGACGGCGCGCAAGGCGATCGACGACGGGGTGATCGGCAGGCCCATCGCGGCGACGGCGACGATGATGACGCCCGGCCACGAGCGCTGGCATCCCAACCCGGACTTCTACTACGTCCCCGGTGGCGGACCCCTGCTCGACATGGGGCCGTACTACATCACCAGCCTGGTGACCCTGCTCGGGCCGGTGACGACGGTCATCGGCGCCGCCAGCCGCACGCGCGCCAAGCGCACGATCGGCTCCGGTCCCCGCCGCGGCGAGGAGATCCCGGTCACCGTCGACACCCACGTCACCGGAGTGCTCGTACACGCCTCGGGAGTGCTGACCACGCTGGTGATGAGCTTCGACGGGGCGGCGACCAAGGCGCCCAACATAGAAGTGCACGGTGAGAAGGGCTCGCTCGTCGTGCCCAATCCCAACCACTTCGACGGGTCCGTCCTGGTGTCGGGGGTGGGGGAGGAGGGCTGGCGAGCCCTTCCCGATTCGGCCGGCTACGTGGGTGCCGGGCGCGGCGTGGGTCTGGCGGACTTCGCCGCGACCCCGGCGGACGAGGCGCCCCGTGCGGGCGGATCGCTGGCCTTCCACGTGCTCGACGTCATGGAGTCGCTGCTGGCCTCGGCGCACTCCGGCGCGGCGGTGACCATCACGAGCACCTGTGAGCGGCCCAGCCCCGTGGACTTGCTTCCGGCTCAAGGCACGCAGGTTTAGGCGGCCGGCGGCGCGCTTCTGCTCCGGGAGCGCGCCGCCGACCGGTTCGGTCAAGGAGTGATGATCGCTAGTTGGTCGACGTAGTCCTCGGTGAGCCAGAGGTTGCCGTCGGCTCCGTCAGCGATGTCGAACGGCCCCGAGAAAGTCGTGGGCAGTGCGTACTCGTTGACTGTCCCGGACGTGCTGATGCTGCCGACCTTGTCGCCGAGCTGCTCGGCGAACCACAGGTTGTCGTCGGGACCGACGGTGATGCCCCACGGGAAGCTGTTGACGTCCTGCAATCCGTATTCGGTGAAGCTTCCCGACGTGGTGACGGAGCTCACCTTCGCGTTGGCGTCGGTGTACCAGAGGTTGTTGTCCGGACCCGCGGTGATCCCGACGGGGATCGCGCCGGAGGACGGGATGCTGTATTCGGTGATCGTGCCGCTGGTGGTGATCTTTCCGATCTTGCCCGTGAACGACTCCGTGAACCACAGGTTGCCGTCCGGTCCCGCGGTGATGCGTAGCGGGTAGGACTCACTGGTGGGAATGGTGTATTCGGTGATGGTCCCGCTGGTGGTGATCTTTCCGATCTTGTTGCCCAGCTGTTCGACGAACCACAGGTTGTCGTCCGGCCCGAGGGTGATCCCCCACGGGTAGGAGTCGGTGGTGGGAATGGTGTATTCGGTGATCGTCCCTGACGTGGTGATCCGGCCGATCTTGTTGCCGACCGCCTCGGTGAACCACAGGGCGCCATCCGAGCCGACGGCGATGTGGCCCGGCTGGGAGTCGGTGGTGGGAATGGAGTACTCGGTGAACAGCCCCCCTGTGGTGACCTTCCCGATCTTGTTGGCGGTGTTCTCGGTGAACCACAGGTTGTTGTCCGGCCCGCTCGTGATGCCGACGGGAGTGGCGGGGCTGGTCGGGATCTCGATCTCGTCGATCGTGGCCCGCTGCGCCGCGATCGTGGCAGCAGAAGCACGCTGGCGCTGGGGCGGGAATTTGCAGCGTATGTGCCGGTGCTCGGGCATCCGTTTGAGTTTGAGACAGATCCTCACCCACGGGCGTAGGGGTGGCGGGTCGGCATTCGCGGCAGCGGACGCGGTCGAGAGCGTGCTTGCCGCCAGGGCCATCGCCATGGCCACGAGCGGGTACTTCAGACGTCGATAACGCATGACATCCTTTCCGGATGAAGAACGAAAGGCCGCCGGACCCGCTCGGCACATCGGGACCCTCGGCTTTCAGACCGCCACCAGCCGAGCCCTGCGGCGCCGGCGCGACCTGTGAATCCCGGTCTGGGCGTGATCGCTCCGGCGCTCCCAATATCACTTACGGTCACCGCCCGCTCCGGGCCATCCGTGTTCGTGGCTGGTCATGGAAACGTCAACTCATCGGTGGGCCGCTTGGCGCTCGGAGGTCGGCGCGAGAGGCGCGGTTTCGGGCCGGAAGCCGCCCGTCAGGCGGCCGAGTGACTGATGGTGCCCCGGTAGGTGCCCGCGATGGCGGAGGCCGGGATGGTGATGACGATCGTCGGCGCCCAGCTCGTCGACTGGGCTTGCGCCGCGGTTTTGCGTCCGCTGAATGCGGTTCTCGACGTCGCCAGGGTGACTCTGTCATTCGCAGTGGGCTGGCCGGGGACGCGGGTGCCGGTGCCTGACTGGGCGCTGACCGGGCCGGACCAGTAAGCGGCATTGGATTTCGGGATGGTCTGCGTGGGTGTTGCGGTGGTGGTGAAGTCAGTGGCCGTGACGGTCGCCGTCCAGGGGGGAATCCCGTTCCTGCTGTCGGTCACGTTCACCGTGCCCAGGGAGGCGCTGATCGTGTTGCCCTTGGAGACGTTCCCGAGGTTCACCGTGCCGGTTGGCACGGTGATGGACAGTGAGGGGGCATGCCGGGCGAGCGCTCTGTTCGGCACGGTCCTGGCGGCCCGGGCCGCCGGCGGGTGAAGGGCGACCAGCAGCATGGCCGACACGAGCAGCGACCAGGAGACTCGCGTTACGGAGCCATCGGCACGGCCCGTCCTCATTCCGATTCCTCGCAGTGCGTGGAGTGCCAGGTTCAATGGTGTGCGCGAACGTTGGCAGCCTAGATCACCGTGGTCCCCGGGCGTTCCCCCGCCGCGTATGTGTATCGCAAGCCCGGCGTAATGCCCGCGGTAAGAACTCCGATCCGGCTCCGGCGCGGAGGGCCTGTTGTTTCGTTCCCGCCGTACAGCGGGTTTCCAGGAAAGGCGACGCCCGAAGAGATGGGGCGTTCACCATGCGGACGTCAAGAATCTCCCAGACCCCGGCCCGTGCGGTTTTCCTTCTGTGACTGCTGCGAACAATGTGACTATGCAGGCAGCCCGGGCATTGGGCGACAATCGGTGAAGGAGACAACAGTGTTCAACCGTCGTCTGGGCGTCTCTGTGGCGGGCGCCGCCGGCCTGATCGCAGCCGTGGCCGTGGCCGCGCCCTCGCAGGCCGACACCTGTGCCCAGAGCACCACCTGCCCCACTTCAGTGAGCTTCACGGTGACGGCGGAGGGCGGATTGTCCATAACCGTGCCGGGCCCCACCCCGGCCGTGAACCTCGGAAGCGGCAACTCGGGCGGCCTGATCAGCGGGCAACTCGGCGCGATCACGGTGAACGACCAGCGCGCGGCCCTGACCGCCACCTGGGTCGCGTCCGTGTCCGCCGCGGCCGGCGGCTTCACCACGGGCGGCGGCACCGCCCCGGAAACCATCAGCAATGCCGATGTCTCCTACTGGTCGGGCCCGGCAACGGCCACCTCGACCACCGGTGGCACCTTCGTGCCAGGCCAGGTCAACGCTGCCGCCGCCGAGACGCTGGCTGCCCAGCGCACCGCCTTCAGCAAGACGTCCGGCTCCGGCGACAACTTCGCCACCTGGAACCCCACCCTGGTGATCGACGTCCCCGACGCCGCAGTGGCGGGCACCTATACAGGCACGGTGAACCACTCCGTCGCGTAGCGTAGATGTCTCGATCACCGTTTCCCCGCTCCGCCGCCGCGACGCTGCTCGCGGTCCTGCTGCACGCCATGATCGCCGTGCCGGCGGTCGCGGACTCGGCGCGGAGACACGCGCGCCCCTCGGACGAAGGCAGGATCAGCATCAGGCTGCTGGAGATCCCCGCCAACCGGGTGGACGATCCGCGCTCGCACGTGTTCATCGTCGACCACGTCAATCCGGGCACCACCTTCACCCGGCGCATGGAGATCCGCAGCACCTCGGCCAAGCCGCAGCACGTGGAGCTCTATCCGGCCGCGGCCTCCGTCAGCCGCGGCCGCTTCACCTTCGCGCCGGACCGCGCCACCAACGAGCTGAGCTCGTGGATCACGCTCGACCGCGCAACGGTGGAACTTCCGCCGCGTGGCAGCGCGCGGGTGAAGGCCAGGATCGCCGTGCCGCGATGGGCCGGCAAGGGGGAGCGCTACGCCGTCATCTGGGCTCAGGTCTCCTCGGACAAGGCGAACGGCACCAACGGGAACGTCACGCTCGTCAACCGCATCGGAATCCGCACCTATCTCGACGTCGGCCCCGGCGGGGAGCCGCCCTCGGACTTCGAGATCGGCACGATCACTCCCCAGCGAGCCAAAGCCGGACAGCCCAAGGTCGTGGCGGCCGTCGCCAACACCGGCGAGCGCGCCGTCGACCTCGACGGACAGCTGACGCTGACGGAAGGGCCGAGCTCGATGAGCGCCGGGCCGTTCCAGGTCGCCCGCGGCACGACCCTGGCCCCTGGTCAGCGCGGGGACATTACCGTGGAGCTCGGTGAGCAGCTCCCCGACGGGCCCTGGAAGTTCCAGCTCACCCTCAAAAGCGGCCGGGTCACTCGCACGGCGACCGGGACACTCACTTTTCCCGCCAAGCCCGGAACGTGGGGCCTGGCGGCTTCAGCGGACTCCCCGTGGACGCTGGCTCTCGCGCTCGCCGGTCTCGCCATCCTGATCGCCGCGGCGATGACGCTCCTGTTCCGCTTCCGCCGTTCCCGCGCCCGCGCCTTCGCCTCGGGAACCGTCGGCGAGGATTGAGGAATCGCAGACTCGCACGGCGGAAAAATAGAAAGATTTCCCTTTTGCTCAACCACTAGGATCGCCCCGTACACCGTGCGGGGGGGGCGTGACCATGGGCCGCGTGCCCGTCAAGGGTGTGGAGCGTTCTAAGGAGTGTTGATGAGTGCGGGTGTCAGGCTGATCCGCAATGCCGAGCTCACGCAGGCGGTGGACTACGCGTACGCGTCCGTCGTCGACGCGCCCGTGCGGTCCGTCTGGGTCGCCGGGGCGTGCCCGCTCGACACCGACGGCAACACCGTGGCGATCGGGGACTACGCCGGCCAGACCCACCAGGTGATGCGCAACCTCGTCACCGCGTTGCGCGGTGCTGGCGCGTCGCTGACCGATGTGGTCAAGACGACCGTGTACGTGGCCTCCACCGAGCAGGCAGACCTGGGGGCGGCGTGGAAGGTCTACCGGGAGTACATGGGCGAGCATGACGTTCCCAGCACTCTGCTCGGCGTGACGGTGCTCGGATACTCCCACCAGTTGGTCGAGGTCGAGGCGGTCGCCGTGATCGACCGGCCCGCGGACGCCGGCTGACTCAGCGACGGGCGCGTCGGTCGTGCAGCTCGACCGACAGCACGTCCCATGACGAGGCCAGCCGCGTCAGCTCACCGGCGAGGTCTCCGCTCGCCGCACCGCCCAGATGCTCGTCCGGGCGGAAGTGGACGACCGTTCCCGTCGTGCCGTCGTCGGCGATCGACACCAGATCGGTCACCGGAATGCCGTGCTCGTAACGCTGCGTCCACGATCCGCCCCGGCGGCGGTTGGTATGGACGAGCCACTCGCTGAGCGCCGCGACGACGGACATGCCGCGGCGCGGATGGCCGTCGGGGAGCACCTGCGCGTCAGGGTGGTCGAAGAACCTGAGGTCCTTCGACGCCATGATCGGCTTCTTCACGGCGCGGCCGTCCTCGTCGAGTCGGGTGTCGGTGCCTCGCCCGCGATCCGCGACCGACACCGAGCCGTCGGGGTGCAGAGTGACGGTGCAGTGCCCGCCGTTGTCGCTGCTCTCCGCCTCGTCGGCCGCGTACGCGACGACTTCGAGCACCAGGTGCCGGAGCCCGCCGGGAGCCAACGCGACGGCGTTCTGGCGGATATGGGCGAGATGCTCGATGTCCACGCCACTCGACCAGTCGTGTGTCGTGTTACGCCAGGAAGCCCGGGATGTGCCCACTGGAGGAGCCTATGCCCCCAGGACGGCGTAGTCGCCGCCCAGTGGTCCCGTCGTCTCCGCTCAAGTCGTTTCTTGCCCGGTTTCGGGCGGGGGTGCGATGCTGCTTGATCATGACCGAGGGGAGTGCGGGATGGGCGACCTCCGGCCGTCGTCATGGGGAGTCCTGGCGAGGGCCGAACCTTTCAGCGACTGCTTCGGCTACGACCGTGGCACCCCCATCGACCGCCGCTACATCGAGGCCTTCCTGGCGTCCGGCGCCCACCTGATCCGCCCGCCGCTGCTGGAGGTCGGCGAGAACGTCTACGCGCGGCGGTTCGCGGCCGGCGCGGCGGAGACCGACGTCGTGGACATCGACCCGGACAACGAGGATGCCACGCTGATCGCCGACCTGTGCGAACAGGGTTCCTTGCCCGCCGCGCGCTACCGTTGCGTCCTGCTCGTCCAGACCCTCCAGTACGTACGGGATCCCCGCGCGGCACTCGTCAACGTGCGGCGCAGCCTGGCGCCCGGCGGCAGCCTGCTGGTGACGGTGCCGGGGATCAGCCGCACCGACCCCGTGGACGACGCCCTCATGGCCGACCGGTGGAGGTTCACCCCGGCGGGGCTGCGCGACCTGCTGGCCGAGGTGTTCGGGCCCGACTCCGTACGGTGCCGCGGCTACGGGGGCCTGCGCGCCGCCACAGCCTTCCTGTACGGTCTGGCCGCCGAGGAGATCGGTCCCCTGGACGAGAACATGGAGGACGCGGAGTTCCCCATCGTCGTCTGCGGCACCGCACGGGCCGGAACGTGACCGCGGAACCGACCCCGGCGCCCGGGGTGATCCTCATCGCCGGGGCGGCCGAGGAGCTGCTCTCGGACGTGGTCCGCGTCTTGCGGCGGTTGTGCGCCGGCGAGTCGGAGCGCCACCTGCGGGCACCGCCCGTCCTCGACGCCGCGGTAGCGGATCGGGCGGGTTACGCCACGTCGTTCCCGCATCTGCTCGCCGCGGTCAGCCAGGGCGGCACCGCCACGGATCTGGTGCTGACACCCGCGGCCTGCTATCACGCGTACCCCCTGTACGAGGGGCGCGTCCTGGCCGGGCCGGAGGAGCTGAGCGTGGTCGCCGACTGCTACCGCCAGGAGGCCACGACGGAGCCCGGCAGGCTCAGGTCGTTCCGCATGTTCGAGACGGTCCGGCTGGGCACGCCCGAGCAGTGCCTGACCTGGCGTGACGACCGCCTTGACCGGCTCGCCCGCTGGCTGGAGGCCCTGGGCGTGAAGTCCGCGGCGAGCCCGGCGAACGACCCGTTCTGGGGCCGGACGGGCAGGCTGCTCGCCGACGCCCAGCGAGCCGACGGGCTCAAGTGGGAGCTCGCCGCCGACGTCGCGGACGGCATCCGCCAGGCCGTGGTGTCCGTGAACTACCACAAGGAGCACTTCGGCGCGGCGTTCGGCATCCGGGCCGCCGACGGGACGCCCGCGCACACCGCCTGCCTCGGCGTCGGCCTGGAGCGGTTGCTGCTGGCACTGCGGCACGCCCATGGCCCCGTGCTGGAGCGCTGGCCCACCTCGGTGCGTGACGCCCTGACGCAGTGAGCGTCACTCACTGTGTAAGTCAGCTCGCCTCGCGCAGCGTCGCGCGGACCGCCTCGCCCAGCTCGGCGAGGCGGTGGAGCGGCAGCTCGAGGGCGGTGACCCCGTCAGCCCAGGGGGCGATCCGCAGCACGATGTCGCGCGCCTGCCGCTTGGTCAGCCCGTCGTGGGCGCCGATCAGCCCCTCCCGCCAGGTGTTGACCAGCTTGCCGTGTGCCCGGTCGAGCAGCCTGCGCAGCAGGAGCTCGGCGGGGTCGCCGGCAGGCGGACGGCGGACGGCGTCGACGGCGGCGCCCTGGACGGTGATCTCGTAGACCGGTGACAACAACGCGGCGATCTCCGTCACGTCGCCCGGCGGCTCGGCGGTGAAGGCGCGGACGCGGTCCGCCCGGGCGGCGAGCAGCAGGCGGGGCAGCGCCGCGTCCAGGCCGGCGGGCACGGCGACGGCCACCCGCTCGGGCGCGGCGGCGTACGGCTTGGCGAGCCAGGTGGCCAGGCGCACCCGCGGCGTCCGCGGCAGGAACCCGGCAGGCCAGTCGCCCACCAGCAGGTCGGGCGCGAAGTCGGTGGCCTGCGCGAGCAGGCGCTCGTCGCCGGAGCCGGTCTTGCTCTCCACCGCCTGCGGCCCGTGGGTGTAGATGGCGGCGGCGAACCGCTCCACCCGGGCGGCCACGGCGGGCCTGGTCTTCGTGGTGGGGCGCAGGATGTAGAGGTCGGCGGCCGAGCCGATGGCTTCCGCCCCGAAATAGCGATTGAGATCGGGATACATGGCCTCGTAGGCCAGGTTGAGGTCGTACAGGGAGCTCTGCACCTTCAGGGCGAGCATCGGCGTGCGCTCGCTGGCCCCGTACGCCAGCATGACCCGCCCCTGCTCCGGGTCCTGGAGCCCCTCCACGCACCGGGCGACGAACAGGCCGATGCCCTCCGGGGTGTAGGGCGGGTCCGTCACGGTCACGTCGGCGTAGCCGTGGAGGGACGACGGCAGGCCCAGCCGCAGGTCCGCCCAGCGCGTACGCACGGACAGGCCCAGGTCGGCCGCGCACCGGTCGATGTAGGCCAGGATGCGCTCGTCGATGTCGGCCACCGCGATCTCGGTGTCGGGGTAGAGGGACGCGATGGCGAGCGAGGTCAGGTCGTGGTCGCCGACGCACAGCACGCGCGCCCCTGGCGGCCAGGACCGCGCGCCGAGCAGCAGCGCCCGCCGCACCACGGTCTCCGGGGTGGCGGATACGTGGTCCAGCGCCTGCCTGGCGCGCGGGGCCCCCGCGATCAGCTTGGCCATCCGCTCCACCAGGTCCGCGTGGCCGGGCAGGAGATGATCGACCGGTCCTGCGGGGCTGACGGGCCGGTGACCGGTCAGTGCACGCACGCGTGCCTGAGACAGGCGGAAGCGGTCGCCGGAGCGCTCCGGGTCGACCTCACGGAGCACGGCCTCGATCGAGCGCCTGGAGACGGCCGTCCGTCTCACCAGATCGGGGAGCGTCCACCACGAGCCGTCGCCCAGCACGGACAGCACTTCGGCGGCGCGCCTGGGATCCAAGCCGGTCGCCGCGGCCAGGTTGCGTACGTTCTGCTCCTCTTCCACAGCGAAACCCTAACGGGGCGGGCGCGCCTTCGCGATCAAGCCCGCGCTGCAGGCTCTGGGCGCCACCAGCGCTCGACCGTCTCGCGGGTGGCCGCGAAGTGTTCGGCGGCGTACTGGACGGCCGCTGCCATGGCAGCTCCAGGCGTCCGCGCGCCGCCTTGGGGGAGAGCGCGGGCGGCCGCATCCAGGAAGCCCGAGACGTCCTCGTCCGTCAGCGCCGCAGACGGCATGAAGCGCTGGCCGTACGCCATCGGGTAGCCGCTCTCCCGCAACCCCGCGAAGAAGCGCCGCCCCAGCTCCGGATCGGCGAAGACGACGTCGAACATGGTCGGCCAGGCCCGCGCCCACGCCGCCACGGACGCCTCCTCGAACAGGGCGTCCAGCCCGTGCATGAGCCGCTCGCCCGCCGCCCGCATCGCCTCGACCGCGGCTCCGCCGGCGCTCGCGTCCAGCGTCGCCAGCGCCGCCGCGAAAGGAGTGGACTCCCGCTGGTAGGTGTTGCCGAGGTGAGTACGGCGGGCCGCCTCCATGACCGCGGCGCTGCCGGCGACGGCGGAGAGCGCGAAGCCGTTGGCCAGGCCCTTGCTCAGCGTGATCAGGTCGGGGCTCACTCCCGCGGCGGCGTGGTAGCCGCCCCAGGCGTAGCGGAAGCCGGTCATGACCTCGTCCACGATGAGCAGGCTGCCGTGGGCGCGGGTGACGCGCTCGACCTCGAGGAGGAACGCGGGCGGGAAGACGTTCACCTCGGGGGTCACGATCACCGCGGCCAGGTCGCCGCGCCGCCGCGCCAGCCGTTCGAGCAGGTCCAGGTCGTAGCCGAAGTCCGCGGTGTCGGGGTCGCGGTCGGCCAGCCCCATCGCGGGGCGGTACTGCAGCTGCCAGTCGTGCCACCCGTGATAGCCGGAGGTGAGCACCGTACGGGCGCCGGTGTGCAGCCGGGCCAGGCGGACGGCGGCGGTCGTGGCGCAGGACCCCGTGCGGAAGAACTCGACGGCCTGCGCGCACGGGAAGATCTCGGCGATCCGGCGGGCCACCTCCTCGCGCAGCGGTGAGGTCGCCTCCGGCAGGATGCCCCCGCGGTGCAGCTCCGCGACCGCCGCCTCCACCACGGGCCGGTACCCGGCGCCGAGCGGGGCGGCGCCGCTGCACGACGACAGGTCCACGTGGCAGCGGCCCTGCGTGTCCCACACCCGCGCGCCGGACGCCCGCTCGAACGCCGGTCCCGAGCCGGGCAGCGCCAGTGCGCTCACCTGCCCGTTGGGGACGGTGGGCGTGGGAGCTGTACGGGCCATGGGTTCTCCCTCGAATCAGATGGTGGCCGTCGCGAGGTCCCGGGCGATCCGCCGGGCGATTCTGGAGGCGTTCGCCAGGATGGTCAGCGTCGGATTCACACCGCCGGGATAGGGAAAGAATCCGCCGTCCACGACATAGACGTTTTCCTGGTCGTGGATCCTGCCGTAGGCGTCGACCACGGAGGTGCGGGGATCGTCTCCCGCCCGGCATCCGCCGTGCAGATGGCGGCTGCCGCGTTCGTATCCGGATTCTTCGAGCCTGATATCGCCGGCCCCGGCGGAAATAAGGAGTTCGGTGGCCTGTTCGGACAGGTAATGGAGCCGTGCCGCATCCAATGGGTGCGTTTCGTACTCCATCAGTAACTGTCGTGCGCCGAGTCCGTTTTTCTTGTTGGACAGGCGTACCCGATTACGCCACATCGGCTGGTCCGCGGCGAGGTAGTGCACGCGCAGCGGCATTCTCCCGTCGCGGGGAGCGCGTTCGGCGGGGCTGGCCTCGTACATGATGCCGCCCAGGCCACTGGGGCAGGCGTCGTCGAGGTAGTGGTCGGAGAAGGACACGGTCGAGAACGGCCCGCCGGAGCCGTGGGCGGTCCGGGCGGGCGCGGCGACCGTGCCGGCGGCGTACCCGCTGACCTTGAAGCAGAGACCGCGCCCCACGACGTCGTGGCGGTTACCGAGGCCCGCCGGTGACCAGCGGGAAGGGGAGCGCAGGAGGAGGGCCGAGGACTGCACGGCGTTCGCGGCCAGCACCACGCACCGCGCCCGGGTCGTGTGCCGGACCTCGGCGCGCTGGTCGAGCCATTCGACCGCGCCCGCCCGGTCGCAGGCGGAGGCGTGCACGCGCAGCGCCCTGCCCCCGGTCGCCACCACGAGCGAGCCCTCCTCGACGGCCGGGTCCAGCAGCGTGGCGACCACGTCCGCCTTCGCCCCGGAAGGGCAGGCGTGCTCGTTGCACGGGCCGCAGCGATGGCAGGCGGGACGGCCCCGGTACGGGGCGGAGTTGATGAGCAGCGGCGTCGGGAAGGGGCGCAGGCCCATGCGGCGCCCCGCGCCGGCGAGCAGGCGGCCGTGCGGGCTGTAGGCGTGCGGCGGGAGCGAGGCGGCGGCGCCGTCGGGCTCGAGCGGATCGGCGCCGCGGGTCCTGGCCACGCCGAGCAGGCGCTCCACCTCGTCGTAGTGCTCGCGCAGGTCCGCGTACGCGATGGGCCACCGGGGATCGAGGGCGTCGTCGGCGACGTGCTTGCGGGCGTCGAAGTCGACGTGCCGGAGCCGGAACCCGATGCCGGCGAACAACCCCATCCCGCCGCCCAGGCCCCGCGCCGACCACGGGCGCCCGACGGGGACCGACCGGCGCCGTCCTTGCCGTACGAGCGCGGGCTCCCATCCGGGTTCGAGGGCCTCGAGTGTCGCGCCCGGGCCGATCCTGTCGCCCTCCTCCAGCAGCAGCACGCGCAGGCCGCCGCGGGCCAGCAGGTGAGCCGTGACGGCCCCGCCGGGACCGCTGCCGATGACGCACACATCGGCCGAGCGATAAACGGCCGAGGCGTCCAGCACAGCGCTCACCCGCTCCTGGAGTGCATCAATTTTCGCAATGGCCACAGGCTAGCAACGAACCCGGCGATCACGTCAAACAGCTGAACATTACTACTTGTCACGACTACATGACAGATAGCAGTAATTGAAAGATGTAGCAATTATGTAGAAACTGGCTGACCAAAGCCCGGGTTATGGACTGGGAGCGATCTTGTGTGCTCTCATATGGCCCTTGCGAGCCGTCGTACCCAAGGGCGCGGCGCTCGCAACCGGTGGCCGTCTCACACACCGGGAGTAATGTGGGAGTTCAGTCAGACTGTGAAAGCGACGGGCCGCGTCAGGTTTACGCGGTGCACATCAAGCTGCTGAAAAGGGGAGACTCGCCACGCGTCCTCGGAATGGACGACGAACACGTCCGCCGCCTGGCCGACGTAGAGACGGAGCTTCCGCCCATCCTCGTCCACCGCGAGACCATGCGCGTGATCGACGGGATGCACCGGCTGGGCGCGGCGATACTCAACGGCCGGCAGATGATCGACGTGTGCTTCTTCGAGGGCGGCGACGAGGCGGCCTTCCTGGCGGCGGTGCAGGCCAACACCACGCACGGGCTGCCGCTGTCGCTGCAGGACCGGCGCGTGGCCGCGTTACGCATCATCGAATCCCACCCGGCCATGTCCGACCGGTCGATCGCCGAGGTCACGGGCCTGTCGGCGAAGACGGTGAGCAGCCTGCGCCGGTGTTCGACTGTGGATTCTCCACAGTTGAGCACCCGCATCGGCAAGGACGGCCGCCGCCGCCCGCTGAACGCGGAGGAGGGGCGGCTGCGCGCGGCCCGCGTGATCGCCGCCAATCCGGACGCCTCCCTGCGGAAGATCGCTCAGGACGCCGCCGTCTCGGTCGGCACCGCGCATGCCGTACGCCAGCGGATCCGGCGCGGCGAGGACCCCATGGCGCCGCGGACGACGGAGCGGCTCACCGACGCCTCCAGACCGGCGGCCGCGAACGCCGCCGAACGCCGCCGCCCGGACCCGAGAACGACGGACGTGCTCCTGCGGCTGCAGTCGCTCCAGCGCGACCCGTCGCTGCGGCTCTCGGAGGCGGGCAGGCACCTGCTGCGCTGGATGCACAGCCACGTGATGGCCAAGGACATGCGGCCGGACCTGCTCGACGCGGTCCCCTCGCATCTGGCTCCCATCGTGGCCGACATGGCGCTGCAGTGCGCCGAGATCTGGATCGACTTCGCCCATGACGTACGGGAGCGCCTGCAGGACCAGCCGGAGCACCCACCCCGTTCGCAGGCAGGAGAGCGGTAGTGGAACGGCGATCGGTGGAGTTCACCCGGCAGAGCACCGGATCGGGGCCCGCCACCTGCGGGCAGGTGTCCATGTGGCTCGACATCACCGGCAAGGACCCGCGCGAGGCGTTCTTCAACCCCTCCGGCGAGGTGGAGGTGCCGTCCGGGCTCACCGTCGAGGACGTGCTGGACGAGCTGCGCGCGTTGATGGGCCGGCACGAGTCGCTGCGCACCTTCCTGGCCGAGGACGCCGATGGCCGGCTGACGCAGACGGTGACCGGCTCTGGCCGGGTGCCCGTGGACCTCGTCGACCTCGGCGCCGGCGGGCAGGGGTTGTGGGAGGCGCTCGCCGGACGCCGGCGGGTGGTGGAGCGGCTGCCGTGGGACCTGTCCGCGGAGTTGCCGTTACGTCCCACGATCTTTCACGGCGCGGGCGAGCCGCTGGCCGTCCTGCTGAGCGTGGCGCACACGGCGGCGGACGGCACGGGGGTGCGCAACCTCGTCGCCGACCTGGCCGCGCTGGTCGAGGCCCGCGCCAAGGGGCTGGACCGGCCGCCGCCGCCCGCCGCCCGGCAGCCGCTGGAGCAGGCCCGCTACGAACGGTCCGCCGAGGGTGATCGGCGGCTCGCGGGCGCGCTGGAGTACTGGCGCACCAGGCTGGCCACGATGCCGCCCACGGCGTTCCCCACGGCAGGGGAGCCCGGCCTGCCGTCGTACCACGCGGCCGTGCTCTACTCCAGGGCCGCCGATCTCGCCCTGAACCTCCAGGCGAAGCGGTACGACCTCAGCGGAACGGCGGTCCTGCTCGCGGCCACGGGGCTGGTGCTCGGCGCGTACACCGGGATGCCGGCCTGCGCCGTCCAGCTCATCTGCGCCAACCGCACCCAGGAGGCGGAGCGGCGCGCGGTCGCCTGCATGATCCAGGGCGCGCTCGTCTCGCTGGACCTGCGCGGGGAGAGCTTCGGCGACGTGGCCACGCGGGCCTGGACGGCCTCCGTCCGCGCCTACCGCAACGGCCTGTACGACAAGCGGGAGCTGCGCCGGACCATCCGGTCGGTCGAGGAGCAGCGCGGCGTACGGCTCGACCTGTCGTGCGTGTTCAACGACATGCGCGAGGAGACGCGCCCGGACCGCCGGCTGGCCGGTCCTGCTGACGAGGCGGCCGTGCGGGCCACGCTGCGGGACAGCCTCTTCCGGCCGGAGCCCGCGGTGGAGCAGGAGAAGTTCGCCCTGTACGCCGAGGACACGCCCGAGATGCTGCGGCTGACCCTGCACGCCGACTCCCGTTACCTGGACGCCGGGGCCGTGCGTGACGTGCTGTTCGGCATCGAGCGGCTGCTGGTCGAGTCGGCGTTCGGCGAGGTACGCCCGGACGAGGTGGGCCGCCTGACCGGGATCGCGGCTCCCCGAAGGGAGGGGGCGGAGTGAGCACCGGGCCTGCCGTCGGCCTGAGCGTGCTGGACGAGACACTGCGGTCGCTCCGGCTGGTCCCGGACGGCGCCCGCTGCTTCGAGGTGCCGTGGAGCTCGGCCGAGCGCGACTACGGCCTGCCACCCGACGTGCTGCGGACGATGCTCGCCGCGGGACTGGGCGAGCGGCGCGGATTCGACCACTTCGACCTGCTCAACGTCT
This sequence comes from Nonomuraea sp. NPDC049400, assembly GCF_044466425.1. Taxonomy (NCBI): domain Bacteria; kingdom Bacillati; phylum Actinomycetota; class Actinomycetes; order Streptosporangiales; family Streptosporangiaceae; genus Nonomuraea; species Nonomuraea sp. NPDC049400. Next base: position 211,574 of record NZ_JBITMP010000007.1, read on the forward strand.
CGCTGGACCTGGGCGTCCGGTCCCTGTGGACGTTCGGCCCGGCCTCCTGGGCGAAGGGCCTGCGCGCGAAGACAGCCGTGCGCGCCGAGGTCGAATTCGTCCCGGAGTGCGCGCACGAACCCGACGAGGGCAGGGAATGCGACTTCCAGGTCCTGCTGCCCACCGGATGGGCACCCTGTCCCGGCGGCTCGGCCGTCGCCCGCTTCGAGTTGCCGGCCTCGTGGCCCCCGCCGCAGCCCCGCGCCGCGGAGCTGCTGGAGGAGTTCGGCCGCGTCAGGTTCGTCCGCCTGCCCATGACGGTCGGGCTGGACCTGGACTTCGTCGAGCGCACCGGCATCGCGGACTGCACGGGCGGCTCGCTCTTCCTGGTGCGCGAGGGTCGCCGCCGCGGTCTGCCGATCCGGCTGGCCCAGGGCGTGATCCTCTCGCCGCCGTTCTCCGTCCTGCACTACTGGGCCGAGATCGAGAACGACGGGGTGTGGGTGCCGCACGACCCGCTGATCGTGGGGGCGATGCTCCGCTGGGGGCTGCTCGACCCCGCCGAGTGGGACGCGCTGCGCTCCACCGGGGCGATCCTCGCCCGCGTCTCGGGGGAGATGGGGCCGGTGGGGCTGGACGCCGGCCGCCCGGCCGGGGTGTCCTTCGCGACTGTTGTGCAGACCGGATCGAGAGGATGAACGCGGTGCCTGCGAAAGCCGTACACGGCAACGAGCGAACCCACGTGGAGCGCCGGGTCCGCGACCTGCTGGCCCGCAGGGCGGTGCTGCCCGGCGTCATCGAGTCGGTCGAGGCGGAGGCCGACCTGTGGGAGCTGGGGATGGAGTCGCTCGCCATGGTGGGCGTCATGGTCGCCGTGGAGGACGAGTTCGGCATCGAGTTCCCCGACGAGCTGCTCACCCGGGAGACGTTCCGGTCGCTGGCGGTCATCACGGACGCGGTCATGAGCCTGACGCGGGGAGAAGACCGCCCGTGACGGGAGATCGCGAGAGCGCCGCCGGGACCTGCCGGGAGCTTGCCAAGGGTGTGCTGGCCGAGCACGCCACCGAGGTCGACAGGGACGCGCGCTTCCCCAAGGAGGCGCTGCGCGCCCTGCGCGCGCACGGCCTGCTCGCCGCCGCGGCTCCGGTGGAGCGCGGCGGTCTCGGCGCGGACGTGCCCGCGCTCGCCGGCATGGCCGCCGCCCTGGCACGCGGCTGCGGCGCCACTGCCATGATCTGGGCGATGCACCAGGTGCAGCTCGCCTGCCTGCTCGCCTGCGACGAACGGCCCAGGCCACGCGAGGCCGTGACAGGCCCCGGGCCGGGCGAGGCCGTGACCGGGTCCGAGCTGCGCGAGGCCGTGACCAGGGTGGTACGCGACCAGCTCCTCATCGCCTCGGCCACCAGCGAGGCGGGCATCGGCGGCGCGCTCCGCACCAGTGCCTGCGCGGTCGAGCGCGACGGCGCCTCCGCCCGCCTGGACAAGCGCGCCACCACCGTCTCCTACGGCGTCGAGGCCGACGCCCTGCTCGTCAGCGCACGCCGCGGTCCCGGCTCACCGCCCGGTGACCAGGTCGCGGTGCTCGTCGACTCCGCCCGTACGCAGCTGGAGGTCCTGGGCGGCTGGAACCCCCTCGGCATGCGCGGGACGTGCAGCCCCGCGCTGCGGGTCCGCGCCGAGTTCGAGGACTGGCGGATCCTGCCGGTGCCGTTCGGCGACCTCGTCGCCCGGGTGATGACCCCGCTCTCCCACGTGCTGTGGTCCGGGGTCTGGTACGGGCTGGCGGCCGAGGCCGCCGACCGGGCCGTGCGCCACGCCAGGGCACGGGGGGACGGCGCGGGGCCGCCGAGCGGGAGCCTGGCCGAGATGCGCTGGCGGCTGGCCGGGCTGGAGGCGCAGCTCGACGCCGCGGCCAGGGAGGCGCAGGACGTCCTGACCGGGGCCGCGGAGCCGACCGTCGCCTTCACGTTGCGGGTCAACTCGCTCAAGCTCGCCATGTCGCAGGTCGCGGTGGACGTCGCGCTGGCCGCCATGCGGGTGTGCGGCATGGCCGGCTACTCCGAGGAGGGCCCCCACTCCGTGGCCCGGCTCCTGCGTGACCTGCTGTCGGCGCCCCTGATGATCAACAACGAGCGTCTGGTGGCCATCGGCTCCCAGCTGGCCCTCATGGCCAGGGAGCGGTGATGGACGAGACCTGGGCACACGTGCTCCCGCCCGGCGAGGTCTTCTCGCCGGCCAGCGGGGGCTCGCTCGGCACGGTCGCCGCCGAGCTCACCCGCGAGCACGCCAGGCACGGCGGCGCCACGGTGATCGTCGCCGACCGCGGCGGGGAGCACGCGTCGCGAGGGGTGCGGCTGCTGCCGTACGACAGCCCTGGGGAGACGCTGGGCGAACAGGCGCGGCGGGAGGACGACGAGTCCGCCGCGCGGGGCGAGCGCCGCGCCCACTACGCCAGGTTCGTCCGGCCGGCGCTGGAGGCGCTGCCGGACGGGTTCGCCGGGCCGATCGTGCTGCACAACGCGGTCGCCGCCGTTCCCGAGCTGCGGCGGCTGCGACCGCGGGCGCGGGTGTGCCTCTATCTGCACGCGGACATGTTCCGGTCGTTCCCGGCGGCCGAGCGGGCGCGCGTGGTGGCCGAGGCGGACGTGGTGGTGTGCGTGAGCCGGTTCGTGGCCGGGCGGTTCCTCGACGGGACGGGGCTGCCGCCGACGGCTGTCGCGGTGGTGCACAACGGGCACGACCCGGCGAGGTTCCACCCCGCTCCGCGGCCGCCGGGCTCGATGCCGGTCGTGCTCTTCACCGGCCGGCTCGCCCCGGAGAAGGGGCCGATGGCGCTGATCAACGCGTGCGTGGAGCTGGCGCGCGCCGGTGCCGGCTTCCGGCTGCGCATGGTGGGCAACGCCGAACTGCACGCGTCGTCGGCGCCGGACCGGTTCGAGCGCCAGGTGAAGCACCGTGCCTGCCTGCTGGGGGACCGGGTGGAGTTCTCGCCGTTCGTGGACCGCGCCGCCATAGGGGACGTGTACCGGGAGGCCGACGTGTTGTGCGTGCCCTCGCTGTGTGAGGACGCCAGCCCCCTCGTCCTCACCGAGGGCCTGGCCAGCGGCCTGGCCTGCCTGGCGAGCGCGCGCGGGGGAGTGCCGGAGGTGGGGCGGGACGCGGTGCGGTACTTCGACTACCGGCGGCCCGGCGACCTCGCCCGGCAGCTCGGGCGCCTGATCAGGGAACCGGGACTGCGGGCCGAGCTGGGGCGGCGTGCGCTGCGCCGCGGGCGCGAGCTGACCTGGGAGAGCCGCTACCGGTTGTTGCGGTCGCGGCTGGCGGAGGCGCCCCGATGAGCCGGCCGGTGCTCGTGGTGTCCGCGCATCTCGACGACGCCGTCCTGTCCTGGGGCGGCACGATCGCCGCGCTCACCGGGCGGGGGGTGCGGGTGGTGGTGCTCACCGTGTTCGCCGGGTGCGCGGGCGATCCCCTGCCGCCGTACGCCGAGCAGTACCACACCTGGTGGCGGGCGGCCTGCGCGACGGCCGGTGACACGGCGGCCGACGGGATGCGGCTGCGCCGCGATGAGGACGTGCGGGCGTGCGCGGTGCTCGGCGCCGAGCCCGTGCACCTGGACTTCCTCGAGGCGCTGTATCGGCGCGGGACCGGCGGGTCGCCCCGCTGCTCCGCCGGGGACGACCTGTTCTCGCCGCCGGGGCCGGACGACCTCGTGCTGGAGAAGGCCGTCGCCGCCGAACTGGGCGGCTGGATCGCCCGGCTGGCGCCGGGAGAGGTGCACGCGCCCGCGGCGATCGGCGGCCATCTCGACCACGTGCTGACGGCGCGCGCCTGCGAGTGGGCGCTGCGCGACGCCGCGGAGGAGCCGCGGGCGCGCTGGTACGAGGACCTCCCGTACGCACTCGAACCACCTGATAACGGCCCGGCGGCCGTCTCCCCCCTGACGGGCGACGACTGGCGGCGCAAGATCGCGTCCGCCGCCGCGTACCGGTCACAACACCCCATGCTCTGGGACGACGACTGGCCCGACCGGCTGCTCGCCCACGCCCGGGAGGTGGGCGGAGGAAGTCCGGGCGAACGTCACTGGGACACCGCCCCGGCCCCGGATGGAGATCATTGACATGCCCGAGAAGCCCGTTGATAACATCCTGCCCGTCTCCGGAGCCGGAGGTCACATGGCCCTCGCCCAGCAGGAACAGCACGCACCGTCCCCGCCCGTCCGGTCCTTCGACGTCTCGCCCGGCCAGGCCACGTGGCTGCCCGCCGCGACCGAGGCGCTCGCCGCCGACGGCGCGGTGCTGCTCACCGGCACGGGCCTCGCCGGCATGGCCCGCGAGGTCGGCGAGCGCATGCTCGCGGAGGTCCCCCTGCTGGTGGAGTACCACGACGCCCTCATGGCCTACGACGACGGCCACATGCGGCACCGCCCGCCTGGCGGGAGCGACGGGCACGTGGCGGCGTTCCTCGGCCATCCGGCGGTGCTCGCCCTGTGCCGCGAGCCGTTGGCGGCGCCCCGCGTGCTCAGCTACCACGGGCACACCGTGCTCCCCGGCTCCAGTCCGCAGCCGGTCCACGCCGACTGGGAGCCGCTGTGGCCGCGGAGCGCGGCCGCCCACCCGCCGTTCATGCTGGCCGTCAACATCGCGCTGGTGGACACCGGCGAGGACAACGGCAGCATCGAGGTCTGGCCGGGCACTCACCACCTCGCCTCCCAGGACGTCTACCGCCAGGGCTCGCTGTGCGTACGCGAGGAGCTCCTGGAGGAACGGCGGCGGGCACGACCGCCAGGGCGCGTCGCCATGCGCGCCGGTGACGTGCTGGTACGTGACGTGCGCCTGTGGCATCGGGGCACCACGAACGCGACCGGCACCGCACGGCCGATGTTGTGGCTGCTGCTGGCCGCCCCGTGGCTGCGTGCCGAGCCGTCGGTGCTGCTGGAGGCCGGCGTACGCGGCGAGGTCGAGGCGCTGCCCGTCGAGGTGGCCGCCGAGTACGTCGGCCACCCGGTCGGCGCCCTGTCCGAAGGCGGGGCGGAGTGAGCACCGCACCGTCCCCGTCCCGACCGTTCCCTCAGGGAGGGCAGTTGCCGTACGAGGTCCGCCTGATCACCGAGCAGGACATCGAAGAGGTGCTCGTGCTGTGGGGGTTGAACGCCGGTGAGCATGTGCCCCTGCTCTCCTATGATCGCTGGGGGCCGGGTGTGGCCGTGCCGGCGCGGCCCGAGGTGGCGGAGGTGGAGGCGTTCACCCGTGACCCGCTCGACGGCACCAGGGACCTGCTCCGCGCCGCGCTCACCGACGAGCTGTCGTTCTGCCTGGTGGCCGACACCGGGCACGAGCTGGAGGGGTTCCTGACCGGGGAGCTGCACACCCAGTCCGTCAACGACTTCCGCATCGGCTCCGTCCGCGAGCTCTACGTCCGTCAGGAGAGCCGGCGCCGCGGCATCGGGTCCGCCCTCGTGGAGGGCGCGATCGCGGAGTTCCGCCGGCGGCGGGCGCGGATGTTCCGCGCCGAGGTCAACCCCGACTGGAAGGACGGCATGGCGTTCTGGCGGGCACGGAGCGCGTGGCTGCAGGACGCGGTGGTGTTCAACCACTACGAGTGAGCAGCCCACCCAACCATCCGCGACACGCCTGGGGAGCATGATGAGCCTGCAGAACGACGGCGTCACAGTGGTCGCCGAGGACTCCACCCCGATCGCCGGCGACCCTGACGCGCTCCGGCGGCGCCTGCGGGAGCACGGCATGCTCCTGTTCAGAGGCCTGCTGCCGGAGGCGCGGCTGGCCGAGCTGCGCGCCCGGTTCACCGAGGTGCTGCGCCGCCACGAGTGGCTGGCCGACGACGGGCAGGACGCCGAGCCGCGCCCGGCCGCGAACCGCCGCGACGGCAGCCCCCGCTGGTGGCGCATGTACGAGGACCTGCAGCGGGTCGAGCTGATGCACGAACTGGCGCACGCGCCGGAAGTCGTCCAGGTGATGCGGGCCATCCTCGGCAAGCAGCTGCTGAACCACACGCGGCGACAGGTCAGCCTGGTGCATCCCGGCTTCTGGATCCCGCCGCACCAGGAGCACACCTACGTCCAGGGCACCCCGGACGTGCTGACCGCCTGGGTGCCGTTCACCCCGTTCCCGGCGGACGGCGGCACGCTGCGCGTGCTGCGGGAGCCCTCCGTGCCCGGGGTGCGCCCGCTGACCGTGCTGGACACCGGCGGGGTCGAGGCCGTGGTCGAGCCGGGCGAGGGTGACTGGTGGCGGGCCCCGGACCTGGGGCCGGGCGACGTGGTCGTGGTGCACGCGCTGGCGACACGGGCGGTGGACGAGAACCTCTCGCCGTACCTGCGCGGCGCCGTGGAGTACCGCTACCAGTCGGCGCGCGAGCCGGTCTGCTTCGCCTCGCTGCGCCCGCACCACTACCCCCGGGTGCCCGGCTGGGACGACCTGGCGGCGGGCTGGGCCGAGAGGCGCTGGCTGCGGGTTCCGCTGCGGGTCCGGCAGGTGGACTTCCTGCTGCCCGAACGGCAGGAGAGCTGGCACGAGCTCCTTCCGCGCCCGACGTCGCGGCTGCTCGACGTGGAGCCCGGCCGGACGTGACATCGACTGGCCGGCCCTGGAAAGGGGGCGGGGCCGGCGCGGCGAGGGTGGCGATCCGGCTCTGCTTCGAGGCGTCACCGAGGCTCCTCGTCCTCGTCCTGCTGCTGTCCACGGCCGTGTCCACGCTGCCCGCGGCGCTCCTGCTCATCGTGCGCGAGATCGTCGACGCCTTCTCGCACGGCCAGGACGGCCGGGCGACGGCGTGGATCCTGGTGCTCGGCGGGCTGACCGCGATGCGGGTCGCGCTGGGCGCGATGTTGTCGGTGCGCCGCGAGGAGCTGACCGAGCTGGTCGGCATCACCTCCGAGCAGCGCCTGCTGCGGGTCACCGGCTTCGCGCCGCTGGAGCGGTTCGACGATCCGGCCTGGTACGACGCGGTCTCGCGGGCACACGACGGCGTGACCTGGCGGCCGGCCGCCATCGCCGGGATCCTCATCGAGTTCTGCGGCCAGATCGTCTCGCTGGCCGGCATGGTGGGCGTGCTGGCCGTACTCGACCTCCGGCTCATCGGCCTGGCCCTGCTGGCGGGGGTGCCGCTGCTGGTGCAGCGGCGGCTGGAGGCCAGGGCCGTCTACCTCGCGCGACGGGGCACCACCGAGCTGGAACGCCGCCGCGACTACCTCACCGAGCTGCTCGTCCGCTACGACCTGGCCAAGGACGTGCGCAGCTACGGGCTGGCCACGCCGTTCGCCCGGATGCACGACGACGTCAGCCGCCGCGCGCTGCGGGCCGTCGTCGCGGCGAGCCGCCACAACGTGGCCCGCGGGCTGGTCGCGGGCGTGCTGAGCGCCGTGTGCCTGGTGGTGGCCTACTACCTCGCCGCCGGTCAGGCGCAGTCAGGAGCGCTGACGGCGGCGGAGCTGTTCCTGGTCTTCACCGCCTTCAGCACCATGGTGAACAGCACGGTCGACCTGTTCACCATCGTGGTGGACATCGAGGAGCACGCCGCGTACCTCACCGACTTCGTCGCGCTGGCGTACGGGGCGCCGCCGCCCGCCGAGCGCGCGTCCGCGGCTCCGCCTGCCGCCCCTGGCCAGGTGCCGAAGGTCGAGTTCCAGGGCGTCGGGTACGCCTACGCCGGCGGGTCGCCGGTGCTGCGCAAGGTGTCGTTCACGCTGGAGCCCGGCGAGTTCACCGTGCTGGTGGGACGCAACGGCGCGGGCAAGTCCACGCTCGTCAAGCTCCTGCTCGGGCTGCTCGGCCCCGTCAGCGGGCGGATCCTGATCGACGGCGCCGACCTGGCGGAGCTGGACCCGGCACGGCTGCGGGAGCTGATCGGCGTGCTCTACCAGGAGTACGGACGCTACGAGTTCACGGTGGCCGAGTCGGTCCGGCTGGGGCGGGCGGACCGGCCGCTGGACCGCGACCGGCTCGACTTCGCGCTGCGGGCGGGCGGGCTCGACGGGCTCGTCGAACGGTTGCCGCACGGAGCCGACAACCCGATCGGCCGGATGTTCCCCGGGGCCCGCGACCTGTCCGGCGGCCAGTGGCAGCGCCTGGCGCTGGCACGGGTGCTCTACCGCGACGCGCCCGTCTGGGTGCTGGACGAGCCCACCGCGGCGCTCGACGTGCAGGCCGAGGCCGCCCTGATCCAGCGCCTGCGCGCGGAGCGCGGCAGGCGGACCGTGCTGCTGATCACCCACCGGCTGGAGACGGCGCAGACCGCGGACCGCGTGCTCGTGCTGGACGACGGGGTCCTGGTGGAGCACGGCCCGCACGAGGAGCTGATCGCGCGCGGCGGCAGCTACGCACGTCTCTGCGCCGAGTACGCCGCCCGATCCGGCTAGCCTGCGGCCCTGCGCTGCTGGCCTGCGGCCCTGCGCCGCTAGCCCGCGGCTCTGCGCTGCGCCGTGGCGGCCAGGAACTCCAGCACGCAGCGGTTCGCCACCAGCGCGGTGACGTCGGCGTGGTCGTACGGCGGTGCGACCTCCACGACGTCCATGCCCACGACGTCGGTGTTGCGGACCAGGTCGCGGATGCCGGCGAGCAGCTCCCTGCTGGTCAGCCCGCCGGGTTCGGGGGTGCCGGTGCCGGGCGCGTACGAGGGGTCGAGCACGTCGATGTCGATGGAGATGTAGACCTTGCCGGTGACCGTGGAGATCACCTGCTGGACGATGTCCGTGAGCCCGGTCTCGTCCACGTCCATCATGGTCCAGTGCTCGACGCCGTTCTCCCCGGCCCAGGCGAAGGTCTCCCTGGACGGGCCGTAGCCGCGCAGCCCGATCTGGAACACCTGGTTGGTCAGCCCTTCCTCGATGACCCGCCGGACCGCCGTGGCGTGGGTGAGCAGGCGTTCCGGGCCGCCGTCCCAGGTGTCGGCGTGGGCGTCCCAGTGCACGAAGCTCACCGGGCCGTGTTTGTCCGCCACGGCGCGCAGCACCGGCAGCAGCACAGAGTGGTCGCCACCGAGCACGACCACCTGCTCCGTGACGGACATGAGCTCGCGCACCCACTTCTCCGCGGCGTCCAGGTTGCGGTCGTGCTGGCCGGGGGTGACGGGCACGTCGCCCACGTCGACGATCCGCAGGTGCTCGAAGATCTCGGTCTCGAGCCCGACGTGGTAGAGGTTGCCGGCGATGAGGTCGGACGCCTCGCGGATGGCCGTGGGACCGAAGCGCGCGCCCGGACGACCGCCCGTGCCCGAGTCGACGGGCACACCCAGCACCACCACGTCACTCGGACGCCCCTCGAACCTGCCGTCATTTGACGGGGGAATGTCATGAAACGTCCGCGTGGGCACTCATATCCCCAATCGCACACTTGTCTCTTTGGTTATCGGTGGGCAGCATAGGTCAAAGATCGCGCGCACAACACCGTCAGCCGGACGTGGCCATAAGGGGAAATCTCATCTCTCATTCTGTGGTTGGGGAAATATCCGGCCGCTGGGCCTCCAAATGGGCCGCCGAGTGGGCGCGGCCGATCCGCAAGGAGTACCGCGACGGCACGGATCGAGCGGTGAGCCCGGCCGCGACCCTCGACAGGGTGTCACCGGCCATGGCCGTCGCCGGCATCACCCGCGTGGCGAACGTGACCGGCATGGACCGGATCGGGATCCCGGTCTGGTGCGCGATCCGTCCCGCGTCGCGGAGCCTGGCCGTCTCCCAGGGCAAGGGCGTCACCGCCGACGCCGCGAAGGTCTCGGCGATCATGGAGTCGCTCGAACTGTGGCACGCCGAGACCCACCACCTCCCACTCCGGTACGACAGTTACCGCGCGCTCGCGGCCCGCGGCGAGGCGGTGCTCGATCCGCTGACCCTCGTTCGCTGCCCGTGCAGCGAGTACGCCCCGGACCGCGCGATGCGCTGGGTGCGCGGCTGGGACCTGATGGGACGCGAGCCGGTGTGGGTGCCGTACGAGGCGGTGCACTGCGACTGGCGGGTGCCGATCGCGCCGGGCGACCACGCCGTGCAGAACGGATCCAACGGCCTGGCCTCCGGCAACAGCCTCATCGAGGCCGCCGTCCACGCCCTGTGCGAGCTCGTCGAGCGCGACGCCATCGTCGCCGCGCAGGACGCCGGCGACCTGCTCGCCGCGCGGCGGATGGTGCGCCCCGAGTCGATCGACGACGCCGGCTGCCTGGCCCTGCTCGAACGGTTCCGCCAGGCCGGGATCGACGTGCTGGTCTGGGACCTGACCTCGGAGACCGGCGTGCCCGTCTTCAACTGCCTGGCCGTGGAGACCGACACGCCCTGGTACCACCCGCTGCCCCAGACGCAGGGCTCCGGCTGCCATCCCCGCCGCTCCATCGCGCTGTCCCGTGCGCTCACCGAGGCGGCGCAGGCCCGGGCCACCGTGATCGTGGGGTCCCGCGACGACATCGGCCGCGACCGGCAGAGCTGGTACTTCGACCCGGAACAGCGGCGCGCCGTCGGCGACGCGGTCCGCGACCGGCCGTCGCGCGACTACACCGAGGCGCCGGACGTCGACCACCCGACGATCAACGAGGACCTGGACTGGCTGGTGGCCCGGCTGGCGGCCACGGGGGCCGCCTCCGCCGTGGTCGTCGACCTGACGATCGAGGACCTGGGACTGCCGGTGGTCAAGGCGGTCGTGCCGGGACTGCGGTGGCGGCCATGGGAAGAGTGAGCCCGGACGCCCGGCGTCCGCCGGTGGTCTTCCTGGGTCCCACGCTGCCGGTCGAGGAGGCCGCGCGCATCCTGCCCGCCGACTACCGGCCGCCCGCCGAGTTGGGCAGCGTCTATCGCGCGGCCCGCGAGCGCCCGGCCGCCATCGGGATCGTGGACGGGTACTTCGAGCGCGTCCCCGCCGTCTGGCACAAGGAGATCCTCTACGCACTCTCGCTCGGGATCAGGGTGTACGGGGCGGCGAGCATGGGCGCGCTGCGGGCCGCCGAACTGGCCGCGTTCGGCATGATCCCGGTGGGCGAGGTGGCGGAGCAGTACCGGCTCGGACTCCTGACCGACGACGACGAGGTGGCGGTGCTGCACGCCCCGGCGCAGGGCGGATACCGGCCCATGTCGGAGCCCATGGTCAACATCAGGGCGACGTTGTCGGCCGCCGTCCGGGAGGCGGTGATCGACCAGGACGTCGCCGCCGTGCTGGCGGCACGCGCCAAGGACCTGTACTACCCCGACCGGGACTGGGCGGCGCTGCTCGATGTCGCCGCAGGTTCCGAGGCCGCGGCGCAGGTCGCCCGGCTGCGCGCGTGGCTGCCCACGGGCGCGGTGGACCAGAAGAGGCTGGACGCCGAGCGGCTGCTCGCCGAGATGAGGCGGTGGCTCGAGGCGGGAGGCGGTGCACCCTCGACGCCGCCCCGGCCGTTCGAGCAGACGGAGAACTGGCGGGAGCTTGTCGTCGGCGATGCCACTCCAGGGGCCACTCCCGGGGCCGCTCCCGGGGGCCCGCCGCCGGGAGCGGCCGGTGGTGACGGGCGAGTGGCCGGCGGACGGCGCGGCCAGGGGCGAGAGGAGTCCGGGGCAGTGAACGGTGACGGCAGGCCGATGATCAGCGAAAGGCCGGAGGAGAGCGTGCCGCGCAGGCCCGCCGGGACGAGAATCCGCGCGGCCGAGGTGCCGCGGCGCCATGTCACGGACATCGCCGACGTGCTCGAGCTCGAACGGGGCCGCCGCCCGGTCCTCATCGAAGGCGCCCTGGACGGCTGGCCCGCCCTGGACCGCTGGAACCCGGACTACCTCAGGGAGAAGGCCGGGGGAACGCGGGTGCCCGTCGAGTTCTACCCCTCCGGCTCCTACTACGGCAGCTGGGTGCAGGCTTCCCTGCGCATGGACCGCTACCTCGACATCCTCACCTCACCCGGGGAGGCCGAGCGCTGCTACCTCGCCCAGGTGCCGCTGCTGGACCTGCTGCCTGAGCTGGCGGACGACCTGTCGGTGCCCCGCTGCCTGGCCGGGGCGCCGGAGCTGGGACTGGCGTTCTTCCTGGGCCGCGACACGGTGACCGCACTGCACTACCACAGCAACGAACAGGCCCTGCTGTGCCAGGTGAGCGGGGCCAAGGAAGTGCTTCTGTATCCGCCGGAGGATCACCGGTTCCTGAATTTCCATCCGTGGTATTCGTACCGGTTCAATTTCAGCCGGATAGATTTCTCCGCCATATCGGATGGGCCCGGTTCGCCGGTGCGGTGCACCGTACGAGCGGGTGAGGCCCTTTACATCCCCCTTTACTGGGGGCACCTCGTCGAAGGGCCGGGCACCACGTCGTCGGTGACGTTCTTCTGGCAGCCCACCACCGGGCGCACCTGGCGCTCGCCCGGCATGCGGCTGCGGGCCGCCGTGGGCGGGGCCGTGCGGCGCCGCTTCGTCAGCCCGTTCAGCGAGACGTTCAACCGCCGCTTCGGTCTGGGCGGCTGACCCGCTCGGCCCCCGACAGCCACTCCTCCAGGACCGCCAGCCGGGCCTGCGCGTCCACCGGTACGCCGTCGCCCGGGGTCAGCAGCCCGAGCTTGCGGCACAGCGGATACTCTCCTGCCTCGCCCGGGACAGTGATGGGCGCCGCCGGCGGGGGCGCGGTGGGAAGCGCGCCTCTGGCGGCTTGGGAGACGAGCGAGACCAGCAGCCCGTTGCGCCGCAGGTGGGGCGTGGGCCGGCGCGCGTCGTACCGGGCGTCCGGGGGCAGCCGGAGCGCCCACGCGGTGAAGCCCGGGTCGAGGAACGGCGACGCGCGCGGGACGGGCGCGGCGGCGGCCACCGCGGCAGGAAGCGGCCCGGCGAAGCGCGCCATGCGGGCCCGTACGTACGCGCGGACCGGGTCGCGGTCGCCGGCGAGACACTCGGCCAGCCGGCGGATCCAGCCGGCCGTCCACGCCTCCACGTGGGCGCGCAGATCGGGCGCGAGCACGCGTGGCGCCTCTCCCAGCGCCTGCGCGAACGGAGCCAGGGCCACGTGCAGGCGGGCACGCAGCCGGCGCGCCCGCGCGCCCCGGCCCAGCACCGCCGCGGCGTCCGCGAGTGCCGCGGCGACGCCCTCGGCCTGCCACCGGTCGGCCAGCTGGCGGCCGGTGGCTCTCATCCCCGTGCGGCTGGAGGGCACCGGAAGGGGGCCGGACTGGAGCAGCTCTTCGCAGCCGTCCGCCGTGAGGATCACCGTCGCGCCGAGCTGCGTGGCCCTCGCCTCGGCCGCCCGCACCAGCGGCGTCCGCGCCAGGTCGGGCGCGACGGGGTTCGACGCGGTGGGACCCGGGTCGGGCAGCCGGGCGGCTTCGGCCGGGTTCGACGCGGTGGGACCCGGGGCGAGCAGCCGGTCGGCTTCGGCCAGGAGGAACCGGTGGTGTCCGCCGAGGAGCGCGAGGACCTGCTGCGCCGGCACGGCCACGCTCGCTCCGTGCGGGTCGGGGTGGTCGGCCACCACGACGCTCACCTCGGCGTCCACCGCCCGGCCCGCCGCCGCCAGCAGCGCCGTCGCGCCGGGGCTTCCGTCGTACAGGACGGCCACCGCCCGGTGCGGCCCGACGACCCGGCGGACGGCGTCCGCCAGCCGCTCGCCCAGCTCGCGGGGATCGGCCGTGCCGGTCTCGCCGCCATGCGCTGTGCCTTGGCTGCCGGTGGCGTCCTGCCACGGAGAGGCGGGGTACACCCCCAACGCCAGTGACGGGCGCGACAGGTACAGCGCCAACGCGGCCACGTCGATCCTCCCCAGAGCCTCCCCGCTCACGGGGAAGTCCGAGACGGGCCGGCTCATGCCGTCGCCCCGATGCCGGCCACGCGTGCTCCGCGCGCCTCCGCGCCGCGCAGCCAGAGCTCCACCGCGCTGGCCGTGGCGACCTCGAACGTGTCCCGGCACCGCGTCCGCCAGTCCAGCCGCAGCAGCCCCCGCTCGACGGCCAGAGACGGTTCCACCCGCGTCAGCCGCCAGTACCGGGCGTACGACTGCGAGCCGCGCTGCCGGTACGGCGGCAGCACGGAGCCGATCCCCTCCGGGAGCAGGTCGGCGACCAGCCGTTTCCTGCGCAGGTACTCGTTCTCGTACGCCGCCGAGTAGCGGGAGGCCGGCGGCAGGTGGAGTGCGTACTCGGCGAAGGCGGGGTCATAGTACGGAGCGGCCTCGGGCAGCTCGGTGGCCGGCACCACGACGTCGTACGGGAACGTCCGGTGGATCATCAGCGCCTCCGCCCACGACGCGCCCGCCTCGGCGGCGACCCTCGCCGACTCGCGCCGGTAGTCCTGCTCCCACGCGCACGCCTGTTCGTGGACCTCCTCGGTCAGCAGCGCCGAGCCGGGCTCCCGCGTGCGCTGCGGCCACGCGGTCGGCCAGTAGAGCGCGGAGGAGATCCCGCGGTTCAGCCGTCCGGCCAGCACCGCCGTCAGCTCCCGCAGGGGAGGCCCGCCGCCGGCCGAGGCGTCCCTGAGGTACGCGGCGAGGTTGCCGAGGGAGCCCCGCCCGAGCAGCCGCGCGGCCATGTAGCCGGGCGCCTCCAGCAGCTGGTCGGCGCCGCTGCCATGGAGCAGGACCTGCGCTCCCGCGTCGGCGGCGAGCTCGGCCATGCCGCGGTGCAGCCGGGGGAAGCCGTCGAAGCGTGGGCCGTGCTCGCACCAGTCGGGCTCCGGCCAGCGCCGGGGAGCCGCGTCCACGCGCAGGTGGGGGCAGCGCAGCCCGAGGAACTCCAGCAGCCGGTCCACCACTGTCTTGGGCCGGCGCCCCCGGTCGTCCGGGATGTCCATGGTGACGGTCAGCAGCCGCCGATCGGTACGGCGGCAGACCCGGGCGGTGACGGCGAGCAGGGCGGCGGAGTCGAGCCCGCCCGAGGTGGCGACCGCCACGTGCTCCCGGTCGCCGATCGCCCGCTCGACCGCGGCTTCGAGCCGGTCGCGCAGCTCGCCGGGGCGGGCGTGGCCGCGGGGCCTGGGCGGTGCGTGCCGTACGCGCTCGAGACCGGCCCACGGCGCGGCCGGGAACAGATCGGTGCTCAGCGCCGGCCAGGTGAACCAGGTGGCCAGCGCGGCCAGGGAGTAGGCGCCACCGGCGCCCGGCGGAGCGGCGGCACGCCCCGAGCCGGTCTCCTGGTAGGCAGGGCTGCTCACGAACGGCGAGAGCCGGTCGGGGGCCGCGGTGTAGCGGAAGGACGGGCGCTCCGCGGCGGCAACCCGCGGCGGAGTCAGGTGCGCGTGCTGAGGGCTGGTCATGTGCGCCTCTCTGCGAGGTGGAACGCGAGCTGGCGGCCAACCACCCGGGCGAGCCGGATCCGGTTGGCGGGGCGGGTGATGCCGTGGCCCTCGCCGGAGAGCACCAGGCAGTGGTGGGGATGGCGGTGCTCGGCGAGCGCGGCGGCCATGGCGGTGGAGTGGGTCCAGGGGACCAGCGGGTCGTCCCTGCCGTGCACCAGCAGCACCGGCGTGTGACAGCCGGCGGCGTGGGTGAGGGGCGAGCGGGCGCGCAGCCGGTCGGCGTCGCCTTCCGGGTCGCCCACGCGGTACAGGAAGTGCGCCCGCTCGTGGTGCGACGACTGCTTCACGTGCCGCAGGAACGCCACCAGGTCGGTGGGTGCGCAGACGGCCACGGCCAGCGCGAAGGCCTTCGGCCGGGCGGTCGCGGCCATGAGCGCCGCGTACCCGCCGTACGACTGCCCCATGATGGCCACCCGGTCCGGGTGCGTGTGCCCTTGCGCGACCGCCCAGCGCAGCGTGTCCTCCAGGTCGTCCTGCATCCTGCCGCCCCAGTCGGCGCGGCCGAGGTCCAGGAAGCGGGTGCCGTACCCCTCCGAGCCGCGGAAGTTGACGCGCAGGGACGCGTACCCGAGCTCGGCCAGCCACTGGGCCTGCGGCGACAGGCCGCATGAGTCCCGCGACCACGGGCCTCCGTGCACCAGCAGCACGGTGGGGTACGGCGGCGCGAGCCCGTTCGGGGTGACCAGGTAGCCGTCGAGCACGAGGCCGTCGCGTGCCGGGACGGCCACGGTGGCGGTGGGCGCGATCACCCGCCGGCTCGCCGTGCGGGTGATCCGCGCGGCCAGGCCGGGTTTCGGCCGCTCCGGGGTGAAGGGATGTGCGGTGCCCGCCCTGCGGTCCCACAGCAGGTGCCGGGAATCGAGCTGCACGAGCCAGGTGGTGTTGTCCCGCGTCAGGCCCACGAGCTCGAGCTCGCCCGGATGGCGAGCGATGAGCTCGGCCAGGTCCGCGGCCAGCTCGGGGTCGAGCGCGCGGTGGCCCTGTCGGGCTCCCGACACCAGCGCGAGTTGCGGGACCCGCGTCACCGGATGCAGCACGACGTCGAGGTCGTGCTCGCCGTCCTCGAGCACGGTCCGCACCTTGCCGGTACGGAGGTCCAGCAGGCGCACGCCGAGGAAACCGCCACGGCAGGGACCGGACAGGTAGAGGCCCTGACCGTCCGCCGTGACGTCGACCGGGTGGGTGACCAGGGAGGCGGGTGGCCGCGAGCGCCACACCTCGCACCAGGTGTCCGCCTCCGCCGCGTACACCACGAGGGAACCGTCGTCGGCCCGGGCGGTGGCCGCGCACGGCCGGTCGCCGGCGTCGCTGAACAGGCGGCCTGCCGTGCCGGCCCCCGGCACGCGGCGGGCCGGTCCGCGGGGCGAGGACAGGATGTGCCACGCCGCTCGCCCGTCCGCGTCGGCGCCGCTCAGCAGCAGGCTCCGCAGCCGCGGCTGGTCGCGGTCCACGACGTGGATCCGGTCGGCTCCCTCCGGCGTGACGTCGGTCGTCCGTCCGGTGGCCTCGTCGTACACGATCACCCGGTCGGTGTGGCCGGCCACGACCGCGACCAGCGCGCCGCCCCCGGGCCACCAGGCGTGATCCGCGACTTGGACGCGCCCGAGCGGAAGCCTGCGCACGCCGTGCTCCCGCCGCCAGACGAACAGGCCCGGCTCCCGCTCACTCTGCCAGCTCACCGCCCGGCCGTCGGGTGACAGGGCGAGGTTGACGGCCGGTTCTGCGCCGAACCACCTGCGTGCCGCGCCGCGCATGCTAACGGGCGGCCACCGGCTCGGCGCCGGCTTCCAGCGCACCTGCCACCCACCGCTCCACGTTGCGCACCACGATGGGCAGCCGCGGATGGACCCGCTCCAGGTCGAGCCGGTCCATCGGCTGGATCAGCCCCAGCTCCTCGACCAGGAGCGGCCCCTCGGGCAGCACGTCGAGCACGTATCGCCGGAAGGCGTCGGAGTAACTCTGCTTGTAGCCCGGCAGCAGCGGACGCAGCGCGGGCGGCAGCAGACGCAGGTGCAGCGCCTTGTACCACTGGTACGGGTACGGCCCCACGGCCTGGAACCGGGAGGCGGGCGGCAGCCCGAAGGCGTACCGGACGAACAGCTCATCCACGAACGGCGAGCGCTGCCGGATCGGCGCCCCGAGCGGATGCGCGTCGTACGCCCAGGGGAAGATGGAGTCGTGCAGGCTGGCCGTCGCCCAGTCCCCGCCGGCCTGCTGGAACGACTCGAACCTGCCCGCCAGCCAGTGCTCGGTCCATGCCCTCACCGACTCCCGGTATACGTCGGCGAGCACCGAGGGGCGTCCGCTGTTGACGACGTCGCGCAGCGCGGTCGCCACGTACAGCTGGAAGGAGAGCTGCGGCGGCAGCCGTCGCGCCACGATCGCGGCCGCCTCGCCCGCCACCTCCACCAGGGAGTCGCCCTTGCCGAAGGCCGCGAGGTAACTGCGCAGGTCGCGCCATTTGCGCCCGCGTGCCAAGGAGGCGGACAGGTGGTTCCAGGCGCCGAGCACCTCGTCGCCGCCCTGGCCGCTGAGCAGGACGGTCGCCCCGATCGACTCGGCGTGGTCCACGGTGGCCTGGTGCAGGCGCGTGTAGTAGTCGTGCCGGGGGCCGAGCGGCGACCATCGCGGCTCGGGCAGCGCCTGCCACTCGGCGGGCAGGACGTGCAGGCCGCAGGAGATGTCCACGGCCTGGAGCTGCCGGTGGACCAGGGCGGCGGTGGCCTTGCCGAACTGGTCGCGCAGGTTCCACACGACCGCGCTCAGCCGCCGTCCCTCCCGCTGGGCCTGCCGCCAGGCGTGCACGAAGACGGCCCACGAGTCCATGCCGCCCGAGAGCAGCACCACGGCGGACTCCGCGTCGCCCAGGCAGCGGGAGACGGCCGCGGCGAACTCCTCGCCCAGTGCCGACTCGTCGGAGGAGCCGAGTGGAGGCAGATCGAGGGGCGGGCGGTGCCGTACCACGCCCTCCCAGGGGCACTCGGGCGGGAACTCCGCCTCGAACGGCAGCCCGTCCAGCAGCAGCGCCAGCCGCTCCAGCGAGAACCGCTTCGCGGACGTGACCAGGCGCAGCGGATCGTGGTCGAGCGCGCCGTCCTCCGTTCGCGAGTAGAGGGGCTCGGACAGGATGTCCGAAACCCCTCCAGACGTGCTGAATTCTGATCGCAAGGAACGGTTACCGCTTCTTGTTCAGCATCTTGCGGGATGCCCGGAACGTGGCCCAGAACTCAGAGACTGCCCGGACATTGCGGCGGACCGCCGACTCGCTCGGCTGGACGGCGTTGGCGACGAGGAGATTGCCGCCGCACCGGCGAACGCCACCACAGCTGTCACGTGGTAGGTCGCTGTGCCCCATTTCGTACCTCCTATCGGGTGCGAATTTGGGCACGATTCTTAGAAATGTCGGCAATAGCGTCAACGATGAACATTTATCCGCATTGAGCGGACTGATCATGGCGACCTGCGGT
The DNA here is from genome assembly GCF_044466425.1 of Nonomuraea sp. NPDC049400. Taxonomy (NCBI): domain Bacteria; kingdom Bacillati; phylum Actinomycetota; class Actinomycetes; order Streptosporangiales; family Streptosporangiaceae; genus Nonomuraea; species Nonomuraea sp. NPDC049400. The sequence goes on from NZ_JBITMP010000007.1 coordinate 230,252, forward strand.
GCGTATGGTGAGAAAGTTGCTCTGTACGCCATGCGCGGGGAGGGACCGCTGTTGCCCGGGTTACTGCATGACGTCCTCGCCCGGAGGGCGGCCGCCCACCCGGCGGCGCCGGCGTTCACCGTCGATGGGGTGGGCACGCTCGACTACCTGAGCTGGCACCTGGGCGCGCTGCGGGTCGCGGCGGGGCTGGCCGCTCGCGGAGCGCGTCCGGGGGAGCGGGTGGTCCTCGCCTTCGAGGACGGCGACTGGCTCTCCTTCGCCACCTGCTTCATGGGCGTGCTGGCGGCGGGCGGGGTGGCCGTGCCGGTACGCGCTCCCGTCCCCGCGCCGCACCTGCTGTCCACCGCCGCCCGGGTGGGCGCGGCCGGCCTGGTCGTCGGGGGCCGGTGGTGGGAGGCTGCCACGGAAGCGGACGGGACCGCGTCCGGCGGATGGCTGGCGCACGCCACCGACCTGACGGCTCCCACCGGCGCGGCCTCGACTGGCGCGGCTCCGACCGGCGCGGCTCCGACCGGCGTGGTGCGTCGCGCCGGGACGGATCCCGCCGCGGTGATCCTCACCTCCGGCACCACCGGCGCGGCCAAGGCCGTGCTGAGCAGCCACGCCTCACTCACCGACGACTGGCCGGAGGGCGACGACGTACCGCCTCCACAGGACAACGCCCTGTTCACCTCCGTGGCGATCGGCACGAACGCGGCGCAGTCCGTGCTGAAGAGCTGCCTGCTCAACGGCGTGCACGTGGTGCTCGGCCAGCCGTTGGCGCCAGAACGGCTGGCCGGGCTGATCGAGGAGCACCGGGTGAGCGCGCTGAGCGTGGTGCCGACCACGGCGCGACTCGCGGTGGCCGCGCTGCGCAGGCAGGGTCACGCACCGGCGCGGGTCCGTTCGGTGGTGTCGTCCTCGGCCCCGCTGGATCAGCCCACCGTGGACGGCCTCGCCGAGGTGTTCCCGCAGGCGGAGATCTTCAACGTCTACACGGTGGCCGAGGGCGGCGCCGGGCTGCAGCACCGGTGTCTCCCCGGCCGTCCCCCGGCACTCGGCGCGCTGGGCCAGGACGCGCGCGTGGTGGACGACGCGGGCCGGGACGTGGCCCCCGGAGAGGTCGGGGAGCTCTGGCTCCGCCACACCGGCCCGGCGCTGAGCTATCTGGAGCCCGCCCCGGAGCCGGGGGACGCCGCCGCGACGGGTACGCGTTACCTGGCGGACGGCTGGATCGCGACCGGCGACCTGTGCCGGCTCGACGACGACGGCCTGGTGCACTTCGTGGAGCGCGCCGACGACGTCATCGTCTCCGGCGGGCTGAACATCGCCTCGGCGACGGTCGAGGCCGCACTGCGAACCCATGCGGCCGTCAAGGATGTGGCCGTGTTCGGGGTGCCGCACGCCGCGCTCGGCCGGGCCGTCGCCGCGGCGGTCGTCCTGACGGCCCCCGCCACGGCGGCCGGCCTGCGCGAACACTGCGCAGAGCGGTTGCCGCGCGACCACGTGCCGGTGGACGTCGTGGTGGTCGAGGAACTGCCCGTCACGCCCAACGGCAAGGTCCGCAAGCGGCTGCTGACCGAGCAGTACGTGCACACACACCAAGTTGCCGCAGCGGCGGCGGCGGAGCCCCTCGGCGACGAGGTGGAGCGGATGGTCTTCGCGGCCTTCCGCGACACCCTGGCCGTGGAGCCGATCCGGCGGGACAGCGACTTCTTCCGGCTGGGCGGACACTCCCTCCTGGCCGCCCGGCTCGCCGCCGAGCTGGAACGCCGTACCGGGCAGAGCGTCAAACCCACGCTGGTCCTGCGCCATCCCCGAGCCGGCGACCTGTCCGACGCCCTGCGACGGTCCTGGGCCCAGGGCGCCGTCCCCGATGAGTTTCCGCCCCGCCACAGGTCATCACAGTCATGACAACCTTCGCTCTGATCCACGGCGGCGGTGGAAGCGCCTTCGACTGGCACCTGGTCGAAGCCGAGCTGCGCCGCCTGGGGCACGACACGGTCGCGGTGGACCTCCCGATGTCCGACCCGCAGGCGCGGCTCTGGGACTACGCGGACGCCGTCGTCCAGGCCGCCGGCGAGCGCCCTGACCTGGTCGTGGTGGCCCATTCGTGGGGCGGCTTCGTGGGCCCGCTCGTCTGCGCGCGGGTCAAGGCCGCCGCGCTGGTGCTGGTAACCGCCATGATCCCGAGCCCGGGCGAGGCGCCGGACGACTGGTGGGAGCGCAGCGGCCGGACCTCCTCGGACATCGAGGACGAGTACGAGCTCTTCCTGCACGACGTCCCGCGCGAGCTGGCCGACCGGGTGCTGGCCCACGACCGCGCGCTCGCCGAGAAGATGAGCATGGACCGGGCGGTACACGAGCCATGGCCGTTGACCGCCTGGCCGGACGTGCCGACGAGATACCTGCTCTGCCGCGACGACCGCTTCTTCACCCCGGACTTCGTCCGCCGCCACGTCGAGGAGCGGCTGGGCATCGTCCCGGACGAGCTGCCCGGCAGCCACATGGTGATGCTGTCGCGCCCACGCGAGCTGGCCGACTACCTGGACCAGGTGGCCGACGGGCTGTGACGTGCGGCATTGCCCGGCCCCGGCGGGGCAGGCGGGTCAACGACGCGCGGCGGCGGCTTCGCGGAGCAGGTCGAGGAACGCCGACAGCGGTGGATGGCTCTCGGTCGTTTCCTTGACGACGACGAAGATGGAGCGGACCGGGGTGGGCCGGGTGACCGGCACGCCGGTGAACGAGCCGGCGGGCAAGGCGCTCAGCGCGAGCCGGGGAATCATCGTCACGCCCAGTCCGGTGGCGACGAAGGCGACCGCGGTGGCGTAGTCGTGGGCCTCCACCACGAAGTTGGGGTTGAAGCCGGCCGCGCCGCAAGCGTCGAGCATGGTCTGCCGGCAGATGCTGGTGGGCCACTCGTTGTCGATCCATGGTTCGCCGCGCAGCCTGCCCAGCTCGATGACCTCCGCGGCGGCAAGAGCGTGCCCCGGCGGCAAGATCGCCAGGAAGGGGTCATCGAGCAAGTGGATGGCCCGCAGTCCGGTGGGCACCCGAGCAGTGTCGTCCAGCACCATGATGTCCGCGTCGGCGGCCTCGCCGGCCAGTCCCTTGCCAAGCCGTAGTTCCACCCTGACCTCCGGGAACCGGCGGTTGAACTGCGCGATGACGGGCGGGATCAGGACGGCTCCGGCGGTGGCGAAGTAGCGGACGGTCAGCCGGCTGGTCTTACCGGCGCGCAGGTCGGCGAGGGCGGTCTCGGCGCGGGCGATCTGGGTCTGGATCTGCCCGGCGTGGCTCGCCAGGAGCCGGCCGGCCTCGGTGGGGCGGATGCCACGGCCGTGGCGCTCCACGAGCGGCGTGCCGGTCTCCCGCTGCAGCGCGGCGACGTGCTGGCTGATCGCGGAGGGCGTGTAGCCGAGGTTGGTGGCGGCCGCCTGGATCGAGCCGGTCTCGACAACGGCACGCAGCACGGCCAGGCGGTGAACGTCGAGCACGACCGAATCATACAGTCACACTTCACAATAGTTAAGAAATCATCGCTTGTGCTGAAATATAAGTACAGCAGAGGATCTGTGCATGGAAGTGGCAAGCAAGATCCGCCTCGGGATCATCGGCCTGGGTGTGATGGGCACTGAAATGCTCGATGTCGCGCAGCGGCACCCACGGTTCGAGGTGGTCGTGGCCGCGGATCCCAGCGCGCGGGTGCTCGACCGGGTCCGGGCGGCTCACCCAGGACTGGCCTGCGTCCAGGATGCCGATGAACTGCTCGGCCGGCACGCGCTCGACGCCGTCTACATCGCTTCACCGCCCGCCACGCACGCGCGCTATGCCGTACGCGCCATGAAGGCAGGGCTGGCGGTCTTCGCCGAGAAGCCGCTCGCCGTCGACCTGGCCGAGGGCCAGGAGATGGTGACCGTGGCCGCGGCGACGGGAACGGTGAACGCCCTGAATTTCGTCATGTCCGACCGCGGCGCCGCACTGGCCATCGACAAGGCGCTGCGTACCGGCCAGGTCGGCACGGTACGCCGGATCGAGATGCGGTTCACCTTCCCCCAGTGGCCACGGGCCTTCCAGGAGGACGCCCGGTGGGTGGCAGGGCAGGCGCAGGGCGGTTTCCTGCGTGAGGTCGCCTCGCACTACCTGTTCCTGACCGATCGGTTGCTGGGGCCGCTGTCACCAGTCCACACTCACGTCACCTACGGCGCGGCCGCGGAGGACGCCGCCTACGGCCTGTTCCTGGCGGGCGACGTGCCCGTCACCCTCTCCGGCCAGGTGGCCGCGGGGCCGGAGACGTACGAGTGGACCCTGTACGGAACCGACCGGTCGTACCGGATCACCGACTGGGCGCGCCTGTGGTGCGGCGACCACCGAGAATGGACCCCGGTGGACCTCGACGGGCCGCGCGGCAGCGAGCACACCAGGCTCGGCGAGTTCGCCCGTGCGATGCGGGGCGAGGACACCACCCTGGCCGACTTCGCCGCCGGCCTGCGAGTCCAGCAACTCGTGGAGCATTTCCACCGCCAGACCTGACGGCTGGCTTCTCAGTAAGGCTTAATGGTCGCCTCAGCCCCGTCCCATGGCTGCCGTCGATCGTTCCTGCCATGAGCACGATGACGATTGCAGCGCCTCGGGTCGCGGCGGCACGGGGAACCCGCCTGGTCGAGGTGGTGGTTCCCGTCTACAACGAGCAGCGGGTCCTGGCGGAGAGCGTCCGCAGGTTGCACTCCTACCTGGTCCGCACCTTCCCCTACGGTTTCCGCGTCACGATCGCGGACAACGCGAGCACCGACGACACCTGGCAGATCGCGACCGAGCTGGAGCGGGACCTGCCGTACGTCCGGGCGGTGCGCCTCGATCAGAAGGGCCGGGGCAGGGCGCTGCGGAAGGTCTGGTCCGAGAGCGACGCCGACGTCGTCAGCTACATGGACGTCGACCTCTCCACCGATCTGGACGCGTTCCTGCCGCTGGTGGCGCCGCTGCTGTCCGGACACAGCGATCTGGCGATCGGCACCCGGCTGTCCAGGGGATCGAACGTGGTCCGCGGGCCCAAGCGGGAGCTCATCTCGCGCGGCTACAACCTGCTGCTCCGCTCCGTGATGGGCGCCCGGTTCTCCGACGCCCAGTGCGGGTTCAAGGCGGCGCGGACCGAGGTCGCGCAGGCGCTGCTGCCCGTCGTGGAGGACCAGGAGTGGTTCTTCGACACCGAGCTGCTCCTGCTGGCCGAGAGCCACGGGCTGCGGATCCACGAGGTACCCGTGGACTGGGTGGACGATCCCGACAGCCGGGTCGACATCGTCAAGACCGCCACGGACGACCTCAAGGGGATGTGGCGGGTCGCACGGACGACCCTGTCGGGCGCCGCGACCCCCGGGCGGGCGCAACTGCCCGCGGGCATGGCCCGCCAGCTGCCCGTGTTCGCGGTCATCGGCGTCATCAGCACGCTGGCCTACCTGCTGCTGTTCTCGATGCTCGGCGCGCTGATGCCGTCGATGGCCGCCAACGCGGTCGCCCTGCTGGTCACCGCCGTCGCGAACACGGCCGCCAACCGCAGGTTCACCTTCGGGGTGGCGGGCCGGACGCGGGCCGTACGCAATCATCTGGAAGGTCTGATCGTCTTCTTCGTCGGACTCGGGCTGACCACCGCGAGCCTCGCCCTGCTTCCCGGTACGGCCTCGCACGCGGCGCAGTTGGTCGCCGTCACCCTCGCCAACGCGTTCGCCACCCTCGTCCGCTTCGTCCTGCTGCGTGCGTGGGTCTTCAACCCCCGGAGGGCCCGATGACCGCGCAGCTGCTGGGACGTCCGGTCGATCACGCCGTGGCCGGCCATCGCGGCGCCCCGCGGCGGGGACCCCTGGGACGGCTGTTCCTCGGCCCGCCGCAGGACCCGCGGTGGGCCCGCCCCGCGATGTGGGGGGTGCTGGCCCTGGCCGCCTTCCTCTACACGTGGGCGCTCGGCCAGAACGGCTACGCCAACACCTACTACGCCGCCGCCATCTACTCCGGCACCCAGAGCTGGAAGGCGTTCTTCTTCGGCGCCCTGGACAGCGGCTCGTTCATCACCGTCGACAAGCCGCCGCTGGCCCTGTGGGTGATGGGCCTGTCGGCTCGCGTCTTCGGGTTCGGCACGTGGAGCATGCTGCTTCCCCAGGCGGTCGCGGGGGTCGCCGCCGTGGGGCTGGTCCATTCAGCGGTACGGCGGGCGCTCGGGACCAGGCCGATCGCCCACGTGGGAGCGCTGGTCGCGGCCACCGTGCTGGCGCTCACGCCGATCACCGTGGCGATCAACAGGGACAACAACCCCGACACGATCCTGGTCCTGCTGCTCGTCGCGGCGGCCTGGTTCTGCCTGGAGGCCGTCCGCACGGGGCGGATGCGCGCGCTGCTGGTCACGGCGCTGCTGGTCGGCCTGGCGTTCAACACCAAGATGCTCCAGGCGTACCTGGTGGTGCCCGCCTTCGCGGCCGTCTACCTGATCGCCGCACCCGGCAGGCCGCTGCGGCGGCTCGGCCACCTGCTCGCCGCCGGAGCGACCCTCGTCGCGGCCAGCGCCTGGTGGATGGTGATCGTCGATCTGTGGCCGTCGGACAGCCGGCCGTACATCGGCGGCAGCGAGGACAACACCGTCTGGGACCTGGTCATCGGCTACAACGGCCTGGGCCGCGTCTTCGGCGCCAGTGGGAACGGCGGCGGCGCCAGCTTCGGCGGCGAGGCCGGGGCCACGCGGCTCTTCAACGACACGATGGCCGGCCAGATCTCCTGGCTGATCCCGTTCGCGGCCCTCGCGCTGGTCGTGGGGATCGCGCTGATCGGCCGCCGGCCGCGGACCGAGCCGGTTCGGGCCTCCCTGCTGCTGTGGGGCGGCTGGCTGGCCATCCACTTCATGGTGTTCAGCTTCTCGGAGGGCACCTTCCACCCCTACTACAGCACCGCCATGGCCCCGGCGATCGCCGCGCTCACTGGGATCGGCGGGGTGCTGCTGTGGCGGGCCTACCGGGGCTCCTCCGTCTGGAGGCCGGCACTGCCGCTCGGCGTCGCCGTCACCGGTGGCTGGTCGTTCGTGGTGCTCAGCCGTACCGGCGACTTCGTGCCGTGGCTGCCCTGGGTGGTCGCCGGCGCGACCGCGGTGGGAGTCGTGGGCCTTCTCGTGGCGGCCTTCGGAGTTCGGCGGCTGGCCGCCGTGGCCCTGGTCGCCGGGCTGTCCGGCAGCCTGGCCGGGCCCACGGCGTACGCGCTGACCCCGCTCAGCTCCGCCGTCCAGGGCACCAACCCGACCGCGGGCCCGGCCGGCAGCGGCGGCTTCGGCGGCGCCCGCCAGGCCCCTCCCACTGGCCAGTCGGAAAGCGGCCGGACCGCCCGGCCCGGAGGTCCCGACGGCGGCCAGGTGAGCACCCAACTGATCGAGTACCTGGAGGCCAACCAGGGCGACGCCACCTGGCTCGTGGCCGTCAACAGCGCGCAGAGCGCGTCCTCGATCATCCTCTCCAGCGGCAAGGCGGTCATCTCCATGGGCGGCTTCACCGGCAGCGACCCGGCCATGACCGTCGCCAAGCTGAAGGAGTACGTCTCCAGCGGCCAGCTGAAGTACCTCCTGATCACCAGCGGAAACGGCCCGCGAGGCACCGACTCCTCGGTGACGGAGTGGGTGAAGGCCAACGGCACCCTGGTGGACGCCTCGGCCTACGGCGGCACTGACAGCAGCGGCCAGGCCCTCTACAGACTCGGCTGAACAGGGTGAGAGGATCTCCTGGCGATATGGCATGGTTTCGAGCGTTGGGTGGGGAGATGTACGTAACATCCCTGGGCGAAGACGGCGCCGAGTTGCGCCCGCTGGAGCCGTGGCGGGCCGAGGAGTTCCTGGCCCACATGGAGCGGGGCCGGGAGTTCATCGGCCAGTACATCGCGCTGCCGGACGTGGTCAAGGACGTGGAGTCGAGCCGGTCGTACCTCCAGTCGTACGCGGACAAGGCCGCGGCCGACACCGGGCGGATCTACGGCATCTGGACGGACGGCACGCTGGTCGGCGGAGTGCTCTTCCGGACGATGGACGTGGCGCTCGGCATCGCTGAAGCGGGCTGCTGGCTGGAGCCCGCGGCGGTGGGCAAGGGCCTGGTGACGAGGGCCGCGCGTGTGATCATCGATTGGGCTGTCGAGGAACGGGGCATCCACCGCGTGGAGTGGCAGGTCGCGGCGGCGAACGAGGCCAGCATCGCGGTGGCCCGGCGGCTCGGGATGACGAAAGAGGGCGTGCTTCGGGAGAGCTACCCGTACCGGGGCAAGCGGCACGACATGGAGATCTGGTCGGTGCTCGCGCCGGAGTGGCGGTCGGGCAAGCAGGCGTCCTGAGAGCGCTCAAGCGACGCCGCGGACCGGCCGCCGTCGCACTTCCTAGGCCGGCCAAAACAGATCATGTAAGGTGAGCGCGGCATATCCCCCCAACGGCCTGGAGCCCGCCGTGCCGCAGCTGTCTCGTCGCCAGGTTCTCTCTCTGCTCCCCGCCGCCGGTCTGCTCGCCGCAGCCTCCCCCTCGCGTGCCGCGGCGGGGGTCGATCACGCGCGGCTGGTCGCCAACACCGTGGCGGTGTTGGCGGGGACCCCGGACGTCAACGCCCGGCCCGAGGTCGCCGGCAAGCTCGCGGCGATCGCCGGGACCGCCAGGCAGCGGCTGGCCGCCATGGACAAGGCGGGCGCCGGCGAGCTGTTCTCGGGTCTCAAGCTCGGCACCGACGACGTCAACCTGCGACTGGCCTTCCAGTACCTGTACGAGATCGCGCTCGCGACCCGCACGCCGGGCGGCGAGCTCGACGGTGACGCCGCCGCCCAACGGCGGGTCGTGGACGGTCTGGTGTGGCTGCACGAGCGCTACTACGGTGACCAGGCCACGGGCTACTACGGCAACTGGCACAACTGGGAGATCGGCATCCCCACCCACGCGAGCAGGACGCTGGCCCTGCTGGCCGAACGGGTGCGGGCGGAACGACCCGACCTGACGGCGGCGTACATCGCCTCGATGGACGCCTTCCTGCGCAACGGCAAGGACGGCGACGTCGACCTCGACTCGCGCTTCCACACCGGGGCGAACCTGGCCGACATCACCGCCAACCGGATCCTGCAGGGCGCGCTCGCCGGCGACGACGCCCGCGTCGGCAAGGCCATCTCCGACCAGGCCACCGTTTTCGCCACGATCGACCCCTACAACCTCCAGCACGGGAACACCGACGGCTACTACCGCGACGGCTCCTTCATCCAGCACCACTCGGTCGCCTACACGGGCTCGTACGGGAAGGGCCTGCTCACCCGAGTCGTACAGACCCTCAAGACGCTCGAGGGCGCGACGAGCGGCGGCACCTCCGAGGACCTGGCCGGCGTGGTGTACCGCTGGGTCGCCGACGGCTTCGCCCCGCTGATCTTCGAGGGGTGGATGATGGAGATCGTCAAGGGGCGGGCGGTCTCGCGCACCACCACCGGCTACGCCGACGTCGGCGTGGTCGTGGAGGCCATCACCGACCTGGCCGGCCACGTCGCGGGCGCCGAGGCTCTCGCCCTGAAGAAGTACGTCAAGTTCCTGCCCGCCGCTGACACGGCCGCCTTCGTCTCCCCGGTCAGCATCGCCCGCTACGCGGCCATCCGCGCCGACTCCGCCGTCCCTGCGGCCGACCTGAACCCGCCCGCGCGCTGCGTCGCGTTCAACGCCATGGACAGGACCGTCCACCGGCGCCCCGGCTACGCCTTCGCCCTGGCGCGCAGCTCCGACCGGATCAGCAAGTACGAGTACATGAGCGGCGAGAACCTCATGCCCTGGTTCCAGGGCGACGGCGCGTACTACCTCTACCTCGCGGGCGAGGACCAGCGCGAGGTCTTCGGCGTCGACTACTACACCGCCGTCTCGCCGTACCGGCTGGCCGGGATCACCGCGCCGGTGGCGGCGCGGCGGACGGTGCCCGAGCTGTACGGCCGCCTCTGGTACGAGAACCCGGGACACCCGCTCAACTTCACCTCCTCCTCGCAGTCCCAGAACACCTACGTGTACTTCCCCCGCGCCGGGAACTCCTTCTCCGGCGGCGCGACGCTCGGCGCGTACGGCGCGGCCGGCATGGTCCAGTCCGACGACGCCGCCTACACCGCCAAGCAGGCGGGCATCCTGCCCGACGACTTCGTCGCATACCAGAACGCCCGCTCGACCAAGTCCTGGTTCATGCTCGACGACGAGATCGTGGTGCTGGCCGCGGGCGTCTCCGGACAGGGCGGCCGCGACGCGGTGACCACCGTGGACAGCCGCATCGCCGCCCCCGGCGACACGGTCGCGCTCACCGGCGAGGGCTGGAGCGGCGGGGCCTGGCAGGCGGGCGACACCAGGCCGCCGCGCTGGCTGCGCTACGCCAACGACACCCGCCGTACCGCGATCGGCTACGTCTTCCTCACCCGGCAACCCGTCGCGGCCGGGCTGGAGACGGTGACCCGCAGCCGCAGGGTCGTGCGCACGTCCAACCCCGACACCAGCGTGACCAAGAACGTCTTCACCGCATCGATCGCCCACCCCGCCGCCGGCGACGTCCCCGCCCTCGCCTACGCCCTGGTCCCGAACGCGACCGAGACCCGTCTGCGCGGCTACGCGGACGGCCCGCTGACCGTCCTGGCCAACGACCGGCACGTACAGGCGATCAAGCACAAGACCCTCGGGATCGTCGCCGCCAACGTCTTCAGCGACGGCCCGCGCCACGCCGAACGCCTGCTCATTGACGGCCCCGCCTCGGTCATCGTCCAGCACGGCGAGCGCACGGTCGTCGCCCTGTCCGACCCCACGATGAAACGCGACCGCGTCTCCGTCGTGCTGCTCGGCACGTCTCTCCGCCTCGGCGCGGCCGACGAGGGGGTGACGGTACGGCGCGTGCCGGGCGGCACCCTGGTCCAGGCGACGACCCGCCACGCCCACGGCCGCACCTTCACCGCCACCCTGCGCTGAACCGGCCGGCTCGGGGTGGCTCAGCCCTTCCCGGTCGAGGAGGTCCCGTCTTGGGCGAGGCTGCCGCAGGTGAAGCCCTTCTCGCGTTCCGGGTCGAGCTGGATGCCGCTGAGGTTGGTGGTCTCCATGGGCCGGCGGAAGGTCTCTTCCTTGTCGCAGTCGTAGAAGACGTAGGTGCCGTCGCTCTCGCCGAGCAGCATCATCCAGCGGCCGTCGTAGAGAGGTTTGTCATCCTCGGCGTTCTTGACGATCGCCCACTGGTCCTGGAAGCCGACATAACCGAGCAGCTCGTTGGCCTGCCCGGTCAGCTGGACGTCGACCGCGCCCTTGATCATCGCCAGGATCAGCAGGAAGCCCAGGCCGACGCCGGTGAGGCCGCCGACCAGGATCTTCATCCCGGCGCGGCCGACCGGTTTGCGGCGCAGCAGCCGGAACGGGACCAGGAACGTCAGGATGCCCAGCCCCACGGCGACGACGACCATGATGGCGAGGTCGAGGTTGCCGAAAAGGTTGAACAGTCCCCAGTAGGTCGCGCCGGACCACAGTGCGGCGATCAGGGCGGAGATCCAGGGCCGCCGCCGGACGGCCTGGATCAGCCTGCTGAGCGCGCCGCGGGTCAGCTTGTCGGCCATCCAGCAGAATCCGATGATGAGGCCGAGCGTCGGAATGCCGATCAGCAGCATCAGGACCAGGGTGCCCATGAGCCGGCCGAAAAGGACGGACTGGTCTATGCCCGCCTGTTGCGGGCTGATGCCGAAGACGCCGTACATCTCCTCGACGCCGAGGTAGAGCACCGCGTAGAGCGCCACGCCGATCGGGACGATGACGGACCCGATGCGCTCGAGCAGTCCGAGAACGCCGCCATCGCTCTCTTCTTCCGAGGAAGTGGCGCTTTCGGAAGTCCGGGCGTCGCTCTCGGGGTGCCCGGGTATATAGGCAGGATCTATCGGGATCTCGTGTGTGGACATGGCGCACCAAGGTAGGACCAGTGCGCCGACAGATCATTGACGAAAGCTAAACGCCCCTCCTCCTGCCGTGGTCGCTTTCGGGCGGTTCGCCCGTACAATCCCCATCGGGGGTGGGCGATGGCGACGCGTTCCAGGGGCACCACCGTTTTACTCGCCGTCGCGGCGGCAGGGATTTGGCTGCTGGTCGTCGACGTTCTCGGGACCGGTCAGGGTCCCATCTGGCGGCACGGCTCGATCTGGATGCTCGGCGCGCTGGTCGGCGTCTCCTTCCTCACGGCCGGGATCGTGGCGTGGCGGGAGCACCCGCGTAACCGGGTCGGCCCGCTCATGGTGGCGCTCGGAGTCGCCTGGATCCCCCAGCAGCTGCTGTTCCTGCCTGGAAACCCGCTGTGGGCGGTGGCGTTGTGCGGCATGTGGGCGGGGGTCGCCTGCCACCTTTTCCTCGCCTTCCCCACCGGCAGGCTGCGCCTGGTTTCCTACCGGGTGGTGACCGGCCTGGCGTACGTCGCGGCCTTCGTACTGACCTCGGCCCAGGCCGGCACACACCTTCGCCTGCCCGCGCCGCTCCTGCACTTCGCCGTCGCCCTCGACGAATCCTCCTGGCAGGTGACCGTCCTCATCTGCGGCGTGGTGCTCGCCATCACGGTCAAACGCTGGCGCCAGGCGAGCGTGGCGGCGCGCCGTGCGGTCGCGCCGGTCACCGGCGCCTCGGTGGTCGCCACGCTCACCTTCGCCGGGAACCGCATGGCCGGCCTCTTCGGCCCGAACCCGCTGGAGGTCCTGCTCACGCTCGTCATGCTGGGAGCTTTCGTGGCGGTTCCGCTGGCGTACCTGGCCGGACTCATGCGGAGCCGGATGGACCACGGCCGCGTGGCCGACCTCGTGGTACGCCTGAGCAGGCGCGAGCAGCCGGACACGCTGCGCGACGAGCTGGCCGCCACCTTGCGGGACCCAGGGCTGGCCGTGGGCTACTGGACGGCGAACCAGGACCGATACGTGGACGCCGACGGCCGCCCGGTCGACCTGGACCCGGGGCCTGGCAGGGTCGTCACCCGTGTCGACCAGGGCGAGGCGCCGCTCGCCGTACTCGTGCATGACGCCGCACTCCTCGAGCAGCCGCTGCTCGTCGAGGCCGCGTGCGCCGCCGCGGCGCTCGCCCTGGAGAACGAGCGGCTCACGGCGGACCTGCGGGCCCGGCTGCGGCAGCTCGCGGCCTCGCGGCGGCGGATGTTGCAGTGGGGCGAGGCCGAGCGCCGCAAGATCGAACGCGACCTGCACGACGGCGTGCAGCAGCGGCTGCTGTCGGTGGCGATGACGCTCGGGCTGGCCGAGGCCGGCAGCGATCCCGCGCGGACCGTACCGCTGATCGGCGAGGCCAAGACGGCGGTGCTGGCCGCGCTGGACGACCTGCGCGCGGTCGGCCACGGCATCCACCCGCCGGTGCTGACCGAGCGTGGCCTGTCGGGCGCGGTCAAGGAGCTGGCCGTGGTCGCCCCCATGGCCGTCACCTGCAACCTGGCACTCGACGAGCCGCTGCCGCAGTCCGTGGAGAGCGCGGCCTACTACATCGTCAACGAGGCCCTGGCCAACGTGACCAAGCATGCCTCCGCGTCGAAGGCGTGGGTACGGCTCGCCCGCGAGGGTGGCCGCCTCGTGGTCGAGGTGGGCGACGACGGCGTGGGCGGGGCCGATCTCGCGCGCGGCTCGGGGCTCGCCGGGCTCGCCGACCGCGCCGAGGCCAACGGCGGCAAACTCATGATCGACAGCCCACCGGGGAAGGGAACCGTGCTGAAGGTGGTCCTGCCGTGCGCGTAGCGATCTGCGAGGACTCCACGTTGTTCCGCGAGGGCCTGGCCCGGCTGCTGGCCGAGTCCGGGTTCGAGGTGGCGGCGTCCGTCGACCACGCCGAGGACCTGCTCGCCCACGTGGCCAAGGACCCGCCCGATGTGGCCATGCTCGACATCCGGCTGCCGCCCACGCACACCGACGAGGGGCTGCGCGCCGCGGTTGAGCTGCGGGAACGGCATCCGCAGGTGGGGGTGCTGGTGTTGTCGCAGTACGTCCGGGTCAGCTACGCGGTCGAGCTGCTCGGCGGCCGCACCGAGGGCGTGGGCTACCTGCTGAAGGACCGGGTGTCGGACCTGGCGGAGTTCGCCGCGGCCATCCGCCGGGTGGGGTCGGGCGGGTCCGCGCTGGACCCGGTCGTCGTCGAGCAGCTCGTCGGCCGCCACCGGCAGCCCGGTGATCCGCTGCGCCTGCTCACCGAGCGAGAGCGCGCGGTGCTGCGGCTGATGGCCGAGGGGCGCACGAACATGGCGATCGCCGAGCGGCTGTCCATCGCCGAGCGCACCGTGGAGAAGCACTGCACGAGCATCTTCGCCAAGCTGGGCCTGGAGGCGAGCCCGCACGACCACCGGCGGGTGCTCGCGGTGCTGCGGTACCTGAACGCGTGACGGCGTACCTGAAGGCGTGAGGGGGTGCGGGTAACCGCACCTTTCAGGGGGTGCCAGCCGGGTTCCGCTTCCGGCGGCCGTCGCGAAGGATCGGACCGACGGGAAGGAGCGTGCCGATGGCGGCGGTGGATGCTGGGGTGCGGCGGTTGCTCGCGGACTCCGGGGAGGCGCGCACGTGGGTGAGCCCCCGGACAGACCTGGTCATGGCGTTGCTCGGCGTCTGGTTCGGTGTCGGGCTGATGATCGACGCCTGGGCGCACAGCAACCTGGCCGAGCTGGAGACGTTCTTCACGCCCTGGCACGCGGCGTTCTACTCGGGTTTCGCGGCGGTGTCGGGGTGGATCATCTGGCAGGTCTACCGCAACGTGCGCGCCGGGCGGAGCGGGCTGGCCGCGGTGCCGAACGGGTACCTCGCGGGGTTGCTCGCCATCCCGGGGTTCGCCGCGTTCGGGTTCGTCGACATGATGTGGCACGAGTTGCTGGGCATCGAGCAGACCATCGACATCCTGTTCAGCCCCTCCCACCTGGGGCTGATCGTGACGATGATGCTCATCATCACGACCCCGCTCCGCTCGGCCTGGAACGCCCCGGACATCGGGGACCGGCCCCGCCTGTCGCGGCTGCTGCCCGCGCTGGTGGGGCTCGGCTTCGGCGCCACGCTGGTGTCGCTGTTCCTGTCGTACGGCGACGCCATGCAGTGGAGCGCGGACGGCGTGGTCCGGGCCTTCTCCGACCTGGATGGCCAAGGCACCGACCGCCTGGCCGCATCGATGATCATCACGAACGTGGTGCTGCTCGCTCCGGTGCTGTTCCTCCTGCGGCGGTGGCGTCTGCCGTTCGGGAGCGTGACCGTGCTGTCCGTGGTGGGCGTCCTCATGCCGGGCGCGCAGACGGCCTTCCGCAACCTGCCGATCCTGCTGGCGTTCGTGGCCGCCGGGCTGGTGAGCGACCTGCTGATCCGGTGGCTGCGTCCCTCGCGGGAGCGCCGGGCCGCCTACTGGGCCTTCGCCGGCCTGTCGGCGTTCGCCACCTGGTCTTTGTACATCGCGGTCGCCTCCGTGGTCGCCGGGCAGCTGCCCGTCGTGCCCGAACTGTGGACCGGCGCCCCGGTCGTGGCCGGTCTCATCGGTCTCGCCCTCGGCGCCCTGTTCCTCCCGAACGCGGTGCCCGCGCAGGCAGACGAGTCCGGCGCCCGGCGGGCATGATCCGGCTTCTCTGCCTGGTCGGCCTGCTGGTGGTGGCGCTGGCGTCGCCCGCGGCGGCGCACGACGTCAAGGCGGGGGCGGACCTGCGGATCGCGCAGACGATCGCGGGCGCCGAGCTGACCCTTGTGATCAAGGCCACGACCCGGGTGCCGGGACCGCTGCGCGTCGAGGTGCTCGGGTTCCCGTCCGCCCCGGCGCTGGACCTGCGGCTCCGGTCGGTGACCGACGGGCGGGTCGTGCAGGGCACGGCGGCGCCGGGTCGCCCCGCCCAGCTGCGGGTGGAGGAGACCGGGCCGCACGAGCTGACCGTCGGCTCCGGGGGCGAGAGCGCGGTGATCCCGTTCCGGGTCCTGGTGGACCGCGGGTCCGGGTGGGAGTTCCTGATCTACGGTGGCCTGTTCGTGGCCGGCCTGCTCCTGGTGGGCGGCCTGCTCACCGGGGCGTTCAACCGGCGCGGCCGGTCGGCGTTCGTGGTGACCGCGGTCGCCGCCACGGGGGTCGCGGTGGCCGCATTGATCGTGATCCTCGAACCCTGGCTGCCCGCCCGGTCGCCCGACGGCGCCGAGCCCCGTCCCACGGACTCGGCGATCGGCCGGCCGTATGTGCAGGGGGCGGTCACCACCGTCCCCGCCCGCCCGGCTGCGGGCGAGGAGTTCGTGGCGCGGGTGGAACTGTTCGACGGGGCCACCGGGCGACCGGTCGACGACCTCACCGTCCACCACGAGGCCATGGCTCACGTGGTGGTCACCAGCGAGGACGGCCGCTACTTCCGCCACGTCCATCCGCTGCGCACCGCGCCCGGCCGCCTGGAGGTACGGCTGCGCGCCGACCGCCCCGGTCGCTATCTCACCCATGTCGAGCTCGAACGCACCGACTCCGGCGGCCAGCTCCTCACCGGCGCTTTCACGGTCACCGGCCCGGCGGAGCCCACGGCCTCGTCCGACCCGGCGAAGTCCACGGCCTCGTCCGACCCGGCGGAGCCCACCGCCTCGGCCGAGCCGGCGACCAAGGACGCCGCCGCCGGGCCGGTCACGGTGACGCCCGCCGTGCCGCAGGCGGGGC
The DNA here is from genome assembly GCF_044466425.1 of Nonomuraea sp. NPDC049400. Lineage (NCBI taxonomy): Bacteria > Bacillati > Actinomycetota > Actinomycetes > Streptosporangiales > Streptosporangiaceae > Nonomuraea > Nonomuraea sp. NPDC049400. Next base: position 246,882 of record NZ_JBITMP010000007.1, read on the forward strand.
GGCCGGCCACCGTCGAGGTGGCCACGAGCGGGACGCCGCGGCCGTGGCTCGGGATGGCGGGCCACCTCATCGTGCGCGCCGAGCACGGCGAGTTCCTCGGCCACGTCCACGAGATGGGAACACCCGGCAGCCGGTTGCGCTTCACGTTCAGCTTCCCCGCGCCGGGCCGCTACTTCGCCTGGGCGCAGTACGCCACCGACCGCGGCATCACCACCGTGCCCTTCACCGTGGAGGTACCCCGATGACGCGGATCAAGAGCATGAGGCGCCTGCTGGTGCTCGCCGGGCTCGTGGCGGTCGTGGTGGCCGCGTTCGTGGTCGCCCGCACCTCGGGCGTGGACCCGGTGACCACGACGGGAACCCGCTACGCCGTCACCGTCACCGCCGAGCGGAACACGATCGACGTACGGCTGGACAGAGGCGAGGCCGACACGGTCACCATCGCCGCCGCGATGACCACCATGGGCCACGCGATCCCCGAGGTCACCGCGAGGAAGACCGCCCCCGGCCACTTCGTCGCCGAGGGCGAGCTGTTCTTCATGACCGGCGTATGGGAGCTGTCCATCCGCCTGGCCGGCCCGTCCGGCGAGGAGACCCTCATGCTCAACACCCTCATCACCGGCTGACAACCAGCACACGAGCCTCGATATACATCCCGTATACGCCGGACGGAACCGCCCACTCCGACACTTTCGGTAGGGTCGCCGCAGGACTCGCCCACGGCTGGGGGAGACAGCCGGGGACACCGAGGTCAGGAGTGCCGAACCATGCCGCTTTTCGGGCGGGAGGCCGAGCTGAGGGCCCTGGCCGAGCTCATCGACCACCCCGGAGAGCGCAGCGGCGTTCTCATCCGGGGAGAGGCCGGCATCGGGAAGTCCGCGCTCGTCGCGGAGGCCGTCTCTGCGGCGTCGGCGGCGGGCCTGCGCGTGCTGACGATGACCGGCGTGGAGGCCGAGCGGAACCTCGCCTGCGCCGGGTTGCACCAGCTGCTGTACCCGGTCCTGGCAGGCGTGGACGCGCTGCCGGCCCCGCAGCGTGACGCCCTGCGCTGCGCGCTGGGCCTCGCCGGCGGGGCCGAACCCAGCGCCTACCTCGTCGGCCTGGCCACGCTCACCCTGCTGGCCGAAACGGCCGCCGCCCGGCCGTTGCTGGTCGTCGCCGAGGACGTGCACTGGCTCGACCGCGCCAGCGCGGACGTCCTCGCCTTCGTGGCGCGCCGGATCGAGTCCGAGCCGATCGTCATGGTCGCGACGCTCCGTGAGGGCGAGCGCTCGCACGTGCAGGACGCCGGGCTGTCCCCGATGCCCGTCGACCGCCTCTCCGACGAGGTCGCCGCCGAGCTTCTGGACTCGATCGCCCCCCGCATCCCCTCGGCGGTGCGGGCGTGGTTGCTGGAGGAGGCCGCCGGGAACCCACTGGCGCTGACCGAGCTGCCGGCGGCCGTGGGTGACCACGGCGGGCCTGGCCCCGTGCCGCCATTGAGCGATCGCCTCGGCGGGCTGGGTCCGGTGCTGTCGCTGAGCGAGCGGCTTGAGCGCGCGTTCACCGCCCGGGTCGCCGCTCTGCCGGCGCCGGCCCGCACCGCGCTGCTGGTCGCGGCGCTCAACCAGAGCGATTCGATCTCCGAAACGCTCGCGGCCACGGGCCTCATCCTGGGTTCGGCGGCCGAGCTGGAGATCCTCGCACCGGCCGTCGAGGCCCGGTTGATCGAGCTCGGCATCGGCACGGTGAGGTTCCGCCATCCCCTGATGCGTTCGGCCATCCCGGCGGCTTCCGCGCCCGCCGAGCGCCGGCAGGCTCACCTGGCGCTCGCCGAGACGCTGCACGACCAGCCGGACCGGCGGGCGTGGCACCGGGCCGCCGCGACGTCAGGAGCCGACGAGGGAGTGGCGGCCGAGCTGGACCGCACCGCCGACCGGGCCCGGCACCGAGGCGGGGTCGCCGCCGCGCTCGCGGCGTTGGAGCAGGCGGCCCGGCTGAGCGAGGGGCAGGGCCGGAAGGCGCTCAGGTTGCTGAGAGCGGCCGAGCTCGCCGTCGAGGCCGGCAGCCGCGACACGGCCGAGCGTCTGGTCCGCGAGGCACAGGGCCTCGGACTCTCGCCGCGCCGGCGTGCCACCGCCGCCCAGTTGCTCAGCGGCTTCGAGGACGGTGTGCGCGAGGACCTCTCCCGCGTGCCGGAGCTGGCCGGGCTGGCCGCTTCGGTCGCCGCCGACGGGCACGTCGAGCCGGCTGTCCGGATCCTGTGGGGTGCCGCCATGCGCTGCTTCTGGTCCGAGCCGGGCCCGGCCGCCCGCCGTTCGCTGATGGACGTGGCCGACCGGCTGCCCGTTCCCGCCGGCGATCCGCGCATGGTCGCGGTCGCCGCGTACGCCGCGCCGTTCGAGCGGGGCGACACCGTGTTCGACAGGCTGCGCGAGCTGGCCGCTGTGGCCGGTGCGGAGCCGGAGGTCGATCGCTACCTGGGCAGCGCGTCGCTGCAGGTGGGGGCGTTCGACCTGGCCGCCCGCTTCGCCGCGGCGGCCGCGCCCGGCCTGCGCGCCCAGGGCCGGCTCGGCCTGCTGCCCCGGGCGCTGGCCGTTCAGTCATGGAGTCAGGCCCGGCTCGGTGACCTGGCCGCGGCCGCGCCGGCCGCGGCGGAGGCCGCCATGTTCGCCCAGGAGACCGGCCAGCCGTTCATGTACGGGCTGGCCACGGCCGTCCAGGCCGAGATCGCCGCGCTGAGAGGCGACCACGGGCAGGCCAGAACGCTCGCCGACGAGGCCGAACGGGTGGCGCTCCCCGCCGGCGCCCGGCCCGTCCTGGTCACCGTCCAGCTCACGCGCGGGCTCGCGGCCTTGAGCGAGGGGCGCTACGACGACGCGTTCGCCGCCCTGAGCAGGATTCTCGATCCCGCGGACCCCGCCTACCAGCTGGCCATCCGCGCTTACTGCCTCGCGGAGCTCACCGAGGCCGCCGTACGTGCCGGGCGGAGCGACTCCATGCGGGACATCCTGCATGAGCTGGAGCCGCTGGCCGCGTCGACGCCGTCACCGGCGCTGCACATCGGGTTGCGCTACGCGCGTGCCGTGCTCGCCCCGAACGAGGAGGCGGAAAAGCTGTTCACGGCCGCGCTGCGGGCTGACCTGACCGGGTGGCCGGCCGAACGCGGACGCCTCCATCTGGCGTTCGGCGAGTGGTTGCGGCGGCAGCGCCGCGCCGCGGAGTCCCGGACGCACCTGCGTACGGCCAGGGAGACCTTCGACGCGCTCGGCATGGCCGCATGGGGCGAGCGCGCACGACGGGAGCTGCGCGGCGCGGGGGAGTCGAGCCCGAACCGGGACCCGGACGCGCGGGACAAGCTCACCCCGCACGAGCTGAACATCGCGCAGCTGGCCGCCGAGGGGCTGACGAACCGGGAGATCGGACAACGGCTGTACCTTTCGCACCGGACCGTCGGCACCCACCTGCACCGGATCTTCCCCAAGCTGGGGGTGAGCTCCCGGGCCGAGCTCGCGCGGATGCTCAAGGCTCTGGAGTGAAGGCCGGGGAGTGACTCAGACGAGTGAGGCGTCGGCCGCCGTCCTGATCCGGGCGTACATCCTCCGCAGGCCGGGGCCGGGCTCCAGGCCCAGATCGTCGTCCAGCAACCGGGCGATCCGGCGGTAGGCCGACAGAGCCTCCCCGCGGCGGCCGTCGCGGTCGAAGGCCCACATGAGCAGTTCCCACAACCGCTCGCGATAAGGCTCCGCCGCCGTCGCGAGCGTCAGTTCGGCGATCGCCTCGCCACAGTCGCCCTGCTCGATGTCGAGCGCCCAGCGCTCCTCCATGGCCGACGCGCGCAGCTGTTCGAGCCAGGCGCGGCGGCCCTCGAAGTAGGCTCCGCTCAACCCGTCGAGCGCCCGCCCCCGCCACAGCGCCAGCGCGCCACGCAGCAGCCGGGAGGCCTCCGCGATCTCCCCTTGCTCGCGGGCCTGCCGGGCGGCGGCGGTGGTCTGGCGGAACACCGTCACGTCGAGCGCACCAGGGTCGACGACCAGCTGGTAGCCGCGGCCCGCCGACCTGATCTCCGCTTCGGTGCCCAGCCCGGCCGCACCGCCGTCGGCCAGCACTCGGCGCAGGCGGGAGACGTAGCCGCGGGTGCTCACGACGGCGCTGCGCGGCGCCTCTCGATCCCACAACGCGCTCACGATCTCGTCGAGCGTGACCTGACGCCCCTCGCTCAGGAGCAGCAGGGCGAGCACTCCCCGCTGCTGCGGGGACCCCACTTCCAGCTCGTCCCCGCCGCTCCAGACCCTGATCGGACCCAGCAGCCCGAAGCTCACACCGCCCATCGGGTTCCCCCACCCTCTTGCGATAGCGCCATCCGCCGCCCATGCCCCGAAGCCGTGCCCGGGCGTCTCTGACCGACCTTACTGACGCTGCGTCGGGACTTTTGCCGCATCCCCGACCTTGTCGGCGAACTGTACGTTTCCCGTAACACCGGCCGTGCCGGCCGGGAATGACGTACACGTACAGCGTCATGTGACGCTCGCGAGGGCGGTCCGGGCGAATCTACATTCTTCGCGTGTCCTGCAGGTTCACCGTTCTCGGGCCGCCCGGCCTCGATTGCGGTGACACGCGCCTGGATCTCGGCTCGCCCCAGCAACAAGCCGTCCTGATGCTGCTGCTGGCCAACAGCGGCCGCTTCGTACGGGTCGGTGAGCTGATCGACGGCCTGTGGGGCGAGCAGGCGCCGGCCACCGGCGAAGCCGTCATCAGGACCTACATCTCCCGCATCCGGCGGCTGCTGTCCCAGCACGGACTGGGCTCGGCGATCAGCTCCCAGTCCAGGGGCTACATGCTCGACCCTGCGCTGTTCGCGGTGGACGCCACCGAGTTCGCCGAGCTGCTCGAAACCGCGCGGCTGGAGCGCGCGAGCGGGGACGTCTCGGTGGCCGCGAAGCTCCTGGAGCAGGCGCTCGGCCTCTGGACAGGCACGGCGCTGGCCGGGGTCCCGGGCGAGGCCGCCGAACGGGAGCGGTTCCGGCTGGAACGCCTGAGGCTGATCGCCACCCAGGAACTGCTGCAACTCCGCCTCGAGCGGGGGGAGCACGCCGAGGTGGTGGCCGAGGTCCCGCTGCTCATCCAGCTCAACCGGCTCGAAGAGCCGTTGTACGAGATCTACCTCCTCGCCCTGTACCGCAGCGGCAGGCGGGCAGAGGCGCTCGAGGTCTACCGGATGGTCTACGACCTGCTGGGCAAGGAGCTCGGCATCAGTCCGGGGCCGCGGCTGCGGGCGATCCACGACAGGATCCTCCGGGCCGACGCAGACCCCGGCGACGAGCTCGCCCCCGCCGCGCGCTTTCCAGCGGCGCCGGCGGCTTCGCCCGAGCCGGTAGCAGGTACGAAGCCGGAGCGGCCGCTCGATCGGCAGTTCGTCGGGAGGGCCGCGGACCGTGCCGCCTTCCAGGACCTGCTGAAGAAGAGCGGTGAAGGCCTTGATCTGCTCTTCGTCCGCGGACCCGCCGGCATCGGCAAGTCGACGCTGCTGCGAAAGTTCGCCGACGACGCCGTTGCCGAGGGCCGGCAGGTCTGGCACCTCCACGGCTCAGCGACCGAAGGAGCGCGCGAACGCCTCGGACGATTCGCGGAGGAGCTCTCCAGCGTTTCCGGCCCGGTGCTGCTCATCGACTCCTTCGAGGAACTGGGCGACCTCGAACCGTGGTTGCGCGACGAATACCTCCGGCAGCTGCCCGGCGACGCGATCATCGTGGTGGCGGGCCGGACCGGTCCGAGTGCCGCCTGGCTCACCGATCCGGCCTGGTCCGGCACGATCGTGATCCGCCACCTCGAAGCCCTCACCGTCACGGAGTCCACCGCGCTGGTCGAGGCCCGCGGCGTCGATCCCGGCCTCCGGAGCTCCATCGTGGACTTCGCCGCCGGCCACCCCTTCGCCCTGTCGCTCGCCGCCGAGGTCGGCAGGAGCATGTCGGCCACGGGACAACCGTCGCGGCGTGCCGCCGTCAGGTACGTGGTCGACAACGTGCTCGCGCTCCTGGCCGGCCGCGTGCCGACGGACATGCACCGGTGGGCGCTGCAGGTGTGCGCGCACGCCCGCCACACCACCGAAGACCTCCTCAGGGCGGTGGTGGCGGGCGACCGGGCGGCGGAGCTGTTCGACTGGCTCAGGACCCGGCCCTTCGTCGAGACGGCCGGCCATGGCCTGGAGATCAACGGCGTGCTACGTGAAGCCCTCGACCACGACCTGCGGTGGCGGGACCCCGTCGGCTACGAGCGGATGCACCGGCGGATTCGCCGTTACGTCATGGACGAGCTCCTGCGCGACGCCCGCGACCCGTACGCCTGCGTGGCGGTCATGCGGACGATCAGCCATCTGCGCCGGCGCGGCGGGGTCGTGAGCCGGTACGTCTCGAGGGCGGGCGAGGCGGATGTGCGGGTATCTGGGGTGACCCCCGCCGACCACGACGAACTCGTCACCATGGCGCGCGAGACCCACGGCGAGCTCACGGCCGCGTCCGTCCGGTTCTGGCTGGGCCGTCAGCCAGGGGCGTTCTCCCTGCTCCGGTGCCGCGAGAGCAACCGTGTGCGTGCTTTCATGAGCTGGCTGACCCTGCGGACACCGGAACGGGAAGAACTGGAGGCCGACCCCGTCGTGGGGGACATCTGGCACGACGTGAGCCGGCGGACGGCGCTGCCCCCCGACGCGCACATCGCGATCGCCCGGCACCTGATCTGCCCGCACTCCGAGTCCACGCCGTCTCCTATCACGGACGTGTTCCAGGCGCGGATGATGCGCGGCTGGCTGCACGAACCGGGGTTGGCGGCCTCGTACCTGGTCGTCGCGGACGGGCAGTGGTGGCGGCCGTTGATGGAGTATCTGGGCCAGTACGAGCTGGAACGCGGCCACGCGGACCATCCGTACACGATCTTCGGCCACGACTGGCTGGCCGACCCGCCGCAGGAGTGGCGAGACCACCAGCTGGACGAGGAGCTGCGGGCGGAGCCGTGCCTGAACCTGTTCCGCCGAGAATGAAGATCCAACAAAACGGGCATACGGCGCATCCAACGATGCATGAAGCGATTCAAGCGTGCCGGATCGGCGATGGTGGCGGGCGTACTGCTGACATCGACCGCGTCCGGCCTCTTCACATCCGACGCCGCCGCCGCGCGGTCGGCGGCCACGGGTTCCGCGATCTCCGCAGGTTTCCGCGGAGAAGCGGCGGCGGCCGAGCGCTGCCGTACCGACGCCCTCACGGCGCGCCTCGGGCGGCAGGACCCGGGGGCGGGCAACGTGTACGCGCCGCTGGTGCTGACCAACACCTCCGCCCAGACCTGCTGGGTGTACGGCTTCCCCGGGCTGATCATGATCGACGGCAACGGCGACGCGCTGCGTACCCGGGTGCGCAGGGAGAACCTCCGGCCTCGCCGGGTCGTGCTGAAGCCGAACGCCTCCGCTCACGCCCGGCTGCACTGGGGGATGGTGGAGACCGGAGCCGAGAAACGATGCCCGGCGCCGGCACGACTGATGATCATTCCTCCGGACGAGGCGGCGGCCCACCTGGAGATCCCGTTCAGGGCGACAGTCTGTGACAACGGCCGGATCGACGTCAGGCCGTTCGCCCCGGGAGCGGCCTGACGGCACAGGCGCGCCGACATCCGCCGCAGTTCGCTGACCAGCTAAGACAACGCGGCGTTGCCGGCTGTGACAGGTACCGCGGTGCTGCGTTGTCACAGATCGCCGTGCTGCCCTGTCTTTCCGGCGAACCCGACGTTTGCGGAGCGACAGGAGCGAGACCTTGCCACGGACCTTGCCACCACCCGGTACCACCGTCCGGATCCGGGTCCGGATGAGCGCTCGTGCCATCGACGAGCCGCACCGCGTTTCGAGCCCGCTCGAGCTGCTGTTCGACCTCACCTTCGTGGTCGCGGTAGCCAGCGCCACCGCTCAGCTCGCGCACAGTATCGCCGACGGCCATGGCTTCACCGGACTGGTCTCGTTCCTTCAGGTGTTCTTCGCGATCTGGTGGGCGTGGATGAACTTCACGTGGTTCGCCTCGTCCTACGACACCGACGATGTCGCCTACCGGCTGCTGACCATGGTGCAGATGGCCGGCGTGCTGGTCCTCGCCGCCGGTGTGCCCGCCGCTGCCGGGCACGGCGACTACGGGATCGTCCACCTCGGGTACGTCATCATGAGGATCGGCCTCGTCGCCCAATGGCTGCGAGCCGGTCTCGAAGACCCGGCCCGCCGCCGCACCGCGCTGCGCTACGCCACCGGCATCAGCCTCGTGACGGTGGCCTGGGTGCTTCGCTACCTGCTCGCGGAAACAGGCATCCTGCCGGCATTCGCCGGACTGCTGCTCTTCGTCTGCCTGGATGTCCTGGAGCTCGCGGTGCCACGGTGGGCGGAACGCGCCAGGCCCACCAACTGGCACCCGCACCACATCGCCGAGCGCTACGGCCTGTTCACGATCATTCTGCTCGGTGAGAGCGTCCTGGCCGCGAGCAGGGGAGTGGAAGGAGCGCTCGAGGCGGGCCAGATCAGGGTGCCCTTCGTCGTCATCGCCGGCTGCGGCCTCGTCCTGCTGTTCGCTCTTTGGTGGCTCTACTTCCTCATCCAAGCGGGGGAAGGTCTCAGTGACCGCCGTCATCGGTCGTACCTGTGGGGATACGGCCACTACGGCATCTTCGCGGCCCTGGCGGCCCTCGGCGCCGGGCTCGAAGTGGCGGTGGAGCAGAGCGGGAACGAGGTGGAGGCGTCGTCGTTGGCACTCGGTTACGCGGTCGCCATCCCGGTCGGTGTGTATCTCGCCCTGCTGTGGGCGGTGCACGCGCTTGTCGTCGCGGAGAACGTCATCTATCCCCCCGCGGTCCTGGGCTGTGTCACCCTCGTCCTGTTGCTGCCACTCGCGACGCCCGTGATCGGCGTGGCCGCCGTGGTCGCGGCGATCACGGCCCTCTGCGTCCTGCTGGTCGCCGTCACGATCACGACCGCAGCGGCCGGAGCGCGTCGTCAGGGCCTGCAACCGGCCGGCTCCGGCGAGTCGTGAAGGAGACCGCCGCCCGCCCTCGGCGGCCTTCAGCGCGGCGATCAATCACCAGGGCGGCCGACGACGACTTCGACCGCAGTCCGGAAAGAATTTCGCGGCAGCTGTCACAAGCCCGGAGGCTGCCCTGTCTTAGCTGGCGATCGGTTGGCACATGGGTGCCCCGGCAGACAGAAAGGGTGCGCCATGAAGATCGTGGTAATCGGCGGGACCGGCCTGATCGGGTCGAAGCTGGTGGCGAAGCTGGGTGAGCACGGTCACGAGGCGGTGGCGGCGGCCCCGAACACCGGCGTGAACACCATCACCGGCGAAGGGCTGGCCGAGGTGCTGGCGGGCGCGCAGGTGGTTGTCGACGTGTCGAACTCGCCGTCCTGGGAGGAGACCGCCGTACGGGAGTTCTTCGAGACCTCCACCCGCAACCTGCTCGCCGCGGAGGCCGCGGCCGGCGTCGGCCACCACGTCGCGCTGTCGATCGTGGGTACGGAGCGGCCGCCCGGGAACGCCTACTTCCGGGCGAAGGTCGCTCAGGAGCAGCTGATCGAGAAGTCGTCGATCCCGTTCTCGATCGTGCACGCCACCCAGTTCTTCGAGTTCGTCCGGGGCATCGCCGACAATGCCACGGAGGGCAACACGGTGCGGATGCCGCCCGTGCTCTTCCAGCCCATGGCGGGCGACGATGTCGCGCAGGCGGTCGGCAGGGTCGCGGTGGGGACCCCGTTGAACGGCATGGTCGAGGTGGGCGGGCCCGAGCAGGTCAGGATGGACGAGTTCTTCCGCGACGCGCTGGCCGCCTGGGGCGACCCGCGCGAGGTGGTCACCGACCCGCACGCGCTGTACTTCGGAGGCGAGCTGCTCGAGCGGTCGCTGGTGCCGGACGACGGCGCCACCCTCGGCCAGATCCGCTACCGCGACTGGCTCGACCGGGACGCCGCCGCGAAGTAACACGTCCTCATCGAAGGCGCCCGGACGAGCCGCGATCGACGGCCCGCCGCACATCCACTCAAGCCCCGCATGGAGGAAAGATGAGCTCCCCGAACGGCGAGGACGACTTCCTGTACGAGCTCAAGGCCGAGGTCGAGATCGAACTGACCGCGGCCGAGGCGAGCCGGCCGCAGGAGGAGCTCGACCTGCCGGTCACCGACTGGCTGTTCGACCCGACGGACGTCGAGCGGGAGGAGATCGGCCTGCGGGGCCTGATCGACGCGGTCGAGGTGCTGGAGGAGGACTCAGGGCCGGGCGATCATGCCGCGTGAGACGCGGTGTCACGGCTTCGCCGGTCCCGGCTCTTTGCCCGGGTCCTCGTGCCCAGGCTTGGCTCTGGCCTCTGATGATGACTCTGCGTTAGACGTTATCCCGACCGACGAGAGCAACTCACGAGCCGTGTCGATCTTGTCGCGCAGGGCCGGATCGATGGCCAGGAGCAGGCAGAACACCGCCCAAGCGATGCTGATGAGCAGCGCCGACCGGTAGACGTCGCCTTCCAGTCCTATGACGGGCTTCAGCGCGGTGACCGCCAGAATGGGCAGCCCCATCACGGCGACGGTCCGGCTGATCAGCAGCAGGCGCTCCTTCCAGCCCCGCTGTTCGGCCGGTACCGGTGGCTCAGGGCACTGGCGCAGGGTGGCGAGGTCTCCTGAGGCGACAGCTCGTACGACGTCGCGCAGTTCCTCGCGCACCCGTTCCCTGCCCGGGCCGAGCGCCTGTTTGCGGAGCTCTCGTACAGCGCGAGCGGCTCCTCGAAGGGTTCCGTCGAGCTGGGCGTCAGGTCCCGCTCCCGCCCCTTTGAACCAGCGCGGCAGGTAGCGTTCCATCCGCTGCGCGACCTGCTCGATGCGGCGGCCGAGATTGCGCCGCTCTTCCTCGTCGAGCGCGTCGCAGAGCGCGTCGAGGGTGGCGCCCCTGCCATGCAGACCGCGGATGCGGCTGATCAAGAGAATGCTGACCAGGGAGCCCAGCCTGACGTAGCTGCCGCGGATCGCGATCGCGGCCGCCAAGCCCAGCAGGGCCACGCCTGCGACGCCCGCTCCGGTGGTGGGAGACATGCGAAGCAGCGCCGCACCCCCGATGGCGAAAGATCCGCAGATCGAGGCGCCGGTGAGGTATCCGAATGGTTTGCGGAAGAGTGTCCCGACCAGCGTGCACGCGGTGATCAGCCCGGCCACCGTCGCGGCCGTGCTCGCCGTGGGGGCAAAGGTCGCGATTACCGGCCACATGACCCACGCTCCAGCCATGCCCGCCACGGTCCTCAGGTGGAAGAGCACCCACCACCACCACGTGTCGACCCGAACATGGCGAAGGAAGTAATGTTCGGCTTCTTTCCGCGCGTCCGCGAGATCGCCGGCGGCTACCCCGTCGATCGAGTCCAGAATCCGCAGAGGGCCGTGCCATCGCTGCATGGCTCGGGAGATGATGGTCCACTCGGTGGAGTGCAGAAGACGCCGCAGTGGCCGAATCGGGCCACCGCTGCGCCACCACGCTCGGCGCGGCAAGGCCCGCCCGTCCAGCACACCGGCCGCGAGCGCCGGTAGACCCAGGTGCCGGAAGTAGTCGGCGAGTCCCTGCGCGGCCTGCGGATGGCTGGCCACATTGAACAGCTCCAGCACGGCGAAGGGCCGGTCGAGTTCTTGGAGCATGCGCGAAACGCCCAGGAACGCGTCGGGTTCGGTGTTGCGCGCCCGTTCGTAGTAGTCCAGGGCCGCCTCGGGCGCCCGCACCCAGTACTCGAGGGACGAAGCCAGCCGTATCAGCAGATCCCCGTGCTGATTCTCCGGAAAGGCGGCAAGAGCTTCGGCCGCCAAGGTCGGCGCGTCACGTGCGTCGGCGTTGCGGATCAACCACAACCACAGATCGACATCCCCCGGATGTCCGGCCAAGCCCTGCCGGGCCACTCGCATGCCTTCCGCTTTCTGGCCGGAGTAGTAGAGGTACGCGGCCACCGCCGCAGTCGCTTCGGCGTTGCCGGGCACCTCGGCCAGCGCCCGCTCGGCATAGGCGACCGCCCTGGTGTCCTCTTCGATGCGTGACAACCATCCGGCGACGTCGAGCAGCCCGCGTGGCCCGCCTCCAGCCAGTGCTGTCAGATGGTTGGCGATCCGATCGGCCTCGGCTATCCTGCCCAGCTCGTACAGCGCGTGCGCGCTCACCTCCATCGGCCGGCGGCCGGTGGGATCAATGCGTGCGGCCTCCCTTGCGATCCGCAGCGCGTCCTCGTAACGGACCAGGCTGATCAGCTCGTCCGCGACCTGGCAGAGCAAGTCCGCGCCGTCGGGCGTGCGGGAGGCCACGGCCCTCGCTGTCTGCTCGGCGCGCCGGAAGCGACGCAGCCTGAGCAACTGGCCGACATACGCGGACTGGACCCGCAGGTCGTCAGGGGCGAGAGCGGCCGCTCGACGGGCCGCGCCGAGTGCCCGGCGGCGCCTGCCTTTTTCCTCCAGGATGCTCTGCTTCAGCAGGTAGCCGTCGGGGTCCTCCGGCCTGCGGCCGATCGCCTGGCGTAATTCGCGCGCCGCCTCTCTGTGCCGCCCTGCGTCGGTGAGGGCATCCACCAGACGTTCCGCGTGGATTCGGTCCCAGGGGGCTCGTTCGACAGCCGCGCGCCAGTGCGTGATCGCGTCTTCGGTCCTGTCCACCGACTCGTACAGCGAGGCGACGTCCTCAGGAGCCCATCCATCGATGAGAGCGTGAGCTTCGCCATCCCTGTGCAGCTTGAGTAGACACGTCGCAACCGATCGGCGAACGAGATCATCGTCCGGGGCGATGGCCGATGCTCGCTCGGCGGCAGCCAGCGCATCCAGGTCACGTTCTCGCTCGCCGTAGGAGTGGGCGAGTCGCACAAGCAGATCAGGAGTGCCGGCGACGCGATCAGCATCATCCAGGAGCCCCTGCTCGATGAGGCGCCCGACCACCTGTGGGGCGCCGGCGTGGTGTTCCCGGAGCAGCTGCCACTCCCTTTCGGCCTCGTCGAAGCGTGCGGCATCGCGAAGGTAGTCGATGCGGGTGAGGCGGAGGCGGACGTCTTCGGGGTCGTCCGCCAGCGCTCGATCGACGAAGTCCAGCGCGACGTCATGAAACCCTTGACGGTGGTACTCGACGGCGATGTCCGCCCGAGCGTCGTCAGGGAGAGCCTCGAAAGCCTGCGCCGCTTCCGGGAGGCGCAGCAGGTCCAGGAGCAGGTCACCCCGGGCGCGGTGCAGTGCCACGTCATCAGGGGCATGCGCCAGGGCGGCGTCCAGCGCGCGCAGCGCCTCGCCGCGAAGCTCGGCCTGCTCCGCGAATCGGGCAAGATCTCTCCAGAGCTCCACGCTCCCAGCGCAGCGCCGGACAGCGAGCCTGGCCAGGCGAAGCGCCTCCAGTGGACGGCCCGCATAGCCCAGGTAGCGAATCTGCTCGTGGTACGCCTCCCAGGACGAGGGATCGAGAGCGACCGCACGTCCTGCGAGCCGTGCGGCGAGCAGATCCGCGTCCTCCAGCGAGCAGATCTCGGCCACTTCCAGCAGGCGCGCAGGGGAGGGCGGCGTGACGCACTGCTCGACGACTCCCTCGGCAGCTCTGTATCGGCCCATTTTGAGAAGGACCTTGAGCCGGAGGAGAAGGGCGTCGCGATGCCTGGGGTCGGCCGCTGGAACCCCTTCGAGCAGGCGCAGGGCCACGCCGTATCGGCCCGCCGCTGCTTCCGCCGCGCCCGGGATGACAGCAGAGTCGCCGGCTTCAGCCGCAAGATCAGTCGCCATACAGGCTCCTCTCGCTGGGCTCCTGTCATCCTGTCGAGCTCTACTCAAAGGAGTCGTCGTCGGCGGATAGTGAGACCGGCGGGCAACAATTTACGCTATATGCGGGTATTCTTCGGCAGCTCTCGCTCGGCGGTGACGTCGCGCCCTGCCCAGTTGAGCGTCGCCTTCCCGCTCGGGTGGAAGTCCAGTTCCACTTCGCCCTTCATCCTGGCGAAGTACCGTGATTCGGACATGGGGCGCAGCTCGGTCTTGGCCAGTCCGTGGACTTCGGCCATGAGCCGGTCGCCCTCTCGGGTGATGTCCATGGTGGAGGTGCGTCCCGCGTACCGCATGGTGTAGCGGCCGGCGTGCCGATCGAGGACGGCGGGATCGACGGTGACGAAGACGCGCCGGCTGGGCAGTTCGTACGGCTCGCTGCGGGCGATGGCCGCCAGGCCTCGCTCGATGTCGGTGAAGGCGGCGTTCTCGATGTTCGACAGCATGGACACGAAGAGGCCGTCGCTCTCGTAGCGGGTCGAGATGCTGACGAAGCCGATGGTGCCGCCGGAGCTTTCGAAGCGGCCGGGGCTCACCGCGCAGCCGTAGCCGTAGGCGGTGCCGTCGGCCTCGACGTGTGGCTTGACGAGCTGGGCGAGCGAGTCGGGGTGCAGCAGGCGGTGGCGACCGCGGTTGCAGCGGTGCAGGTCCTCGACGGTGGAGTGGAGCGCGCCCGCGGCGTCCTGGTTGGAGTTGTCGAGGTGCGGGGTGGGGATGATCCGGCCGTCGGCGGACATGTAGCCGCGGGCCTGGTCCTTGACGAGTTGCCGGCCGTCGTCCAGGCCGGTGTGGTGCATGGCGAGGGGGGTGAAGAGGTGCCGGCGTAGGTACTGGTCGTAGGTCAGGCCGGAGAGCCGCTCGATCACCTCGCCGAGCAGGACCCAGCCGGAGTTGCTGTAGCTCATGCGTTCGCCCGGCTCGAACAGCGGCGGCCGGTCCCTGAACTCGTCGATGAGCTGCCGCCTGGTGTGCGGTGTTCCCATGACGCGGGTGAAGCCCTCCGTGGTGACGTAGTCGGGGATGCCGGAGGTGTTGGTGAGCAGGTGATGCAGGGTGATCCGGTCGCCGCGCGGGTAGCCGGGCAGGTGCCGCTCGATCGGGTCGTGCACGCGCAGGCTGCCCCGTTCCTGGAGCTGCAGGATCGCGATCGCGGTGAACGTCTTGGTCTGTGAGCCGATGCGGAACGCCGTGGCCGGCGTGTTGGGCACGTCGTGCTCGTGGCTGGCGAGGCCGTACCCCTTGGTGAACAGGACCCGCTCGCCGCGCGCGACCAGCACCGCGCCGCTGAACCTGCCGAGTTTCGTGTACGCGCTGACCAGCGCGTGCATCCGGCGTCGTAAGAGGATCATTGATACTCCAGTTTGCTTATTCAAGTTTGACTATCAGAGCATGGGGTCGCTGATATGGTCAAGCTTGACTATCCAGCGGAGGTGTTGCGTGTCGTCGACCCGACTGCTCGTCCTGGGCCTGCTCCATGAGGGGCCGCGGCACGGCTACGAGATCAACCAGCTCGTGACCGCCGGGGCGCTGGAGCAGTGGACCGACGTCAAACCTGGCTCGATCTATCACGCGTTGGCGAAGCTGGAGCACGAAGGGCTGGCGCAGACCCATGCGGAGGAGCGCACGGGTGACCGGCTCAGGCGCGTCTACGCCATCACCGCCGAAGGGCGCCGCACGCTGCACGACCTGCTGCGCAAGGCCCTGGCCGCGCCGCCCCACTCCACCCGCTCCGACTTCGCACTCGCATTGCGCTGGCACACCCTGCTGGAGTCAGGCGAGGCCCGGGACCTGATCGCCGCCTCCGCCCGGGAACTGGCGGCCAGGAGCACGGCCCTGGCCGCCGGTCGCGAGGCGAAGGCAGGACTGTCACCGCTGGCAGACGCCCTGTTCGGCAACGCCGAGGCACATCTGGCGGCCGACGCCAAACTGCTCGGCGACCTCCAGCGACTACTCGACGCTCCGGCAGCGACCACAGAGTGAGAAGGCCTGTGTCTGGCGCGGCTCATGCTGCCCGGCGGCAGCCGTCTAAGCCCAGGGGCGGGGGAAGGCGTCGCCGTCCAACCGCTCGCCCACGGTGAGTCCGAGAGGATCGGTCACGATGTGCCCGGCCCCGCTGTAGCGGGTCGCCGCGTCCATGTAGATGGTGACGTGCGCGAGCCGGGCCTGGGCGGTGCGGTTGGGCAGCGCCATGTGGCCGGTGTAGCCGCTGTGGAAGGTGCAGTCGCCGGCGCGGAGCGGCACGGTGACCCGGGGGATCCAGCGAAGGGACGGATCCATCTCGAACAGGTCTTCCTCGTGGTGGAGGTCCTGCGGGCGCAGGCCGGTGCGATGCTGGGTGCCGGGCAGGAAGGTCATGCAGCCCCGCTCCGGAGGGACGTCGACCAGCGCTATCCACGCCGACAGCGGGAGCCGGTCGCCTGCGTGCGGCCAGTACGGACGGTCCTGGTGGAACTCCGTGGCGGCGTTGTTGTGCGGCTCCTTGACCAGCATCTGGTCGTGCCAGAGCCGCAGCGAGAACCCGGCGAGTTGTTCGGCGATCCGGCCGAGCCGCCGGTCGAACGTGAGCTCTCTCAGCGTCTGGTCGCGTTGCCAGACGTTGACCAGCTGGCTGAAGACGCCCTGCTTCTCCAGGCTCTCCGCGCGATGCGCCTCAAGGAACGCCTCGGCGCTAGCCCGGAAGCGCTCGACCTGGCCGGGCTCGAGAACGCCTCGCACCCGGACGAAACCGTGTTCGCGGTACGCCGCCACAAGGTCCTCCGGCACCCGGCCGTCGGCGCCGACGTCGCTGCCGTGCTGTCCGGTCGTGGTCGTTGCCATCTCTGACCTCCAAGGTTCTTGCCGTCGGGATACTGCAAGCGTCGTCGTGGTGTGCCGCCATGGGCTAGGCCGATCCCGGCGAGTGCTCGTACGATCCCGACATGCCTGCCACGCTGCACGAGCACGCGCTGTTCGCCGGGAGCCCGGTCTTGGCAGGTGTCCACCACCCGAACCCCGACGTCGAGCCGCACGCGCACGACTTCCTCGAGATCGCCGTGATCGGAACCGGTCGCGGCCGGCACGTGACCAGCCAGGGCGAGCACCCGCTACGGTGCGGGCAGGTCATCGTGCTCCGCCCCGGCGCCTGGCACGGGTTCCGGGACTGCGCCGACCTGACCGTCGCCAACTGCTGCCTGTCCGCCCAGGCGCTACGGTCCGAACTGGCGGCCCTGTACGACATCCCGATGCTCCGCCGGATGTTGTGGACCGATCCGGTGGCATCCGGCACGCACGGCGTGGCGGTCACGACCGTCGATCCGGCCGCCGCCGAAGAGGCCATCGCGGAGATCGGCCTGCTCGAACGAGACCTCGGAGCCGATCAGCGCCGACCTGGCCGGGTGCTGGGCCGGCTGATCACCGTGCTCGGCGTCCTGTCCGACGGCCGCGACCCCGAACGGCGGACGCTCGAGCCCACCATCCACCCCGCCGTCGCCGCCACCATCGCCCGGCTCGAGGCCGCGCCTGCCCATCCGTGGCGGCTGGATGACCTCGCCCAAGCGGTCAACCTGGATCCCGCCTATCTCGGCCGGCTGTTCAGGCAATACGTCGGGTTGACGCCCCTGGGCCTCCTGGCCCGGCTGCGGGCCGAGCGCGCCGCCACGTTACTGGCACACTCGACCCTGCCGACTGCCCGGGTCGGCGCCGCCGTCGGCTGGGACGACCCGACGTACTTCGCCCGCCGCTTCCGGACGCTGGTCGGGCTGACACCCACCGAATACCGGCGACGTACCCGATCAGCCGCCCATACTCAGCGGGAGGGTGACAGCCGCTTACGTCGAAACGACGACACTGCATTTTAAGAGCAACCGTAAGACTGGTGGCCTCTTATGGCGTGGTGACTGGAGTGTCAGGTGTCGGCGCACCTCATCGGCGGGCAAGGGAGCGGAAGAGTATTCACGGCCGAATTTGCTGCGTTCGGCTGCGGCATCGGAGGCCGGCCAGATGAGTCGCCACGTGTGTCTGGACGGCCTGTGGATGGCACAGCACCTCCCCGAGCAAGCGAACTTGTCGGGTTACATGATCGGCCGAGGTGGGGGCGATGGTAATCTGTATTTCCGTAGGACCAGAGCGTTCTCGCGCCTGGGACAGACAGAAAAGGCACTGGATGATGTCTGTAGGGCGATAGTTGTGCTGCCGGCGGGTAACAATGCGACTTATCAAGATCCGCGGGGGACGGGCGGCTGAAAGTCGTAGAGACACCGGGACTCTTTGTAACGTTGTCGGCGTTCGTAGCCGGCGGCGGTTTCGCCATGTTGAGATCACGAGATTGATGGCAGGACCAAGTGATGAGCCTTGCACTATCGCCGTTCTTTCCAGATCTGATCGAGCCCGTCCGGGCGATCGGCGGAAAAGAATTCGACTTCTCTCGGCAAGTGGTCGTGATGGCGATCTTGAATCGAACGCCGAACTCCAACCTGGATCCGAACAAGTCCATGGACCTGGAGGCGATCGTCTCCCGGGCCGAGCAGGTCATGGCGGACGGGGCTGATTGGATCGACATCGGCGGACGAGCCTTCGTCGGTGTGCAAGAACAGTTGCCGGTGCGGGACGAGATCGACCGCGTGGTGCCCGCCATCGAGGCCATCCGAGAGAAAACGGATGCCATCATTTCTGTGGATACGCATCTGCCCGAGGTCGCGTTGGCGGCGTTCCAGGCGGGAGCGCACGTCGTGAATGACACGTACGGGCTGCAGACTCCAGGAATGGTGGAGGTCATCCGTGAGACCGGTATGAGCGTGATCATCACGCACAGCCTCACAGGTCCGGGCATCCGCCTGTCGAGGCCGGGTTATGGCGACGGCGTGACGGCGGAGGTCGTGGCGTTCCTCCGGGAACGGGTCGCCTACGCGCTGGAATACGGCATCAACCCGAACCGGATCTATATCGATCCGGGGCATGATCTCAACAAGAACACTTTCCATTCGTTGGAGGTCACCCGCCAGTTCGCGGACATCGCGAGGCTCGGCTACCCCGCGATGTGCGCCACGAGCAACAAGCATTTCATCCGGGAATCGCTGGGGGTCGAGCGGGGCGCGAAGGAATTGGCGAGCGGAACTGTCGCCGCGAACGCGATGTGCGTGTTCAACGGTGCGCGGCTGATCCGGGTGCACGACGTGAAAAGCAACGTGGCTGCGATACGCGCGACCGAAACCCTGCTGGGCCTGCGCGACATCGGGTTGGCCGCGGAATAGCAAAGTGGCCGTCGCGCGCCGAGCATGGCCTGCGGCGATCATCGCCCCGCCTCGTCGAGGATCTCGATTACATGCCATGTAATCGACAGGGCCACGGGAAACCCGTCCGGGCGGGACGCGTTCATCGCGTTCATCGCCGAGGCCCCGGTGGCCCGCGCCCGGCTCGGCCTCAAACGGGTCATCGCCGACGATGAGCATGTGGTGATGCACTACCACATGGCCACGGACGACGACCCGCGCGGCGTCGCCGTCGTCGACATCTGGCGGATGACCGACGGGCAGATCGTCGAGCACTGGGATGTCGTCCAGCCGGTGCCGGAAGCCGCCCAGGTTCCCCACGGCATGTTCTGACCGGACGGCGTGGAGCAGCGATCGAGACCAGAACACCCGCAGATGTCGGTCTGGTCCGCCCCGCGTCCAGTCCGACGCCGGTCAGGACGCGTCGTAGCGCAGGCGGGAGGCGGCCACGTACGCGCGGTGCTGCTCGGCCCATGTGATGAGTCCGGAGACCTGTGCCGAGAGCGTCTCCCCGACCGGGGTCAGGGCGTAGTCCACCCGGGGTGGCGAGGTGGGGGTGACGGTGCGCTCGACCAGGCCGTCGCGCTCCAGGCTGCGCAGGGTGAGAGTGAGCATCCGCTGGGAGATGCCCTCGATGGAGCGCCGCAGCTCGGAGTAGCGCTTGGGTCCGTCGCCGAGCAGGTTCATCACCAGCACGCTCCACTTGTCCCCGACGCGGTCGAGGATGTCGCGCAGTTGGCAGGTCGGGTGGTCCTCGCCGACTGTTTCGCGCACATCGGTGTGCCTTGCGCGGGTCAAAGTGCCTTCTTCCGTCATGGCGGCATTGTGGACCAGACTCGATGCGCGCACAAGAAGTAACCAGCGTACAGAAAGTGCTGTTGCGATGAGCATCGACTTGACCGATCCCCCGCCCAGACGGGGACCCCGCCCGCGGACCACGGGTCTGGAGATCCCGCACGACCAGCTCGACCAGTTCTCCCCGCCGCGCATCAGGGCCGCCCTGGTGGGGGAGGCGCAGGCGCTGGCGGGCGTGTTCACCGGCGCCAGCCAGGTGTCCGAGCCCGCGTCGCTGGCGCTGCGGCTGCACGAACCCGCCGGGCCGTGGGCGGCGTTCCTGCACCCCAGCCGTGACGAGTTCGGGCACATCCACCGCTCGGGCTTCCTCCACCTCACCGTGCCAGTGCGGCTCATCGAGCCGCTGGAGCGGGCCGGATGGATCGAGCCGCATCCGATCAGCCGGCGCCCTGAATGGCCGGACACGATCGTGATGCTGTACGCCCCCCGCGACGAGGCCGAACTGTCCGTCGCCCGCGCCGTCCTGCGCGCCTCCTGGCTGCAGGCCACCGGATCTTCCACGGAAACGGAGTGATCATTATGCGTGCCATGGCTTTCACCGACTTCGGCGCCGACCTGCGGGCCGCCGACCTGCCCGTGCCGGAGCCGGGTCCCGGCGAGGTGCTGGTTCGAGTGCTGACCTCCTCGGTCAACGGCTTCGACCTCGGCGTGCTGAGCGGCTATCTCAAGGGCGTGTACGACTACGAGTTCCCCGTCGTGCTCGGCAAGGACTTCGCCGGCACCGTGGCGGCCGTCGGCGCGGGCGTGACCGGTCTGACGCCAGGTGAGGACGTGTTCGGCGTGGTCATGCGCCCGACCCTGGGCCAGGGCGGCTTCGCCGACTACGTGGTGGTGAGCGAGCAGTACGGCCTGGCCAAGATCCCCGACGGGCTCGGCCACACCCGCGCGGGCGTGCTGGGACTGGCCGGGACCGCCGCGCTCAACGCCATCGACGCTGTCGCTCCGGCACACGGGGAGACCGTACTGATCTCGGGTGCGACCGGCGGCGTGGGCGCGTTCGCCATCCAACTGGCCGCCGCGCGCGGCGCCCGGGTGATCGCGACCGCCCGCCCCGGGGCCGAAGCCGCCTTCGTCACCGGCCTGGGCGCCACCTGGGCCGTCGACCACACCGATCTGCAGGCGCAGGTACGCGCGATCACGCCCCGCGGGGTGGCGGCCGCGCTGCACCTGGCGGGCGACGGCCCAGCCGTCGCCGCCCTGCTGGCCGACGGCGGGCGGCTGGCGTCCACCCTGCACTACATGCCCGACGAGCCTGGCCGGGACATCAAGGCCACGGCGGTGATGGCCGACCCGACCCCGGCCACCCTGACCCGGCTCGCCACCGAGGCGGCCGAAGGACGTCTGCGGGTGCCGGTGGCCCGCTCCTACCCGCTGGCCGAGGCGCCGCGCGCGATCGCCGACTTCACCGCCGGGACTGTCGGCAAGCTCGCCGTCACGATCTGAGCAGGCGCCGCGGCCGGCAACGCCGAAACGCTCGTCCACACCCTCGCCGAGATTTCGTACAGAGCCCGATCAGGGGCGCGCCGACAAGTGGTGCCCAGCTGCGGCGGGGGTTCAGGCGATCAGCAGGCGAAGGCCAAGCTCTGCCGCATCGAGATCGACGAGGTCTCGGTTGCGTTCGGCCCACCGACCGGATGCGAGGTCGCTACGGAGGCTGTGCACTGCGCGCTGCTCGGCGTCCGGCCCGACTCTGGCCCAAACCGATACCCCGCGACGGACAGTCTCGTCCAGGTATGCCTCCGGCCGACGCCAGTAGGCCTCGAAGAAGCCGTCAGCGCAGTCCCACGGTATGGGCACCGGTTCCGTCCGGGCTCCGATCGCGCCGGCCTGCTCGGTCACCGAAGGCCGGCCGACCAGGAGGTCCGCGACCTCAGGCAGGTAGTCGCGGGTAAGCCAGAACCGCTGACGCCATCCGGTGTCGCTGGTGTCGTGCGTGAACACCACCACGCGGCGAGCGACCCGCCGCATCTCGCGCAGGCCGGCAATCGGGTCCTGCCAGTGATGAACGGAGGAAACAGCCATCGCGGCGTCGAAGGACTGGTCATCGAACGGCAGGTGCTCGGCAGAGCCAACCAGGCACGGCGCCGCGTCCGGGAGGCGCTGCGAACGCATGAGCGCCGACGGTTCCACCGCGAGTACGTGGCGGTCGGGGGGCTCGTAGGACCCGGTGCCCGCCCCGACGTTCAGTATGGTCCGGGCATCGCCGAGCGCAGCCCAGATCTGCGCAGCGATGCGCGGCTCGGTGCGCCGTGTCACGGTGTAGGTGGCTCCGATGGTGTCGTACAACTGCGCGCCGGACATTGACACTGCCTTTCTGGCCGTGACCACCGTCGTCCGCGCACCGTGGCTGTGGCCTGAGTAGCGTGCCACTGCGCGGGATGCCGCTTGATCGCTATTTCACCATATTGATCGGCCATGGGCGAGAGTTACTGCCACCAAGCTCAGAGGTTCTGGAACAGGCACTGACCTTGTCTTTTAACCTCTGAGCTTCGCGTATGCCGCAAACGGGATTTGGTGAGCGGTTGCTTCCTTTTTGTGGTGGTTGGGGCGTAGGTAGGCCTCGCCGGTGGCCAGGATGCGATGAGGGCCGCGGTGGCTCAGGCCTGTCGGGGGGAGCGGATCAGCAGGGTGGCCAGTGCTTCGTCCGGGCCGACAGTGCTGTAGATGTGTGGGACGTCGGCCCGCCAGGAGATGTGCTCGCCTGGCGCAGCCACCAGGGGGGCGTCGGCCGGGCCGGCGCGCAGCACGCCCGCGTAGACCGTGACGTGTTCGGTCACGCCGGGGGCGTGGGGTGGCGAGTGTTGCACGATGCCGGGCCGGACGCGCATGCGCAGCAACTCGAACGTTGCGGTCGGCTCCTCGAAGACCTCCAGCAGTGTGGCCGTTACGGCGGCGCCGGGCACGTGTACGGCCTCTGCGGGCGGTGCGCCGGGCTCCAGAACCAGGGCCGTCAACGGTACGCCCAAGGCTCCTGCCACCGCGTAGAGCGTCTCCAGCGTCGGGTTGCGGGTGCCCAGCTCCAGGCCGGACAGGGTGGCCTTGCCGATGCCGGCGCTGCGGGCCAGCGCAGACAGGGAGATGCCGCGGGCCTCGCGCAATCGCCGCAGCCGGCTCCCGATATCCGTGTCACGGCCGTCCACCCGGCAATCCTTGCATTCCGCCGCCGGGCTTGTCCCGTGGTGGCCACGTGGTTATGGTTCGTTCCGTAAACGGAACGATTGGGAGTCTGGCGACACTGAGGGGTGGGCGTGCGGGTGCAGGCCGTCATGGCGGGGCTGGTCAGTGCGGTGGTCGGCTACGCCAGTTCGTTCACCGTCGTGCTCGCCGGACTGCGTGCCGTCGGGGCGACGCCGGGGCAAGCCGCGTCCGGGCTGCTCGCCCTCTGCTGCGGCATCGGGGCGGCGGCGATCTTCCTCGGGCTGCGATACCGCATGCCGATCAGCATCGCCTGGTCCACCCCCGGCGCGGCGCTGCTGGTGGCGACCGGTCCCGTGCCCGGCGGCTTCCCGGCCGCGGTCGGCGCGTTCATCGTCTGCGCCGGGCTCATCGTCCTCGCCGGCCTGTCGCCCTGGCCGGCCCGGGTGATCGCCGCCATCCCGCGTCCGATCGCCGGTGCCATGCTGGCGGGCGTCATCCTCAGCCTGTGCACCGCACCGGTCCGCGCCGTCGTCGACATCCCGCTGTTGGCCGTGCCCGTCGTCCTGACCTGGGCGGTGTTACAGCGGTACCTGCGGCAGTGGGCCGTTCCTGGCGCGCTCGTCGCGGCGGTCATCGCCATCGCGGTGCACGGGCCCGGCAACGGCCTGTCCGGCGCGGCGCTGCGGCCCGCGGTCGAGCTGACCACCCCGACGCTGAACCCGTCCGTAGTGGTGAGCATCGCCATCCCGCTGTTCCTCGTCACCATGGCTGCGCAGAACGTCCCCGGTATGGCGGTCATGGCGACATACGGGTACATGCCGCCCCTGCGCCCGGTCCTCGTCGCGACCGGCCTGGCGAGCGCGGCAGCGGCGCCGTTCGGCGGTCACGCCGTCAACCTGGCCGCGATCACCGCAGCGCTGACCGCCGGCCCGGACACCCACCCTGACCCCCGCCGCCGGTGGATCGCGACGGTGGCACTCGGCGCCGGGCAGCTGACGCTCGGCCTCGGCGCCGGCCTGGCCATGGCTCTGGTGCTGTTGTCCCCACCTGTGCTGGTCATCGCGGTGGCCGGCCTCGCGTTGTTGTCGGCGCTCGGCTCGTCGCTGGCCGGCGCGGTGACCGAGCCGGAGGGACGGGAGACCGCGGTGGTCACTTTCGTGGTCACCGCCTCGGGGATGACGATCCTGGGCATCGGCGCGGCGTTCTGGGGCCTGGTCGCGGGCGGCCTGACCGCACTCCTGCTGCGCAGGCGAACACCGGTGGAACAACAATCGTCATCCACCGCGGAAGCCGAGGCGGAACGTCCCGAGGGGCAGGTGGTTGGCATGTCGGCCGATCGGCGGTCGTAGTGGAAGTCGGGGAGAAGGCGCGCCTGCACCTACGGTTCAACGGTTTCGAGCGGTACGCGAGAGCCTGGTTGCCTGCGGTCGCCCACCTGGCCATCACGGAGGGCGCCCTCGTCCCGCGCTCCTGGCAGGCCCGCTCATAGTGGCTCCAACCTCAAAGGGCGAAGATGAGATCGGCGTTGGGGCGTACCTCCGGCAGGCGGGTGCTCGTCACGATCGCCAGCTCGGCCGGATGTCTCCCGCCCGGCCGCCACTGGCCGCCCACCAGCGGGATCAGGGCCACGTTGGGGGTCGGCCCGCTGGTCCAATCCAGCGGGCCCGCGATGGTGTCCAGCCGGGTGCGACTGATCGCCTGGGCCACCGAACGCCGGTCGGCGAGGTCGTCGGCGGTTGACAGGGCGTGGACGGCCACCTCCACCAGGGCGTAGGCGAGGCCCAGCGGCTGCAGCCACTGGTTGCCGGTGCGTTGCTCGTAGGTCTCGGCCAGCAGGGCGGGTGTGGTCCCGTCCAGACTGGAGCGGAACGGGTGGCGCGGTGACCAGTAGACGAGGGTGGCGATGCCCGCGCCGCTCAGGTCGCCGGCCGCCGAGGTGCACGGATAGGCCAGCCAGCGGGAGGAGGTGATGAGGCGGGGACGCAGCCCGTGCTCGATGGCCTGACGGTGGAACAGGGCCAGGTCGTCCTCGGTCGCGGCGGTGGTGATGATCTCGGTGCCCGCGTTCCGGAAGTGGTCGATGTACGGGGTGAAGGTCGTGGCGGGTTCCCGGTAGCCGCCGGGGTCCACCAGCCGGTGTCCTCGTTCGGCGGCCTGGGGCAGGAAACCATGCTGGGGGTGGCGCAGCAGGCGACCCGGCAGTTGGTTGTTCCACAGGCAGCCGACCGGAGCGGAATGCGGCGCGCACAGCTGCCACATCTCGGTGAAGACGTCGGCGATGTCGTCCAGGCCCCAGGCGAAGTGGTACGTCCAGGCGAAGGGGCGCGAAGGGTCCCCGCCGCGCCCGTACACGTAGGCCTGCCAGGGAAACGTCGTGGACACACAGGGCACGCCGAGCTCTTCGCAGGTGTCGGCGACCGCGGGCAGTACCTGGGTGCCGCCCAGGGTGAGCACGACCTGTGCCCGCTCCTGCTCCACGAGCTCGTGCACCGCCCGGCGGGCCACGGCTGGGTCGGAGCGGCTGTCCCGGCCGGCCAGGCGGAGGTTGTGTCGTCGGCCGTCGTTGACGACATGGGTCACGGTCGGTGCCAGGAGATCCAGGACGAAGGACAGTGGATCACCGAGCCGGGACAACCTGCCGGTGTGGGGGATGACGGCACCGATGCACAGTTCTCCGACGGCCATCGCCGGCCCTCCTCGCATGTCGCACCGTAAGCACTGTGTCACTCCAGGTAATCATCGCCCCGCTGTCGAGCGAATCCTGACGCGCCGTCACCCCATCTACTTGCCGGAGCCGCCCTGCTGTGACAAGCAGATCTTCGCCGAGCAGGTTCCCGGCCTGACCAGCAGACACGGCCGGCGCGTAGCAGGGCTGATGTCCATGCTGCGGGCGGTGGCGCTGGCTCTGGGCGGGTCGTCCCGGTGCACGCCAGCCTGAAGAGCCGGAGTCCGTTATTGGATCGCAATCAACCTTGCGCGGCGATGAGAGGTCCAACCCCGTGTGAAGATCCTTTGTGGGGCGCTCGCTGTCTTCTCGGCCCTCGTGGCCGTCCCGGGTACCGCCCGCGCGGTCGTTCCCGCAGGCGAGATGTCCGCCCCGATCCGGTACGCCGCCGCCTCCGACTGCGACAAGGACCCGCGTAACGCCGCGTGGTGTGGTCCTTGGTGGTACCGGACGACCGACGGCAAGCGCCACCCGCTCAGCGGGGCGGGCCGGTGGTCGGGGGCGGTCACCGTCAGCGGTGACGGCCGCCGCCTCGCCTACATCGGGGCCAAGGATGCCCGGCTCGTCGTCCGTGACCTCGACGGCCGGACGCGGGTCTCGCGGGCCAAGGCGTGGCCGTCGAAGGAGGAGCTTGACGTCACTCGCGTGACGATGTCGTATGACGGCTCCCTCGTGGCGGTGAACTGCTGCTGGGCCGGCTTCACCGACCATCCCGCGCGGGTGTACGACGCCGCCACCGGCGCTCTGCTGGGCAAGGTGCCGGGGGTGTCGGTGCATGAAGATGCCTTGAGCTTCAGCGGCGACGGCGACCAGATCCTCGTGAGGACGGACGACGACAAGTCCGGCAAGCTCAGCGTCCACGACCTGAACGGCAAGCGCACCACCAGAGTCGTGCCGCCTCGGCTCATCGGAGACAACGCAGCCACCGCCGCGCTGAACGCCGACGGGCGCACCGTGGCCGTCTACGTCACCGGCCGCAAACCCAAGATCGCCCTGTACGACCTGGAGAGCAGGCAGGTCACCGCCACGTTCTCCGTGCCGGCGTCGGGCCAGAAGGTGGAGCGGGACCCTGCGGAGGACAGGATCGCGGAGGTCGACACGGACGTCCGGCTCGACTGGACGGGCGACTCCACGTTGCGGATGGTCAGGAAGGTCGGGTTCAAGCTGGTGCGGGTGAAGGTCTACGGCATCGACGTCGCCACCGAATCGGTCCTCCTCGAGCGCGCCTACGCCATCGCCGGAACCACAGAGGAGGCGGTCAGCGGCCTGTGATGGTGTGCCGATGCGCGAGACGGTCCATGAGGTGCTCGATGAGCATCATCGACGGTGTCCGTCAGCCGGCCCGATCCACTCACCCAGGTATGGAGAAGGCGACGGTCGATGAGGACAGCAGCACGACCCGCCCAAGAAGCCGGAGAACGTCCGCCGCGACTTCAAGCCGTCCCTGAGACGATCGGCGAGCTCACGAGCCTGCTCGCGCCCGGCGGCAACAACCGCTGAGCCGCGTTCCTTGATCCTTCTCGGTGGCGACGGCGGAGGCGGAGAGGAGCGTCGCAGCGGCGAGGCTGCCCCAGAGGGCGGACGAGCCGTGGGAGGCGAGAGCGGTGATGACCGACGGGGAGACGGCGAGGCCGAAACCCGTGGAGAGCTGGAAGCGGGCGAGGGCGCGTCCCAGGAGATGGGCCGGGGCGAGGGCGGTGACGAGCGCGGTGGCGCTGCCGGCATAGATGATCTCGCCGATGGTGCAGACCACGGACACCGTGGCGACCGCCGGGGCACCCCATCCGTGTCCCAGTGAGGTGGCCGCGAGGAAGCCGAGGTAGGACGCGGCGAGTACCACGCCGGCGAGAGCCAGCACGGTCCGCCGGGAGAAGCGGGACATCAGGACGGTGACCGGAACCTGCAGGGTGACCACCAGCACAGTGTTCGCCACGAAGATGATTGCCGACCACACCGGGGATGCGTGCAACTGTGTCACCAGGACAAGGGGGAGCGCGATTTCGGGGACGTTGAGGCAGAAGACGTAGACAACGTTGGCGGCCAGCAGCGCGCGCATCCGAGGTGCGGGCCCGCCGGCCCCGTCCGTGGCCGGAGTAGCGGCCGGATGCGCGTGCAGGTGGACCGACCAGGCCAAGGCCGCCGCGGCGAGATAGGCGAGCCCGGTGACGGCTGCCAACGCCTGCAATGCGGTGGTGCCGCCCGCCAGGCATGCGGTGGCGAGGAGGGCGCCCGCGCCCAGGCCGGCGTTGCGCAGGGCGCGGCCTGCCGCGAGAGCGGCGTCACGTTCGCGGCCGTGGGCGACCGTGGCCACGAGGGCTGCATGGGCGGCCGGCCATGCCTGGTTGCCGATGCCGAGGAAGAGTGCCGCCGTCGCGAACAGCCAGACGTTCCCCGCCGGGGTGGCCAGCAGCAGCGCCACGCCCAGCACCCGCACCAGCATCGACGCTGCCACGACCGTGCTGCGTGCGCCCCGGTCCAGCCATCGGCCGACCGCGGGCATGCACACCAGACCCACGACGACGCCGACCGTCATGGCGATGCCGGTGGCCGGCGCGGACAGCCTCAGCACCATCACCCCGTAGAGCAGCAGGAAGGGCCGCAGCAGGCCGGTGCCGAGCGCGTCCACGGCCAGGGCGACGGCATATCGGGGGCCTCCGGAGGCACGGACGAGGGCGCGGGGCCGGATCTTGGTGGTGGTTGCCATGGCGTCAACGATGCGTTCGGCCGCCCGGCCGACTGTGTCGGTTGACGGACACCGTCAATCGACGCGGTCGTCGGCCATCCGACCAGCGATGATGAGGGGATGACGTTGAGGATCGACATCGGCGGTTTGCCGTCCGGGCGAGTGCGGTTCGCTGCCTCCCCGCTGGCCGAGCTGACCGCGATGCTGCACGTGCTGGCCGAACCCGGGCATCACCCGCAGCTCGCCGGCTGGGCCGGGGACGTCTGGGCTGGGCTGCGGCCGGAGCTGGCCGAGCGGCTCAGGGAGGCGGAGTTCCTCTGGCGTTCCTCACGAGCCGACTTCCTGGTCCCCGCTCGTCCCCGGCCGACCCTCGCCGAGGAGCTGGACGATGTAGACCGGATCGACGATGAAACCTATGTGACCGCCGCGCTCATCACCACGTGCGGCAGCAACCGGGTCCACTTCGCCGCGCCGTCGCCGCTCGCCGACGCGACGGCGCGCGAACGGGCCCTGGACCTCGCCCAGGCCCGCGGCGCGCTCCAAGAGGCCTTCGCGGAACGGCTGCTCGCGGACCCCGCAGCCGTGCGGGCGCGGGTGCGTCACACCCTCGAACAGTGCGCCGAGTCCTTCTTCGACGCCGCCTGGACGGGCGTCGCCGTGCAACTCGCCACCGACCTGCGCCTGAAGAACGACCTGCTGAAGCGCCAGGGCATCGGGGCGGCACTCGCGTCAATCTCCAGCGCCGTCACCCTGGCGCCGGACGGCAACTGCATCATCGTGGACAAGCTGCAGGACAATACGACCGCCGCCCACGGTACCGGGGTCACCTTCCTCCCCAGCGTCTTCGGCCGCCCGCACCTGGTGGTGGTCCACGCGCCCGGGTGGCAGCCGGTGGTGCAGTACCCCGTGGCCGAGGCAAGTCCATCGAAGCCGGTATCGCTGGAAACGGTCACACTACGGCTGGAGGCACTCGCGCATCCGGTACGACTGCGGCTGCTGCGCACCCTGGCCCGCGGCCCGCACACCACCGGTGAGCTGGCCCACGCGTGGGAACTTTCACCCCCGGAGGTTTCCCGCCACCTCGCTGTCCTGCGCCGCGCGGGCCTGCTCACGGCCCGGCGGCACGGTCGTTACGTCCGTTACACCCTCAATCTCCCCGAGCTGACGGCGCTGGGCGCCGACCTGCTGACGGCCGTACTGCGCTGAGTGGCTTCGGCCTGCCAGAACGCGGGCGACCGCCGCCTTCGCAACATCGTCCGACTCCGCAGGCCGCCGAGCAGTACCGGCGCGACCGCCTGCTGCCATCGGGCAGCCGTTCCCCTGGGTGAGGCGTATTCAGACGTGGCGGGCGCGCTCGAGCTCCTCCAGACCTGACAGATCTCCGTAGGCGCACATCTGAGACTCGGACGAACCGCTGTGTCACGGCCATGACTGGAGTCTGCCGATCCGAGCTTGAGCGGGAGCGGACGGGAGATCGGGGGGCTTGTGCACGGTCAGGAATTTCTCCAGGTGGGCGGCCAGCATGATCCGGGCTGGCGGCCTTGAGATCGTCCCAGCGTGCTGGCATGCCGTCGCCATGGCACTCCACCGCGCGGTCGCTGACCTGACGCAATCAGCATGCCGCCATGAGGGACGAGCTCTATGATCAGTTCGTCCTGATCGTTGAGATTCGGAGAAGATGTCAATCTCATGCGCCGCGCCATGGTCCTTCTGGGTGGCGTCGCCCTCGCCGTCGGCGCGTTTGTCCTCTTCTACCGGGGCCCGGGACAACCGTTCATCCGCGGTTACGTGAGCGACGTCGTCGCCACCATGCTGGTCTACGCGTTCTTGGGGCTCCTGTGGCGCACCACCGCCGCACGCCGCACCCTGGCCACGGCCGCGATCGCCGCCGCCGTCGAGTTCTACCAAATACTCGGCATGACCCCGCCGGGGATCGGCGGTGTCCTGGTCGGCGCGTTCCCCGACCCATGGGACCTGGTCGCCTATGCCATCGGTGTGGTCGCGGCCCTGGCCTGGGAACGCCGATTGGTCCGATCCGGTGATCAGACCGGCTGACTCTCGGACACCACCCCCACCGGCACGCTGACGGTACGGATGCCCCCACAGCGGCGAGGTCGTCGCTGCGTCGACCATGACGGTGCGCAGCAGTTGGTAGAGCGTGAGCAGCGCCCACATCTCCTGCTCGACGCCGAGCGGGTCGCCCGACCTCAGCACGCGGCCGCGCAGGATCGTGTGCCGGAGCGCGTAGTAAGCCGATTCGTGTTCCCAGCGCTGGTGATACAAGGAGACCAGGGCGCCGGCCGGGTGGCGGCGGGCGTTGGTCAGCGTGGTGACCAGCCGGTAGGGGGCGTCGAAGACGGTGCCGTCAGCGCAGGTCACGGTGATCTGCGCGTCGACGATCCGCACCGGGACCGAGCCGATCATCGACAGGTAGGAGCCGTCTGCCAGGCGGGACAGGACCGGGACGCGGCGGTTGCTGCGCAGGCGGCCGACGACCTGAGCTCCGGTGCCCGTCACCGCGGCGAGGAAGTCGTTGCCATCGAATCCCTTGTCCCACAGCACGAGCATGTCCGGCCTCAGCAGGTGCAGCAGCCGCTTGGCGTATGCGGTCTCGCCCGTGGCGGTTGGCCCGAAGACCGCGCCGATCATCGCCCGGTTGCCGGTCTCCACCAGGGTCATCAGCTCCAGCTGGGGATAACCGCCATGGGCCAGCCGATCGAGCCAGGCCCGGTTGCGGCTGGTATCGGGGACCTTGGAGCGAGCTGCCGCCGTCGAAGGAGACCGTCCGGTAGCGGCCGAACCGCACCCCAGGGATCGTCGGCCGCGCCAGCGGGCCGCACAAAACCTCGAACAGCACCTGCATCGGCGCACCGCCCACCCGGCGGCGCAGGTCGCGTAACGCTTTTGCGGTCGGTGAGACAACAGCGGGCAGCCCGGCCAGAGCGCCGGTCATCTTGTCCCAGACAAGCAGGTAGCCGACCTCCGGAAACAGGCACATCGCCAGCAGGAAATACACCCCGACCCGCGAGGGAAGCTCCCGGATCCGGCGCTGCACCCGGCCGGTCTCCGCCAGCACCGCATCCACCAACTCGAACGGCACGACCTGCGTGAGCTCTCCCAGATGCCCCGGTGCGAACACCCCCGCGGCCACCCGCACCACCCGGGAAATGACAGACTGATCCCGCAACGGGACTCCACTCTTCAGATGATCTTCGCCGAACATCTGATCTACAGGAGTCCCGTTGCCCGTCTCAGCCGATTGACAAGAACCAAATCCCCTTAACTACCTGGCCTTGGGTGAAGCCCCGACAGCCCGCGATCGCAAACTGCCCGACGTGCCGATCACGGACGATGAGCGCTCAGCCGTCACTGGGGTGGGTGGGCAGGTGTGGAGCGTGCGTCGTAGGCCCGCTGCCGGGCGACGATGTCGTCGGCGTGTTCGACCGCCCAGGTGTAGAGGTGGGAGAACGGCTCGCGCAGCGACTCGCCGAGTGGCGTCAGCGAGTACTCCACCCCTACGGGCGAGGTCGGCAGGACGCGGCGTTCGATCATGCCGTTGCGTTCCAGGCGGCGCAAGGTCTGGGTGAGCACGCGCTGGGTGACTCCTTCGAGCTGGCGCTTGATCTGGTTGAACCGTTTCGGCTCGGCCAGCACCGCCATCGTCATCATCGACCACTTGTCCGCGATCTGGTCGAGGATCGGTCGTGTCGGGCAGTCGGCGCGGAAGACCTGCTTCGGCTCGCTGCTATCGGTCACCTAGGTATCCTCCGCGATGCTTGAGATGCCAAAAGTGCGTTATTGACGCACCTAGGCGATCACCCAACCATAGGTATACATCAGATACCTAGCGGCGCGGTGGCCACTGTCGCATCGCCGTCGCTGCCTCCGGATAGGAGTCCCCCGGCGTGAGCCAGCCGACCTTCCCCACCCTGCACATGACGCGCGACCGTGGTGTCGTCAAGGTCGTCATCGACAACCCTCCCGTGAACGTTCTCAGCCTGGCGATGATGGCCGACCTGATGACGCTGCTGACCACGTTGCGGAAAGATGAGACGGCCAAGGTCATCGTGTTCGAGAGCGCCGACCCGGAATTCTTCATCGCCCACGTCGACATGACGCTCGTGGACGACGAGGACGCCGCCGCCGACCCGACAGCCGGGGCGCCGGCCGGGCTCAACGTCTTCCAGGCACTCGGCGAGGCTCTGCGCACCCAGCCCCAGGTGACGATCGTCAAGCTGACCGGGATGGCTCGTGGTGGAGGGGCCGAGTTCGTCGCGGCGGCCGACATGAGTTTCGCGGCGATCGGCCGGGCCGGGCTCGGCCAGATGGAGGTTCTGGGCGGCATCGTGCCCGGTGGCGGCGGCACGCAGTACCTGCTGAACCGGGCCGGCCGCAACCGCGCTCTGGAGATCGTCCTGGGCGCGGAGCTGTTCGACGCGCAGACGGCCGAACGTTACGGCTGGGTCAATCGCGCGCTGCCGGCCGACGAGATCGACGCGTTCGTCGACCGGCTCGCTCGCAACATCGCCGACCTGCCGGACGGCTCGATCGCGGCCGTCAAGAGCGCTCTGCCGCCGCAGGACCTGGCCACCGGGATGCTGCGCGAGCACGAGGCGTGGGCGAGTCAGTTCGTCCGGCCCGCCGCGGAGAAGCTGCTGCGTGGCGCGCTTGCGGCCGGCGCTCAGACCCGCGACGGCGAGCGGCGCCTGGAGCAACTGCTGCGCTCGGTCGCGCTCTGAGGAACTTCAGCCGACCAGCGGCCTGGCCAAAGCCGGGGCGCAGGAACCGGGGCTCGCCGGTCGGGACGCCGCGAGCAGCTCGATCAGCTCTTCAACCTGCTCGACGTCGGCTCGGCCCGCTGGTCGCGTGTACACGCCGGACCGGGCCGACGGCCGCGCGCTGATGGTCGAGCAGGGCCACGGACCGTTCCTGACGTCTGCGGCGTTCGCCCCATCGAAGTTTCCGGGCGGTGTGCCTCAGGTCGCCAGGCCTCGGCGGTAGGCGTAGACCACGGCCTGCACGCGGTCGCGCAGGTCGAGCTTGGTGAGGATGCGTGACACGTACGTCTTGACGGTCTCCTGGCTGATCACCAGCGTGGCGGCGATCTCGCTGTTGGACTGGCCGTCGGCGATGAGGCGCAGCACCTCCAGCTCGCGCGGGGTCAGCGGGACGTCGTCCGGCGTGGCCTCGGCGGGGCGGATCCGGGAGGCGTACCGGCCGACGAGCTGCCGCGTCACCTCGGGCGCCAGCAGCGCGGCGCCCGAGGCGACGGTGCGGATGCCGTGCAGGAGCTGCGCCGGTGGGGCGTCCTTGAGCAGGAAGCCGCTCGCCCCCGCGCGCAGCGCCTCGTAGACGTACTCGTCCAGGTTGAACGTTGTCACCACGAGCACCTTGACGGGGTCCGTCACCCCGGCGCCGGCCAGCAGGCGGGTCGCCTCGATGCCGTCGAGGATCGGCATGCGCACATCCATGACGACGATGTCGGGGTCGAGCCGGCGGGCGAGGTCGACCGCGGCGCGGCCGTCGCCGCACTCGCCCACCACCTCCAGGTCGGGCTGGGCGTCGATAATGGTGGCGAAGCCGGTGCGAATCAGCGCCTGGTCGTCGGAGATCAGGACCCGGATCGGTGTCGTCACGACGGGTTCTCGGCGGGGATGCGGGCCCGGACGAGGAAGCCGCCGCCCGCCTGCCGGTCGGCGCTGAACTCGCCACCGAGGGCCTCGACCCGGTCGCGGAGCCCGGCCAGGCCGCGTCCGCTCCCGCCGGGAGAGGCGGCCCGGGAGCCGGGGCCGTCGGTGCTGACCTCCACGCTGATTTCCTTCTCGCCGTAGCGCACCCGGACCGCGGTGGGGCTGCCGTAGGCGTATTTAAGGGTGTTCGTCAGGGATTCCTGCACGACCCTATAGGTCACGAACTCGGCGCTGCCCGCCGATTCCGCCGGCCTGCCCTCCTCGGTGAGCTCCACCGGCTGCCCGGCTCGTCGGGTCTGCTCCACGAGCGTGTGGAGCTCACCCGCGGAGGGCATGCTGACGTCGGTGTCGTGATCGGCTTTGAGCAGGTCGAGCATGTGCCGCAGATCGGTGATGGCCCGCCGGCCGGTGTCGGTGACGGCGCTCAACGTCGCGTCGAGGCGATCGGGCGCGGCCGTCAGGTAGCGTGCGGCCTCGGCCTGTACGACCATCGCCGTGACGTGGTGGGTCACGACGTCGTGGAGCTCGCGGGCGATGCGGGTGCGTTCGGCGGCGCGAGTGGCCTCGGCGACGTGGCGGCGGCGTTCGGCCTCGGCGGCGCGGGTGGAGCGCAGCCAGGCCCCGATGCCCCACGCGAGAGCCAGTGCCAGGTAGAACACCACGTACCCTTCCGGCCTCTCGGTCGCGCCGAGCCGGCCGAGCGCGAGCGCCAGCGGCACGTACGCCATGGAAAGGAGGACCACGGTGACGCGTCGGCCGTGCTCCAGGTGGGCGCCCGCGCTGATGAGCGCAATGGGCATCGCGTTGCTCGCGAACACGTGGTAGGCGCGGATCTGGTCGAGGGCGAAGCCGAGCGACACCAGGACGAGGCAGACTGCCGGCCACCGCCGCCGCACAGCGAGCGGAAGGCACTCCAGGGCAATCACCACGATGGCCAGCGCGTCGAAGGGGCGGGCCGGCAGGTCGCCGACCTGCGTCCCCTTGCCGTGGAGCGCCGGCAGGAGCGATACGGCGGCCATCAGCAGCCCGAACGGTAAATCCCGGACCGTGACGTCGGACCGCCGCCACAGGTCGGTGACTCGTCGTCGCTCGATCATTGGGCGAGCGTAACGGTCGCGCCGCGCCGGAGAGGGACCACGTTGCCGCGCCGGCGGGCCAGCCACATGAACCCGACCGTCAGCAGCAGGCCGAACACCACCGCGTACGGACTCGCCTCCGGTCCGAACTCGCCGCCGGTGAGCAGGGCGGGGCCCGACGTCACACCGTGCAGCAGGCCCTGCGACGCGCCGTTGCCCGAGACCTCGGTGCCGAAGATGCCGGCCGCGGCGAAGTTCCAGCCGAAGTGCACACCGATCGGCACCCACAGGGTGCGGGTGGCGGCGTAGGCGGCGGCGAGCATGCCGCCCGCCTCGATCGCAATGGCAATCGCGCCCCACAGGTCGGCGTGCGGGTTGAACAGGTGCGACAGGCCGAACAGCAGGCCGGTCAGCGCCAGCGCGATCCACGTCCCGGTGCGCTCCTCGACGATCCTGAACAGGATGCCGCGAAACAGCAGTTCCTCCGTCACCGCGGCGGCGGCCATGAACCCGACCAGCCCGACCGCGCCCGGCACCGAGCCCATACCGTCGATCCGGTAGCCGCCCAGGAAGGCGATGTTCACGATGACGGCCGCGAACATCCCGACACCGATCAGCATCCCGCGGACGATAGCGGCGACGGCGCCCTTCGCGACCACCTCGACCGGTGCGCGGCGCTCAGACCAGCGCACCATCCGGACGTACACGAATACGGCGAGCACGGCCGTCGCGACGCCGAGGAGCAGGGTGAGGAGCGGGCTTCCCTGCACCGCGCCCACGATCATGCCGCCGGCGAAGGCGACTACCGCGACGGGGACGAGCTGTTTCAACAACCGCATGACGACTCTCTTACGTGGAGGACTCCGCGGCGGAGCGCCGCCGCCACGCCGGGAAACGTTAGAGATCCGGCGGTCTGAAATCGTCCCCGCGCGGTGGACATTCGCGAGTAGCTCGCACGGGGGACAGGCGCGCATGCGATTCGTCGTACGACGCCGCCGCGACGTCCGCACCGGACGTTAGAGCGCGGCGATCGCGGCCCTGCCCGGCAGACCGCACTTGTCCCTCGCACGAGCTACCGGCGAATGTCCACCGCGCGGGGACGATCTCGGACCGCCCGATCCGTAGCGTTACAGCGCGGCCACGACGCTCCATCTGCGTTTCCCGCTACACCGCCGTGCGCATCATCCCGGCGTCGACTCCCTCACTGGAGGACCTCATGCTCCGCAAGATCAAGACATCCGTCGCGGCCGCGCTGTGCTGCACCGCGCTCGGCATGGGGGTCGCCGGCTGCGACGGTGACGCGATGGAGAACTGGGACCCCCTCGCCCCCGCCACACGGACAGCCGATGCCGCCCCGATCTCCGGGACCGAAAAGATCGATGTCGCGGGCCGATCGGTGAACGTGTCCTGTTCCGGCGACCCGGAGAAAGGCCAGCCGGTCATCATCCTGATGCACGGAGCAGGCGATGGGCTGGACAAGCTGGCCGCCCTCCAGCAGACGCTGAGCAAGAAGAACCGGGTCTGCTCCTACGACCGGCTCGGAGCGGGCGCGAGCGACCAGCCGGACGGCCCACAGGACTTCTCCAGCACGGGCAAGATCCTGACCGGCGTGCTCGCCCGCGTCGCCGATGACGGTCCGGTCGTCCTGGCCGGGCACTCCCTGGGCGGGCTCATCGCAGCCAGGTACACACCCGACCACCAGGACCGGGTCAAGGGGCTGGTCCTGATGGACGCCACACCGCCCACGATGCTGGCCGATATCACCAAGTCGATCCCCGAATCCGCCAGGGGACCGGCGGCCGAATTGCGCGCGCAGAACCTCGCGATATTCAAGGGCCATAACCCGGAGGAGCTCGTCATCACCGACAGCAAGGTCACCTCAGCCGGGAACATCCCGGTGGAGGTGATCCAGCACGGCAAGCCGTACCTCGCGGCGGTCCCCGAGTACGGGCCGCGACTGGAGCAGGCGTGGACCGCGGGCCAGCGCAAGTGGCTCGCGCTGTCCAGCAGTAGCAAGCTGAGCACGGCCGAGAACAGCGGCCACTACATCTACCTCGACCAGCCCGATGTCGCCGTCCAGGCCATCGAGCGCGTCGCCGCGCAGGCCGCACGTCAAGCGCAGGGTGGATAACCCGCCGGTTGCGATGCTTCAGGCTGCCGGGCGCTCGGCCGCGCGGGCGGTGAGGCGTCTCAGTTGCGGCAGGCGATAGGCTCAGCCCGCCTACGCCACGTTGGCCAGCGACCTCCGCCAGCGGCTCGCCAGTGGTGAACATCCGCCAGGCGGGATGATCCCCGTCTGAGACGGCGCTCATGCGGACGTACGGCGTTGCTCGCGGCACCGTGCGGCAAGCACTCACGAAACTGGAACGCGAGGGCCTCGTCGTAAGTCAGATGGGCCGCGGTCGGAGAGTGCAGGGGCAGCCCGCAGAGGGTGCGAAGCCTGCCACGCGCTACGAGGACGTGGCCAACCAACTGCGCGTCGCCATCAAGGCCGGCGAGTTCCCAGACAACCGTTCACGAAAGCCGGGTAGTGACGTTCTGGCGCCACGTGGACGGATCCGGACCGACTCCGGGGTTCGTCGACCTGGCGGTGATTCTCAGACAGCTGCACGATGTGCCCAAGCCGGTGGATCTGGTCCTGCCGCTGTTCGACCCACTGGCGCGCGTAGAGGACCGCTTGAACAGCGCCGGCAACGTCGCGGACGAGGATCTCGAGTTCCTCCGCCAGCGGGTCAAGGACCTGTACGCCGAGTACAGCAGCATCAACTTCGCCCTGCCCGCCGGGCATGTTCACGGCGATGGCCACAAGAGCAACCTGCTGCGCCGTGCAGCGGATGGACGGGTGATCCTGCTCGACTTCGAGGCGTTCGCGTGGGGGCCGCGCAAGTGGGATCTCTGTACGGGCATCGGGATCCCTTTCAGGGCGGCCCGCCAAGGTCACCGCCGATGCCTCCTACGACGACGCCAAGACGCACCTGCCCGAAGTCGAGCGGTAGGAGTCGATGGCGACCGCGGGACTACTCCCCGGTGGCGGTGCCGGCACGTTCACTGTCCCCAAGGTGTGTTGTACCGGACGCCTCAGCGATTGTTCCGCGCCACTCTGCATGAGGACATAGCAGGGTTGTCGGTCGTTGATGGCGTTGATCTTTGACCGATGGGTGGGTTGGGCGTGTCCGGTTTCGTGTGCGGCGCCGCCGTGAGCATGAGATCTCGATGCGGGACTCGCCGAGCGGCTGTGAAACTCACATGGAAGGGTTGGCGGCGACCGGGCAATCACTAGTGTTCGACATTCCCGGCGAGAGAGACCCATGCATGACCACGTTCCTCGACGGAGCGGTCGCCGATCCCGAGCGATTCTCTGCCGTCTTCGATGCCCACTACGAGGAGATTCGCAGCTACATCGGCCGCCGCCTCGACCTCGACGTCGCCGAGGACCTCGCCGCCGAGACCTTCCTGATCGCCTTCCGCCAGCGTGACGGCTTCGACGCCGCCAAAGGCGGCATCAGGCCTTGGCTGTACGGCGTCGCCACCAAACTCATCGGCCGGCACCGTCGTGCCGAGCTGCGGCGATACCGGGCACTGGCCAGGTCGGGGCCGCCTGCCGACGAGGACAGCCATGACCAGCGGGTGGTGGATCGGGTCGCGGCGCGGGTGACCGTACGGCAACTCTCGGCCGCACTGGCCGGGCTGTCGCGCGGTGAGCGCGACGTGGTGCTGCTCGTTGCCTACGGCGAACTGACCTACGACGAGGTGGCGGCGGCGCTCGGCATCGCCTACGGCACCGTCGCCTCCCGGCTCAGCCGGGCCAGAACCAAGCTTCGTGACGCATTGGGAGTTGAGGTGTGATGAAGGAATTCCAGCTCATCGACGAGATGATGCCGCAGGTGCCGCCCGCCGACCACGCCACGGTGATCGCCGCCCGCGCCCGGATGCTGGGCGCCGCCCGGCGGCGGCACCGGCCGGTCTGGCCCAAGGTGATGCTCGCGGCGGTGGCGGTCAGCGCGGTGATAGCCGGGGGCTTCGTGGCGGTGCCTCTCCTGGGCGGGGCGGACGTCCAGACGGCTGCGGTGCCGGAGGCGGACGCGGTGCTTGCCGCAGCGGCCGACCGGCTGGCCGCCCAGCCCCCGGGAACCGGGGCGTGGTGGCGGCGGGAGATGGTGCAAGTGGCGCGAATGAAGACCGCGACCTACACCGTCGAGGAGCGGGTCAGGGACGTGCTGTGGGCGAGCCGGCAACGCGGGTATCGGACACAGCGCGGAACCGTCTCCGCCAAACCGCTCACGCCCGCTGACGCACAGGCGTGGAAGGACGCGGGCTCGCCCGACCTGTGCGACGGCTGCCTGTCGGGAAAGACCTACTTCACCCCGCTGAAGATGACGATCAAGCCAGTGACGGAACTGCCCACCGAACCCGAGGCGCTCAAGACCGAGATGCTGCGGGCCAACGACAAGGAGACCCCAGAGGCGTGGCTGTGGGGGGCGAGCAAATGGCTCCTTCTCGACGTCGAGAGCACCCCTGCCACCAGGGCCGCGCTCTACCGCGTGCTCGCCGGCCTGCCGGGTGTGCGGGTTGAGAACGACGTCACCGACATCGACGGCCGCATCGGGGTCGCACTGACCTACGGCGAAGCGCCCACCCGTCAGCAGATCATCATCGATCGGGACAGCGGGCAACTGCTCGCCATACAGGAGGGTGACGGGTCCTCGGCGTATGTGATCAAGCGGCTGGGCTGGACCGACGACCCAGCGCCGAAGGAGTCGACCTTCTCATGACGCGTCGGGGTCCCGGCAGTAATGGCGGCAAACCAACGAGGCTGGTGACACTTTCTGAGAACACGATCACTGGACGGCGAGCCAAGATCTATCCATGCAGGTCAGACCTATGTCCGTTGGACTTTCGGCGATAACTACCGGGACCCCTAGGAGATCAATCGGATCGTCCTGGTTGATCATCGAGAGGTCGGCCGTCACGGTGGCCGTGTTCTGAGTGACGTGAGTCACATGGCAACGGCCCTCCCGGTATCGATTGGCGGCGACTTCGTGAGCGCCGTGCGAGTGTGCCCGGAGGCACCTTGATCACGGTAGAGGTCGACGCGGCTGAGGTCGAGCGGCGATTACGAGCAGGCGAGATCACATGCCCGTCGTGCGCGGGAGCGCTGACCGGGTGGGGCTGCGGCGGGCGTCGACGCCGGCTGCGGGGCATGGGCGAGGCGCTGATCGAGGCGCAGCCTCGGCGGACGCGATGCAGCTCGTGCGCCCGGACGCAGGTGTTGCTGCCGGTCACGGGGTTGCTGCGGCGGGCTGACGGGGTCGAGGTGGTCGGGGCCGCGTTGGAGGCGAAGGCCAGGGGCGTGGGGCATCGGCGGATCGCCGCCGGTCTGGGCCGTCCGCCGTCGACGGTTCGGGGCGCGGCCGTGTCCGACGAGACGGACCCGGCCGCCGCCGCCGAGCACCGCGCGGCGGGCCAGGCCATCCGGCAGGACTCAATCCAGGGGCCTGACGGCCGTTACCCGACGGTTGCCCGGCCGGGTGAGCCCGTCGCGGCGGAGGCCGGCCCGGGCGCCGCGTCCTCCAGCCGGTGCGGGCCGCGTGCATGGGTCAAGCGAGCGATGGCGTCAAGTGCCTACCGGACCCAGAGTTCCCAGTAGGTGCCGCTCCCCGAGCACTCGTACTCGTTCCAACCCTCACGGACCCACATCTGGCCGGCGTCGACGCACTTGTACTTGCTGGTGTACACGCCGATGTACGTCCAGGCGGCCGTCTGAGCAGAAGCAGGGACGCCGAGTGCGCTGACGATCGCGGCGGCCATGCCGGCTACCAGGAGCCCTGCACGTAGACGCATTCGTTCCTCCTTTGAAACCCGGGAAGCGATACACCATGATCATGCTGGAAGGGCGCGCCCGAAAACAAGTGTTCAGCAATTCTGTTCACGATCAGTTCAAGCTGGGCGGGCATGCGCAAGGGGCGCTGCGGATCAGGACCGGGACGCCGTAGTGAGCTTCGCGAGATCGGGGGCGTAGACGGTCATCCAGTGCGGATGCAGCCGGTAATAGATCACGTCGTTCTCCCAGTCGAAGAAGTCGTTGCCGTAGAAGCCTTTGAAGTACGCCAGCAGGTCCGGCCAGTCCGCCGCTGACGCCCTCGGCGCGAGCGCTGCCCTCGACCACGCCCCCGGCCAACCCCCAACGCGTCGAGGAGCAAGGTGAAATCGCCAAGGCCCCATCGCCGATCAGCGCTCCCGGCTGTGCCGCGCCAGCGCCATCGAAATGAGCCGCTGGCTCCGCCAACGAAGACCGCGGTTCCCGCGGACTGCGCGAGGAAGAGCGGAAACAACGACCCACGAGCCAGAGACAGGAAGCCAGCGGTGCCGTGGATCGCCGCGAAGTGTGACGAACGGTTCCCGCCTTCCCGTCCCGAGTTTTGAATCCGTAACTGGGCCTGTCACTCCATCCTCGGATAGCGCTCAACGGCAAGGGCCGCGCAACGAGCCTTGATGCGATATCCGCCCTGAAATCCGACTATTAGCTCTAGCTGAGGCCCTCGTCGATGGCGCCGACGAGTAGGGGACCGTCGAGTAGATTCGGGGTCAGCGACACATCGGTGATTCTGGCCGCCAGCGCGAACACCCGGGCCAGGCCGTGTTCTGACAAGTCATCCCACAACTCCTCCCCTTTCGCGTCGTCTTCAGGCTCCTGCGGCGGCAGCCCGACCGCATGCATCAGCTCGTTGAGCCGATTGGCGTCACCGCCGTGCCGATCGCATGGCCGGCTCGGGGTGAAGCTGGTGACGACCGTGCCGTCGACGGCATAGATGAATGAATCCTCGGCGTAGTCGTGCCGCCCGACAGCCACCATCTCGCACCCGCGGGACAGCATGGTCGCGGTCTCCCACGATGTCGCGCACCAGCCCCATAGCTCGATGGCCACGCTCCAGGTACCGGCCTTGACCACCCCGACGTAACCACCACCCTGCCCGCCGCCGGTCTCCTCGACGAACTCGAACACCTCCTCGTCCAGCTCCCGGAAGGTCATTTCCCGCCCGGACGCCTCTTTGGAGCCGAACCTGCGCAGCACCTCCACGGGGTCGAGCTCGCCAAAGAATGACACGCAGTAGATGTCACCCAGGGGGTTCTGCGGACTCCCATCAGGGCCTTGCAACCACCGGTAGGGAGCGAGGAGGTCGGTCGTCATGCCACGAAACGTTGCCAGACCTCACCGACAAGATCGCCGGTCTTCGCTGGGACGGCTCCACCAGGCCGCTGTCCCGTGCCACTGAAGATTGGAGGCCCGCCCGGCTGCAGTGAGACGTTGACCATCCAGTAGAGCGGGAACAGCAGCACGGCGAGGATGGCGATCCCGGCGACGGTGCTGCCCCAGCCGCGCTTGTCACGACGTGCCATGCCGACCTCACCCCTCCATGGCACGCTGGTTGGCGCGCAAGTACAAGACGGCGAACACCAGGGAGATCGCGATCAGGATGTTGCCGAGCGCGGCGCCCTGACCGAAGTCGAACCGCGTGAACGACAGCTGGTACGACTGCGTCGCGATCGTCTGGCTGGCGTTGGCCGTGCCGCCTCCGGTCAGTGCCAGGATCACGTCCAGCACCTTGATCGTGTGCCGAGCTCACCGGCGGCAGGCCGGCGGGTGTCTTACACGCGCGCGTCCTGCCTCGGTGCGGAGTGAGGGCCACCAGAACGCATCGTCGCCGTTCCAGGCTGCGAACCTGGGCAGCGGCGTCTTCAGTGGCCGGTCGCGCGAGCGTTCACAGGGAACCCCTGGGGACGAGCGTGTAGTGGGTGAGCGCGGTCGCGTCCCAGGCCATGCAGCGGCGCCCCGCGAGCGCGCCGGGGATCTCCCGGGCCGGGACGTGTCGCTCGCCGCAGGTGACGGTCAGCGGCGGGGTGTCGCGGGGCACCTCGACGATGAGCCGGCCGTCCGCCCCCGCGGTGATCGATGCCCAGGTGGGCACACCAGCCGACCAAGCCACGGAGGCGGTGTGGCCGCCGCGGCAGCGGATGCCGCGCACCGACCCCGTGTCCCAGCTCCCCGGCAGCGTCTTCAGCAGGCTGACCGTGCCTTCGTGGCTCTGCACGAGCAACTCGGTCATCCCCGCGACAGCGCCGAAGTTGCCGTCGATCTGGAAGATGTAGCCCGACGGCCGGCCGCCGTGGGGATGCAGGTCCAGCAGCGAGACGGAGCCCAGCTCGTCGAGCAGGATCGCGATCGAGCGCTCGGCCAGTTCCGGGTCGCGCAACCGGGCGGCCAGGCACAGGATCCACGCCTGGCTCCAGCCGGTGTGTCCACTGCCGTGGTGCAGCCGGGTGGCCAGCGCCTGCCGTACCGCCTCGAAGTCGTCCGGCGTCCCCGACTCGGTGATCCGGGTGCCGGGGTAGAGGCCGTAGAGGTGGGACAGGTGGCGGTGGCCGGGCTCCTGGGAGGGCCGCCGGTCATACCACTCCAGCAGTTCGCCGTCGATCGCGACCGGACGCAGCTGCGACAGCGCCTTCCCCGCGCGTTCGGCGAGCTCGTCGTCGGCCAGCGAGCAGTAACGGGTCAGGACCTCGCGGACGAGCTCCTGGTCCATGGCCGCGCCCGCCGAGATGGCCGCCGGATTGCCTGCCTCGGTGAGGAAATGGTGTTCCGGCGAGGTCGACGGGCTCATCACCAGCTTGCCGTGGGCGTCGGGAACCAGCAAGTCCAGCGCGAAGGAGGTGACGCTGCGCAGAGCGGGCAGGAGCAGCTCGGGTGCTCCGCCGTACTCGAGGTGGTCCCAGAGGTGGGCGGTGAGCCAGAGCAGGCCGGAGGACCAGTTGGCCCACTGCGGATCGCCGTTGACCGGGGCGCTGAAGCGCCACAGGTCGGTGTTGTGGTGAGTGGTGGCTCCGGCGGCGCCGTAGTAGTGCCGGGCCGAGTCCTGGCCGGTATCGAGCAGGCCGCCGATCAGCTCGAACAGCGGTTGGTGCAGCTCGGGCAGGCCGGCGGGCTCGGCGGGCCAGTAGTTCATCGGGAGGTTGATGTTGGTGGTGTAGTTGCTGCTCCAGCCGGGCCGCACGTCGGCGTTCCAGATGCCCTGCAGGTTGGCGGGCTGGGTGCCGGGACGGGAACTGGAGATCAGCAGGTAGCGGCCGAAGTGGTAGTAGAGCTCGGCGCGCTCGTCGGGCACCGACAGATCGACCCGGTCGAAGTAGCCGCGGTGGTCGGCCTCGTGCTCAGCGAGCAACTCCGCCGTGCTCCTGGCCAGTGCGGCCTCGACCTGCCGGCGCGCCTGCCGGGCCAGCTCGGCGGTGTCGGCGCTGGGCCGTACGGCATGGCCGCGGAAACCGTCGGCGGCCGCGGCGACCATCCGCACCTCGCCGGATCCGGTGCTCTGGACGGCGATGACGACGGCGAAGCCCATGCCGGCGGCCACCGTGCCGTCGCGGTCGGGTGCGTCGGCGCCGTAGACGACGGCGGGCTCCCGGTCGACGTAATCGGGCAGCACGTTCGCGGGCGCCCGGCCGGTGATCGTGAGCCACTCGCCGTCACGGATCACCTCGACCGGGTGGGGTGAGGTGAATGCGGGCAGTTCAAGCGGC
Organism: Nonomuraea sp. NPDC049400; assembly: GCF_044466425.1. NCBI lineage: Bacteria > Bacillati > Actinomycetota > Actinomycetes > Streptosporangiales > Streptosporangiaceae > Nonomuraea > Nonomuraea sp. NPDC049400. The sequence goes on from NZ_JBITMP010000007.1 coordinate 291,659, forward strand.
TCGCGAGCCGAGGCGACCAGCACGCCGGCAGGAGCGGAGACGAAGCTGATCAGCTGCCCGCCGTCGTGGCTGACGGTGGTCACCGCCCGGGCGAGATCGAGCTCGCGGCGGTAGCCGGAGGGCTCCCCGCCGGAGGTGTGGCGCCATTCGATGAACCCCAGCGGCTGGTAGGCCTGGGTCCAGCCGCTTGACTGCATGCGGCGGCCGAGCTGGTCCGCGCGCTCGAAGTCGCCCGCGGCGATCGCCGCACGCAGTTCCGGCAGCAGAGCGGCGGGCGAGGGGCCCTGCTCGGGCGGCAGGGGGCCGCCCGACCAGAAGGTGTCGAGATTGAGGTCGAAACGCTCCACCTCCGGCCTGCCGTACGCCATCGCGCCGAGCCGGCCGTTGCCGAGCGGGAATCCGTCGTGAAAATCGGCGGCGGGTTCGTGCAGCCGGAGGAGATGTCGTGTCGTCACAGCGCGTCGTAGGCCTTCTGCTGGATCTGGAGGTAGCGGGTCACGCCCAGGCCGTTGAGCCCGTCGAGGAAAGCCTGCCAGGCGGCGTCGTCGTTGATGTTCTTCTGGCCCGTGACGAACTGCAGGCTGGACTGGTTGACGTAGTTGTCGATGTTGGTCTGCAGGGTGGCCAGTTCGCCTGCCTGCTCCGGTGCGATCTTGATGTGCCAGACCGGGAAGATCTGGTCCTTGGGTTCCTTGCCCGCGTACAGCTCGGTGGCCTTGAAGAGGCGGCGCTCGTAGCCCGCCTGGTCGTAGATGTGCGTCGATGCCACCTGGGCGTTGCGGAACTCCTTGGTGCTGTTGTACTGCGCCGCCGGCCCCCAGCCGCCCTCCACCCCCTCGGGCTGCGTCAGTGTCTTGAACGACGGCTTGAGGCTCTCGTCGAGCGCGACGTCGCCGGGGCCCGCCTTCTCCCAGCCGACACCCTCCTCGCCGAACTCGCCATACCGGTGTCCCTCCTCGGTGAAGATGTAGTCCAGCATCTTGATCGCGGCGATCTGGGTCGCCTCGCTCGCCTTGGAGGTGAGGACGAAGGTGCCGCCGGGCAGGCTGGGCAGCGTGTAGGTGGCGTACTGCGTGCCTGACGGGCCGGTGAGCGGGGCCACGGCGTCGTAGTCCCTGTCGCGGCGGTCCTTCTGGCCGATGGTGACCAGCTGGGCCGGATGCATAACCGTCGCCGAGCCGACGATGCTCGCCCCTGCCTTGTCGCCCTTGGCCTTCATCGCGTCCCCGTTCTGGGTGAAGGCCGCCTGGTCGATCAGGCCGTCCTTGTACAGCCCCGCGATGTAGCGCAGGCCCTCGCGCCAGCCGGGCTGCATGGGCTGCAGTTGCACCTTGCCGGCGTTGACCGCCAGCGTGGAGCCGTAGTCGGGGCTGCCCTGCGGGTCGTAGATGAAGGCGTTCATGAGGTACGGCAGGAGCGGGTTGGCGGTGCTCGCGCTCATCGGGATCTCATCGGCCTTGCCGTTGCCGTTGGGATCCTTGGTCTTGAACGCCTGCAGCACCTCGCGCAGCTCGTCGGGGGTGGTGGGCTGCTTGAGTCCGAGCTTCTTCAGCCAGGCCGAGTTCATCCAGAGCTTGGCGGCATAGGAGCAGTGGAAACAGTCGTTCCACTGCGGCATGCCGTAGATCTTCCCGTCGGGCGCGGTCGCCAGCCGCTTGAAGTCGGGAATCGAGTCCAGCGTCTTCTTGACGTTGGGTGCGTGTTTGTCGATCAGGTCGTTGAGCGGCACGACCACGCCCTGCTTGCCCAGGCGGATCAGCTCGGACTGGGTGAACCCGTCGACCCACGGGATGAGCACGTAGACGTCGGGGAGATCGCCGCTGGCCAGCGAGATCTGGCGCTTCTCCTTGGCCGAGGCGCTGTCCCAGGTGGTGGTCTCGAAGGTGAGGGTCACCCCGAGCTTCTGCTGAAGGCGCTTGGTGAACGGGCTTTTGCTCAGGTGCTGGTCGGCGTTCTGCTGGGCGAAGATCCTGATGGTGCCGGCCTTCTGCTCCTGCTTGGGCTCCTCAGCGGAGCAGGCGGCCAGGGCCAGGAAACCGGCGGTGAGTGCTGCGACGACTCTGACGGACACGGTGATACCTCGATGTCTGTAGGTGGGGGGTGTGTCAGCCCTTGACGGAGCCGATCATGAGGCCCTTGGTGAAGTGCCGGGCGACAAAGGGGTAGATGAGGAGCACGGGTACGGTCGAGATCACGATGAGCGAGTACTTGAGCAGATCGGCGAGTTGCTGGCGCTCCATGGCGGTGGCGACGTCCATGCCGTTGCTCTGGGTGTTGAGGATGAGGATGTTGCGGAGCACGAGCTGCAACGGATAGAGGTCGTCGCTCTTGAGATAGAGCAGGGCGTCGAAGTAGGAGTTCCAGTTGCTGATCGCGTAGACCAGGGCGATCACCGCGATCATGGGCTTGGCCAGCGGCAGCACGATCGACCAGAGGACCCTGAAGTGGCTGGCGCCGTCGATCTCGGCGGCCTCGAACAGCTCGCGCGGGATGGAGTGCCGCAGGTAGGTGCGCGCGATGATCACCTGCCAGACGGCGATCGCGTTGGGGACGATCAGCGCCCACCGCGTGTCGATCATGCCGAGAGACTTGACGACCAGGTAGGTGGGGATGAGGCCGCCGCCGAACAGCATCGTGAAGACGATCAGCCGGGTGAGGAGCCCGCCTCCGACGAAATCCCTGCGGGACAGCGGATAGGCCAGCATGAGCGTGAGGCTGACGCTGACGAACGTTCCCACGGCCGTGTAGAAGAGCGAGTTGCCGAAACCGACGAGGATCTGCGGATCGGACAGTGCCACCTGGAAGCCGCGCAGGGTGAAGTCCACCGGCCAGAAGGTGACCCGGCCGGAGCTGACCGCGTTCGGATCGCTGAGGGAACTGGCCACGATGTAGAGCAGCGGCAGCAGCACGACCGCCAGGAAGGTGGCGAGCAGCACGTAGACGCCGACCATGAACAGCCAGTCCGTCCGCGATTGCCTGATCATGGTTACCAGAGCCCCGATCCGGTGACGCGCTTGGCGACCCTGTTCACGACGATGAGCAGGACGAGGTTGACGGCGGAGTTGAACAGGCCGACCGCGGTGGCCTGGCTGAAGTCGGCGTTGAGCAGGCCGACCTTGTAGGTATAGGTGGCGATGATCTCCGACTGGCTCAGGTTCAGCGGGTTCTGCAGAAGGAACGCCTTCTCGAAGCCGACGGCCATGATGTTGCCGACGCCGAGGATCAGGATGATGGCCGCGGTCGGCATGATGCCCGGCAGGTCGACGTGGATGATTTTCTGCAGACGGGTGGCCCCGTCCACCCGGGCGGCCTCGTACAGCCCGGGATCGACGCCGGCCAGCGCGGCCATGTAGACGACGGCGGAGTATCCGGCGGTCTGCCAGATGTCGCTCCACACGTAGATGTGCCGGAAGTAGTCAGGATTGCCGAGGAAGTCGATCGAGGGGATGCCGAACAGCCCCAGCGCGTCATTGGCGAGCCCGACACTGGGCGACAGGATGAGGATCGTCATGGAGACGACCACGACCGTCGAGATGAAGTACGGCGCGTAGGTGACCAGCTGCACGGTCCGCTGGAAGAACCCGCGCCGGACCTCGTTGAGCGCCAGCGCCAGGATGATCGGGATCGGGAAGCTGGCGAGGAGGAAGTAGGCCGACAGGATGAAGGTGTTGCTGACCAGCGTCCAGAAGACCGGGTTGTCGAAGAAGGCGCGGAAGTGCCGGAAGCCGACCCACTCGCTGCCCCAGATGCCGTCCAGAACGCTGTAGTCCTTGAAGGCGATGACCGCGTTGGCCATCGGGATGTACTTGAAGATCGCGAAATAGGCCACCGGCACCGCGACGAGCAGGTAGAGCTGCCAGTTCCGGCGAATGCGCCGCAGGCGCGTGCTAGTGGCCATACACCCTCACCTCGATCAGTTCCGCCGGCCCGGCGGGGAAGCGCACCCAAACCTCGTGGGCGAGCAGGGCGTCCAGCTCCACGCGGGCCGGGCCGCCTCCGGTCAGACCGGCCGCCACCTGGGCGCCGTCGTCGGTTTCGATGACGAACGGCACGTCGGCCCCCTCACCGAACCGGACTTCGATCCGCCGTAGCCGCCACGCGCCCTCCAGGTCGACGCGGACCCACCCGCCGCTCCAGCCGTGCTCGGTGCTGTAGTCGGTGACGTTATGAGCGGGTGATCCGCTGCTGAACACCGGCCGGTTGGCCGACAGCAGCCGCTCGCTGCCGGGCCGGTAGCGCAGGCTCGGCGGCCCAGAGGGCAGTTTGCGCGGCTGACCGGTCCACTCGGGGCCACCGGTCGCCAGGATCGTGAGGGCGGCGGGCTCCAGACCCTCGGCGCTCGCGCGCAGGACGTTGACCCCGGCATAGTGGGAGCGGAACTCGATCGCCCCGATCCCGTCTACGACGGGCAGCTCGATCGAGGTGCCGGTCGGGAAGAGGCCGCCGCCCTCCAAGACCTCGATGGTCACCGTGCGTTCGTCGGAGATGACCGCGCCGCTCTCGTCGACGAGTTCGACCCGGAGGTAGGCGTCGTCGGTGCCGTCCGTGCCGATCGTCTCGGTGTCGGAGCTCAGCCGTAAGGCTCGCGCGGTGCCCTCGCTCGGCCAGACGGGGGGCTCGATGCCGCGCAGCTTGTTGCGGTACCAGTAGTAGGAGCGCAGCGGCACGCGGAAGTAGTCGATGAAGCCCATCCGGCTCATGTCGGTGATGATGCTGCCGTGGTGGAAGGCGCACCACAGCGCGATCCCGGCCCGCCAGGCGTGCTCGATCTCGACGCCGTCGGTGTAGCGCGGGCCGTAGACGCCCGGCCGGTCCTCGATGGTGCTGCCGTACTCGGAGACCAGGCTGGGCCAGGGCGGCTGGTGGAAGAGGGCCGCGCCGTCGCCGTTGTAGCCGGCCAGGTCGCCGAGCTCGTCGAAGCCGCCCCGCTGCGCGCCGCCGACCGCGGCGGGCCTGGTCGGGTCAAGCTGGTGAGCCAGGTCCACCAGGCGGGTGATGAGCTTCTTGGCCTCCGGCATCACCTCCGCGTCGGTGAAGAAGGGCTCGTTGCTGACGCTCCAGACGATGATGCTGGGGTGGTTGCGGTTGACACGGATCATCTCGGTGAGCGCGCGCAGGCAGCTCTCCTCGAACTCGGCGCGGTCCTCCTCGTGCGGCGGGTAGGCGCTGGCGTTCCAGTAGCCCTCCGCGTCGTGGCCGCCGACGCCCCAGAAGTGCAGCTCCGACCAGAACAGCAGGCCCTGCCGGTCGCATTCGGCGGCGAACTGCTCATGGTGGGGGTAGTGAGAGCCGCGGATGAAGTTCATGCCGCACTCCTTGATCATCGCGACGTCGCGGCGGATACCGGCGTGGCTCACCGCGTCGCTCCAGCCGGCGTGGTCCTGGTGGACGTTGGCGCCGTTGATGAGGTAGTGCTCGCCGTTGAGGAAGAAGCCGCCGTCGGTGGTGAACTCGACGGTCCTGAACCCGAAGGTCGCGCTCGCCTGCTCACCGTTGCTCAGCCGCTGGTCGAGCTGGTAGAGGACCGGGGTGGCAGGGTGCCACTGCCGGACTTCGTCGAGCAGCAGCTGCGTCCGGTGGGTAGTGGTCTCGCCCGCTTCCAGGCTGATGTGAGCGCTAACATCAGCTAGCTCGACGCCGTCCAGGCTCACCACGGCGTCGAGCTGCCCCTCGAAGGGGGTGTCCCCGTCGTTGACGAGTTCGGTGGCGATCTCGACGCGGTTGCCGTCGGTGGTGACCGCTGTGCCGTGCCAGGCGAAGCGGACCTTCTCACTGACGATCAGCGACACATCGCGGTAGATCCCGCCGTTGAAGACGTGCTCTCCCGCCCGCGGCGCCAGGCGCGGGTTCCACTCGTTGCTCACCCGCACGGTGAGCTGGTTGATCCCGGGCCGGATCGCCTCGGAGACGTCCATCACGAAAGCGGTGTAACCGCCCAGGTGCCGGCCGACGTGATGGCCGTTGACGTAGACCTCGGCGTCCTGGAACACGCCCTGGAACTCCAGGGCGACGCGCTTGTCCGGGTGCTCGACGACGAAGTCCCGCCGGTAGACGCCACGACCCACATAAAAGCCGGCTTCCATGAAGTACGGCTGGCCGAAGGAGTGCGGCAGGCCGACGTCGTACCAGTCGCTGTCGTCATAGCCGGGCTCGGTGGCGCCGGACGGGTCTCCGTAGGTGAACTTCCATGACCGGTTGATCAGACTCTTGCAGGTGGAAGGCACGATGGCGCGCTCTCGAAGAGAAGGGGACGTGAACGTTCCCGAAACGGCCGTGAACGATCACGACATCTGTTGGAAACGTCACGCTACGGAGCGGGGTGGCTCCATGTCAATGGGGAACTTCGTCAGGCGGATTCGCGCCAGATCAGACACGGGTTGACAACCCGTCGCATAGGCGGAAGCGGGGCGAAGTCGGCCGCGGCGAGCTCTTCGGCGATGTCCAGCGCGGCGTTCACCACGGCCTCACGCCCCATCGACAACGTCGTCAGCCGCGGGAGCACCGCCTCGCCCAGGCTCAGCCCGTCTATACCGCAGATCCTGACCCGCCCGGGCACCTCGATGCCCAGCGCGTGCGAGGCCTGCACGGCGCCGATGGCCATGAGGTCGTTGTAGACGAGCACGGCATCCACCTCCGGATGGGCGGCCACGAGCTCGGCGAAGGCCTTCCCGCCACCGGCCAGCGACTCCTCCCCGACCGTGATCATTCGTGCCGACTCGGCGCCCGCCAACTCCTCGAACCACTCCCGCCGGAGCGAGGGATGGTAGGTCGGCGAGTCCCGCATGGTGAAGTCGGAATCGATCATCCCGAGGTGCCGTACGCCCCTGGCTCGCAGCGCCTCGATCGCATGCCGTACACCCTCACGCAGATCGATCTCCACCGAGTGCATGCCGGACCGGTCCATCAGGCGATCCACCATGACCAGCGGAACTCCCCGGCAGACCTGCGCGAGGTCGTCGTCCGGCAGGAAGAAGTGGCCCATGAACAAGTCCACCTGTCCCGCCAGCATCTCCATGGCCGCCGACTCCTCCTCCGTCTCCGTCGAGGCCATCAGCACGTGCCAGCCCCGAGCCGCGGCTGCGTTGAGCAGGTCCCCGGCGATCTCGGTGTAGTACGGATTGCGGAACGAGGCGACCAGATAGCCGATCGCGCGGGTCTTCTTCCTGGCGACGAGATTGCGGGCGAACCGGCTCGGCCGGTAGCCGAGGCGCTCGCACGCCTCCAGGACACGCTGTTTCGTCTGCTCGTTGATCTCTCCCATTCCGTTGATCGCGCGGGTCACGGTCTGCCGGGAAACCCCTGCAGCCTGGGCCACATCGTTGATCGTCACACGCTTCGCCATCGCCGTCCTCAGGTCCGCTCTGAGGCTGATCGTAGTGACGAGCCGGTCTTACGGCTGAGGCGAAGTTCAGGAGCCGAAGTGGAACGCGGCGAGCCTGGCGTCCCCGCGCAGGCTGATCCGCAGGTCGTGAGCGCCTTCCAGTGCCGCGTCCAGATCCGCGGCGACGGTCGTCCACGCGTAGCGCCCCCGGTGTCGGGCACCGCGATCTCGGCGAGCAGCCGATCGCCCGCCGCGAAGGCCAGGCGCCCCTCGCCGGCTACCTCGGCCTCGGCCGCGCCGGACAGGTCCGCGGAGCGGAAGAGGAGGGTCGCGGGCCGGCCGCTGGGGGCGATCACATCTCCGATGGTACGGCTGGCGTCGACCAGAGGGATGCCCGTGTAGTCGTCGAAGCCAGCAGCCTAGGTACGCAGGTCGACGACGGCGCGCGGTCCGGGGACGGGACCGCCCGTGGTGATGGTCGCCCCGAGAGCCAGCTCGCCGGCGGAACGGCCCACCAGCACTTCGTAGTCGCCGGGGTCGACGGTGAAGGAGCCGCTGGTCAGACGGCGAAGCCGTGCTGGCGTAGGTATCGGCTGGGGCGGCGGCAGTCGAGAAGCGTCTGATATCCGGTACCTGACATGCGTTGATGTCCCCTTTCCTGTCCACGCGCGGCGCGCCGGAGTTCACGCCCTTCCATGGCCGTCATCCACCTCTGACAAGGTGGCCAGCAGGTCCATGGTGAGCGCGGGCGCTTTCACCTCGGCGTCCTCCGCCGACCTCGGCTGCCTTCCTGGCTGTAGGTTTTCCCGGCCGGTGTGGGGGAGCCACTGAGGTGGCGCGTTGGGAGGGGTGTGCGTCGCCTCCGCTCGCGCGCTGCCATCGTGCTACGGCATACCCCGGCTATACCCCGGCCTGACAGGCTGACGTTCACGAGAACGTCCCACGAAAGGAATGACATGAGGAAACTCCCGGCCATCGTGGCGCTCTGTTCGGGTGTGTTGGCCCTGAGCCTGAACGCCGTCCCCGCGCAGGCGGTGCCTCGCAACTGTACTCATGGGGTCTGGCCCAGTGGCCCCAACGTGGCTTGGGGGAAGTGCACGTCTGGGACGGGCACCCAAAGGGTGGTGGTCGACTGCAGGACACACCCTGACAAGCCTTCGAGCGAAGTTCGGTACTACGGCGCTTTCGTGGGGGTGGGCAAGGTGTCGACGAAGGCATGCCCGGCGCTGAGGCCGTTCGCCGTCTGGACGACTGTCTGGCCCAGGAGCTGAGCCGAGCCCCGCACGCAGATTCCCGAGCCATCCACGCGAGTGAAAGGACGGCAGGAACGAGTCCACCATGACCCCTTCCGCGCCCAGCGTGCCGTCGTCCAGCGACAGGACCACGCCCCGCTTGCCATGGTGGTTCTCGACGGCCGCGACGACGTCGGCCTCCACGACGAACAACTCTCCGAGATCCTCGTCGGGGCGTGCGCATAGTTCGCCGAGTGTGACCGAGATGCCCGCCTTGCGGAGAGACTTCACCCACATGAGGGCCGGCTGGCCCTCGCTGGGCGGGCGGTGCTTCCAGGTGACGCGGACCTCGACACCCTCCACCATGTGGGTGGCGCACCGCTTGTACACCATCGGCGGGACCTTGGCTTCCAAAGTGTCGGTGCCGTCGTCCAGGTGCACGACGGCCCACGTCCGGCCAGTCCCGGAATGGGTCCGTCGATTGACGGCACCTCAGTCCGCGAGGACCGACGTGCCGACAACCGTACGGGTGCTGTCGCGGGTGCCGCAGCATCGCCGGTAGCAGAGGCCCTGCGCGGTAGGCTGAAATGTATGCGTGCCCTCCGCATAGTTGTCACTGTGCTCATCGCCGCCTACGTGGCCTGGGCTGTGCTCCTGTTCACACTGCCGGTGGGTGGGGACCCAATGCCCGTGCTGCTGGCGTGGATCGTCGTCATGGGCGTGCTGTTCGGAACACCCGCGATCCGCAGGCGCCTCCTCGGAACGAGACGCTCCTAACCGGAGGTCGTCAGTCGAACAGCTGCGGCATAAGCACCGCAACCGCCGACGACGCCAGCTGACCGAGCAGCGTCAGACACGGCAGCTGCTCCCTTCGCCGGAAAATGGCCACTTTAAATGACACAGATACCTCGCAGTCCGTGACAGGTGAACTGGCCAAGGCGAGGTCACGCCATGATCAATGGCCAGATTGGATGTCACCTGACGGAAGCGTTCGCGGGCCTTACTGAAGAACACCTCACGATGTGGGCGCGCATCCCGATCTTGGGAGACAAGCCACGCGAGCCCCTCGGGCCCCAAGTGCTGTCGCTCCGCGAACTCTTCGGCCCACCGGCAGAACGCGGCATCGAGGTCAATGAGCGTTCGGTCAAGGTCAAAGAGGGCAAGGCGCTGCACGTCGCCAATCTGAGACGAGTGACTCGATAGCGACAGCTTGACCCCCGAACTACAGCGCCGACCTCGGGGAATGCCTTCAAGATCATCCCCCACATGTCCCCAGAACGCTGTCCTGCGGCTGCATTCGACAACTCCTGGTGGCCTACCGAGGGTCTGGAGAGCAAAAGACCTGCGGCAGGAAAACCGCAGGTCAGAAGCCAAAATGCCTGGTGGAGATAAGTGCCCCCGGCAGGATTCGAACCTGCGGCACCCGCTTTAGGAGAGCTGGAGCCGTTTGGGGTCCAATATGTCTTGTAATGGGGGATATGTAGCTGCCGCTCGATGTGCGTATTCTCGTCAATGATGACCTTCCGACGCCCATCACTTAACTGCTGTTTGGCCTGGTCGGGACGATATCCGTGGTGGGAGGTGTACAAAGGCATCCCCGCTCTACAGATGCGGGTGTCTTCACAGGAGTGGTGCTGTTGCAGTCAGCTGTACCGCGTCGGTCTCGCCCCGTACGGAGCGCAGCGCCCGGCGGGTGAGTGCGCCCAGATGCCGGGCCAGGGCCTCGTGGGAGTCGGCGAGGTCCCACGACCGCCGGTCGATCAGCTCGCGATCGGACACCGTACGCAGCAGGCCGTCCAGCTCGCGCTGATCAAATGCTGGTAAGCGCCTGGCTGAAGATCATTCGCCCGGCGACTCTAGGGTGTAGCCGACCACCGCGAAATACCGTGTGCCGAGGTCGAAAGATCGTCCTAAACTGGCCGACCGGGAACTGGATCGAGCGGGTCGCCGAGACCTGGCGCTGGACCAGAGGTGGCGAGCGCGCACCGCAAAAGCCGCTCCTCTTCCTGTACGCCCTAGGCCATTTCCAACGGCACGGCAACAGGCCCCATCCTGTTCGGCGCCGCCGCGGCCGCGATCCAGGCCGTGCTGGCCAGCGGTTCGTTCCACAGATCCGCCGACCCAGGCGCCGGCCTGTGGGCCAGCGCTCGGTCGGTCGGGCGCTTCTACGAGTCCCTCTGCGCCGCCACCCTCGGCAACTCGCTGTGCACGGCGCCTGTGTCGGTGTAGCCGTCCCCGTCGATGTCTCCCAGCGACATCAGCGTGGCGGCGTACGGTGCCCAGCCGGGCCCGAGTTCGATGGCGCCGGTGAAGTTGTTGGAGCCCTTACCGTTCCAGACGTGCAGCGTATTGCCGTCCTTCTTGACCGCCGCCAGGTCACCGATGCCGTCGCCGTTGAAGTCACCGGCGATCGGCCTGCTGAAGGCCGTCCACCCGAGCCCGATCTCCTGCCCGGGGGCGAACGTGTTGGAGCCATCGCCGTTCCATATGGTCAGTGTCCCGGTGGCGGCCGAGAAGAGGTCCGCCACGCCGTCGGCGTTGAAGTCCGGCCCGGCCGATCCGGTCATCGCGGCGTGGTGCGACCGGAGCTCCGCGCCCGAGAGCGCGCGGTCATAGATCGCGAACTTTCCGACCGCCCCCTTGAAATACGACTTCCCGTCGCGGGTGCCAACCCTGACCGGCGCGGACCCCGGCCTGGGTCTGACGATGACCTCGTCCACCGTACCCGGGGCGGTAGGCCAGGTTATCCGTGCCCGCCAGCACGCCGTTGCGGTAGATGCGCACCTTCCCGTACGTGCCTTCGGTGGTGTTGAACGTGACCGCGTAGTGGATCCACTCGTTGACCTTCACCGGCACCTGGAAGTATGCCCCGGCGCCGTAGCCGCCGTCGAGGTTCCAGGCGTAGCCGGAGATGCGGTTGGGGCGGTCCTCGTCGTTGTCCTTGGAGTACATCCGCCCCGCCCACTCGCGATCGCGGCCGCTGCCCGACTTCGTGCCCTTACCCATGAAGTAGACGTAGCCGGTCTGTTCCTCATCGGGGAACTGGAGGGTGTGCGGCCGGATCCACGCCTCCACGGTGAACTTGCCCGTGGTGGAGATGTGGACCTGCTTGGCGGTGGGAACCTCGAAATATCCCGAGGAGCCGTTGAAGACGGATGCCCCGTCCTGGTTGGGCAGCCGGACTGTGCTGGTGACACCGTGGAAGGTCCCCATGTGGTCGTTGCCGGTGCGGTCGGCCTCTGTACCTTGGGAGGGGTGCGACAGCCGCAAGTAGGCGACCGGGCGGTCCGAGAGGACCAGCTTGTCGTAGGCGCTCAGGCCCCGGAACTCGCCGCTACCGGCTGCGAAAGGCACATCGAGGCCGTGACCAGGGCGGCGCTCATGCCGGCGACGAGCAGCCGCCGGCGAAACGCCGTCCCTGTGCCGAATCGCATCCGCCTCATGAATTCCTCACTGTCCGTCCCATCCAGGGGCTCTGCACGGTGGAACACCAGGGAACAGCGGTATGTCGCCACTGGCGCTGGTGAGTCGCCGCGCCCAGCATCGCGAAGGCATTCCCCGGCTCAAGTCCGGCCGCCCGCGCACCCGGCCCGCCCCACCCGGCCCGCCCACCTGAGCCTTGCGCCACCTGCGCCCGCTCATACGGGTTGAGCCCCCGTAGTCGACATGGCGCTTCACGGTCTTGGGATCAGCGCCGGTGCCCGAGCCGTCCGGCTAACGCCGCCCATTCGGAGGCGCTGGATGATGTAAACACGTGACGATTACTTCAGCGCCTGGTAGTCGATCTTTCCGGCCGCGCTATAGGGCAGGTTGTCCACCTGCCTGATCCGCAGGTAAGCGGGGGAGATGCCAAGGTCGGTACAGATTTCGCGGCCCAGTTCGTGAGCCGCGTCCACCTCCGCCATGCAGAAGACCATGACCACGCCTTCCGACTCGACCACGGCGGTCGTGTCCAGGGCGCGAAAGGCGCTCTCGACCTCATCGAGGCTGATCCTCTTCCCGGCGACCTTGGCGATGCGCTTGAGCCTGCCGCGCAGGAAAAGATTGCCGTCGCGGAGGGAACCGAGGTCGCCGGTTCGCAGGACACCGTTCATGCGGTCGCCTGCCATCAGATCCGCCCGCCTGTCGGCGTATCCGAGCATGACGTTCGGGCCCCGGTAAACGATCTCGCCGGAGTCGAGGAGTTCGAACTTGCCACCCGGCACCGCTCTTCCCACCGATCCGATGGCCTCGGGGTGTGCTGCGGTGTCCAGTACGGCCATTCTCGCCGTTGCCTCGGTTTGCCCGTACATCACGAAAAAGCGGCTGTTCCGCTCCACGGCCAGCCGGGTGTAGGCGCTGACGTTGTTGAGGACCCCGCCGGACTGGGTGAGCGTGCGCAGCGTGGATGGCCATTGCCTGCTCAGGATCGGCCACAGAGCCTGATAAGTGAGCGGAACCCCGGCCAGTGCCGTCGTGCCCGTTTCTGCCAATTGCCGCAAGAACCCCCGGCTGGTCGGAGATTGGTGGGTCAGGACGACGCTCGCGCCGCGAGCGAGGTGGCTGTTGAGCACCGACAGGCCGTAGCAGTAATGAAGAGGCAGGGAGGTGATCGCACGATCGGTCTCGGTGATGCCGAGGGCCCGCACGATGCTGTCGGCGTTGCTGAACAGGTTGTCCCGCGAAAGGCACACCACGCGCGGGGCGCCGGTGCTGCCCGATGTCATCAGCAGCAGGGCGGGCTCGTCGTGAACGGGGCTCGTGTCGATCCGCGAACATCGCCAGATCGCTTCATCGGCGGGCAGATAACCGTCCGGAAGCCGTAGCGTTCGCGGTGGCCGCACTACCAGTTCGGGCTGGAACGCGGACAGGGCGCGGGAGACGGCGCGCTCGTTCAGCGCGGGGTCGGCGAGCATGATCGTGTGCCTGGATTCCAGACAGGCCAGGTAGCACAAAACGGTGGAGAGGGAGTTGTCGGCGAACAGCAGCACCAGCCCTTTGTCCCTCAGCGTCGCGGTGGCCTTTTGCCATGGACTCATCGCACGCCTGAGGTCGCCGTAACGCAGGCATGTGCCGTCAGGGACCATGAGAGCAGGAGCGCTCGCCGTACCCTGCGGGAAAGACATGGGTCAGCTCCGCTGCCGCACGATCTTGGCTAGGTTTCGGACCGTAGCCGCCTCGAAAACAATCTCCAGCGACAGGTCCACGCCAAAACGTTCCATAATGAGGGTGCTCAGCTGAACCATGTCCATGGAGTTTCCACCCAGGTCCATGAAGTCGTCGAGGACGCCGACCCGCTCGATTTCCAAAATCTCCCCGAGCAACCCGGCCAGTTGCCTTTCCAGGTCTCCCGACGCCGCAACGTAGCGTGACTTCTGAGATGCGGTCAGAGTGGCCACCTCCTCGCCCAATCTCGTGAGGTCCACGGCTCCGTCGGTCATGGCGGGCAGCTCGTCCACCACGACCACGAGGACCTGCAAGGCGTGCCGTTTCCAGAGGTGTTCCCTGATGCCCGTCGCGCTCGCGTACGATTTGGGGACCACGGCGACGATGAGCTCGCCATTTTCCTCGTAGACGGCGGCTGCCCGTACATCGGGGTGGTCGATCGTAATCGCGTGCTCATGACGTGCAGCAGACGATGCGCTCATGCGTGCTTTTACCTCTCAAGTTCGCAGGTTTTCCAGGCGCCAGCTTTGCAATTTGCCTGTCTCGGTTCTGGGAAGGTCGTCCACGAATTCGATACGACGAGGCCGTTTGTACGGAGACAACAATCCGCGGCAGTGCCGAGCGATCTCCTTGACCGTAAGTCCGCTGCCGGCACGCCTGACCACGAGGGCGACGGGAATCTGGCCGAGGCTGGGATCGGGCATCGGGACGACGGCGACGTCCGCCACGTCCGCGAGCCGCAGGACCACCTCTTCTATTTCGGATGAGTTCACGTTCGAGCCACCGACGATGATGAGGCCTTGGCGACGTCCCGTGAGATAGAGATAGCCGTCCTCGTCGAGATGGCCGAGGTCGCCGAGGCTGAGGTAACCGTCCACGGTGTGCTCGATTGCCTTGGAGACAGGCCGGCCGTTGCGCATGAAGACGCGGCCCACCGCCCCGGGCGGAAGCGGGCGCCGGTCTTCGTCGAGGATCCGGATGCGCGTCATGAAGCCCTTGCCCACGGTGCCGGGCCGTGCCAGCCACTCGTCGCCACGCGCGACGGTCATCCCGATCTGCTCGGTGGCGCCGTAGAACTCGAAGATCCGATCGGCACCGAGCAGGTCGATCCAGGCCCGTTTGGTCTTGTCGTCGCAGGGGCCTGCCGTGTGGACGAGCGACCTGAGCGAGGCCAGCCGGTCCGGGGACAGGCCCGGCTCGGCGAGCAGCTTGCGCATGTGCGACGGTGTGACCTGCATCCATTCGATGGCCTGGCGGTGCAGCACGTCAATGGTCTTGCCCGCCTCGAACACGCCCTGGACCACGATGGTGTGCCCGTCCAGGATGCCCGCGACCAGGTGCATGAAAGGTGCGGTGTGATAGAGGGGGCCGACGATCAGCTGGCGCTGCCCCTTCTTCCAGCCCGTTCGGCGCAGGAGCGTCGGGAAGCCGCCCAAGCCGAGGCTGCCCTCGATGGGGACGGGCCGTCCCGTGGAGCCGCCCGTGAGCAGGAGGTAATCGCCCCGGCACGACCTCTTGTGGCCAGTTCCAGCCGCTACGAGCCGGTTGTGCTCGTACACCGGGCCGTAGGTGGCGGCCAATCGGTCCATGAGCTCGGCGCGCTCCCGCGGTGGAGTCATGGGATTGAGCGGGAGAACGGGCAGCCCTGTTCGCAGGGAGGCGAGCAACGTCGTCACGCCGTCGAGCGTGTTGGGCAGGTCGACGCACAGGATCGGCCTGTGCCCCTGGCCCAGCGGGCTCGCCGCGGGCGCGGTCATGCGGTCCAACTGCGACCAGGTGATGCTCCGGACGGTCCCGCGGTTGCGCTCGATGATCGCAGGTCGATCGGGATGCTGATCCGCGGCCCGTCGGAGCCACCCATCAAGTGCCATGATCGATCTCTCGGTTGCTCTTCGTGATCAGCGTGTGAAGGAAGGCAGATCCTCCTGGCCGGCCAATGCCGAGCGGAACCACTCGATGGTCTTGTGCAGTCCTTGCTCGCGCGAAGTCGTGGCTTTCCAGCCCAGCAAGGTCTCGGCCAGCGTGGTGTCGGGCCTTCGCACGCTGGGGTCGTCCACCGGCCGGTTGATGAGCCGTATCGGGGCCTGGGCATCGACCATGTCCCGTATCGTCTCGGCCAGGTGGAGGATGGTGGTCTCGTCGGGACTGCCGATGTTCACCGGACCCGGGTGGCCGCTCGCGGCGAGCGCGAGAATGCCCTGCACAGTATCGTCGACATAACAGACGGAGCGGGTCTGGCTGCCGTCCCCGGTGACCGTGATCGGTTCCCCGACAAGAGCTTGGCGGATGAAGGTGGGAATGGCCCGGCCATCGTCCGGACGCATTCGCGGGCCGTAGGTGTTGAAGATCCGTACGATGACGGCGTCCACGCCGCAGTTCGCCCGGTACGCGGTCGTCAGCGCCTCCGCATAGCGTTTGGCCTCGTCATAGACTCCGCGCGGCCCCAAAGGATTGACGTTCCCCCAATACACTTCGCGCTGCGGGTGCTCAAGGGGGTCGCCATAGACCTCCGATGTCGAGGCGAGTACGAATCTGGCCTTCTTCTCCCGGGCGAGTCCGAGGGAATGCAAGGTGCCCGTGCTGCCGACTTTCAGGGTCTGGATCGGCAGCCGGAGATAGTCCGCGGGGGAGGCGGGCGAGGCGAAATGCAGGACAAGATCCACCTCTCCGGAAACGTGGATGAAATCCGTGATGTCGCAGCGAGCGAGCCGAAATCCGGGATCGTCCGTCAGGTGTGCGACATTGGCTGGGATCCCGGTGAGGAAGTTGTCCAGGCACACGACCTGTGTGCCCAGGGACAACAGCCACTCACACAGATGTGACCCGAGAAAGCCCGCACCACCCGTCACAACCGCCCGGCGGAAATTCCAGCTCGTGGCATGAGTCGTCATAAGTTATCTCCCCACGACGGGGTGCCCCGTTAAGAAAGAATGACTTGGGACACCCTATTAGCCGGTGGCGACCGCCGGTAGCACGCGGCCCTGAGTCGGCGGCATCATTTGTACCGGCCGGATCGGGCGAAGTGGTGCTGTAGGGAACACGCGGTGAGAGCCTATCAATTGAGATGCCCTTCATGGCGGTGTCCCGCCGGCGGGACACCGCCGGCGGGACGACCGTGCTGGAAATGTGTTGCACCCGCAAATGACAAGGAGAACTCGATGTCGCGTCCATGCCGAAATGCCTTCGGTAGCGGCATTCCCGCACAAGGGCAGGCGTCATGACCCCGCGCTGGGAGCGCAAGCGGCTGCTGCGCCTCGACTGGCCCGCGTTCGGCGATGCCGCGGAAGAACTCGCAAGACAGGTGACAGACAGCGGCTTCCAGCCGAACGTCATCATGGGAATCGCGCGGGGCGGCCTCCCGTTGGCGACCGTGCTCGGGCACCTGCTTTCCGGCCACGTCGGAGCGATCGGGGTGACCCGTAACTCCTCGGACGATCGCTACGCCGAACGGGACGAGGTCGAGATCTCCTGGCTGGTTCCGGAGTCTCTGGAGGGTGCCCGGGTCTTGCTTGTCGATGATATCGCGGGAGATGGTGGCACACTGCGGGGGGTCCGGGAGCGCGCAGGCCAGGCAGGGGCGACGGAGGTGCGCGCGGCCGTCATCGTGGTGAATGACGGTTGTACGGAGCGACCGGATTACTCGGTGTTCTCGGCCGACGACTGGGTGGTCTTTCCCTGGGAACGGCCGCCTGTCGACCATCACGGTGTCGTCGAGCCCTTGCTTCTCGGGCAGGGACATGGATGAGGCCAAGGCCTTCTATCGAAGGCGGTTCCTATCCAGATATGCGCAGTCGAGATTGCGGCCGCGCTCCCGCTGGTGGCGACGGGACCTGACGCTCGGCATACGCGATGGCCCCTTTCCCAGCCTGCGGGAACGGCTGCTCATCTTCGAAAGACATGTGCTCGTATCGGCGTCGGGACGAGCGTTCGACGACACCCTCCGGCGATTCGGCGCCGCCGACACCGTCCGCGCGCTGGGCCTTTCCTGTGATCACCCGATCGCGCCGGGAGGCAACCTCATTCTGACGGCCAGGACCGGCATGCTGGGCGCCATCGCCGCGATGCTCGCGGTGCGCGGCCACAACGTGGCCTTCAGCAGTGCTCATCCTGAGCACAGCCGGCGGTTGGTCCTGCCGAAGGTCGGACACCGTCAACGCGGCCTCATCACTCCGCTGGCCTTTCCTTCGTGGCAGGCAATGCTCAGCGCGCGCCGGGGGCTGAACAACGGCTGGGATTTCATCCTGCCCATCGATTCGATCGGTGAGCCGGGAACACCGGCTTTCCGTGCCAAATATGCCCGGCTTCCGGACGGGACAGAGCGCATATTCCGAATTCTCGGCGACGACGCGGCGCTCGTCAGTTTCATGTGCGCGGAAGTGGTGAACGGCTGGCGCCCGGAGCTGAACATTGTCTGCCATCGCTATTCAGGGGATGCGCGGGCATTTCTGTGTCAGGTCGAGACGTCGCTCAGTCGTCTGCCGCATCAGTGGCATGTCTGGACGGCTCTCGGCGCACGGTCGGAGACGCGTGCGGATGCTCCGGGTTGACCGTGGGCGTTCCCGCGTCCGCTCATACTCAGCGCGCTCCCGATCGCGAGGAATCGCCGAAAAGCATTGCGCGACCCTGTTCTCGACAGATCAAATCGGCTTCACGTGAACGTCAAAAGTCACAGATTTGGGGAATCGAGTGATCGAGATTTTTCGTGAGTTCACCTTTGAAGCGGCCCACAGATTGCCGAACGTACCGGAGAACCACAAGTGCGGCAGGCTGCATGGCCATAGCTATCGCGTGGAGGTGCACGTCAGCGGTGAGGTCGATCCCTCCGCAGGGTGGTTAATCGATTTCGGGGAGATCAAGAAGGTGGTCAAGCCCCTGGAGGAGCGGCTCGACCACTACTACCTCAATGAGGTCGAGGGGCTCGAGAATCCCACCAGCGAAAACCTGGCCAAGTGGATCTGGGACCGCCTGGTCGGGTCCCTGCCGATCTCGGCCATTCACGTTCGAGAGACGTGCACTTCTGGATGTGTCTATCGGGGGGAGAGCTGATGCTCACCGATGTGCAGGCGGCGCATGACAGCCGGGGCGTGCCGTTGGACGAGGTCGGGATCGAAGGTCTGCGGTATCCCGTCCTCGTGGCCGACGGACAGGGCGCGAAGCGAGAGACCGTCGCCACGGCCACCATGGCGGTTGACCTCGGCCCGGAGGCCAAGGGCGCGCACCTGAGCCGCTTCATCGAAGTACTCCATGGTTCGAGGGAGCAGTTGACGCCCGCCACCGCGGCGGGTTTGGCGGACGAACTGCGGCTGCACATGGGAAGCGACAGAGCACGGGTCCACCTGACCTTTCCGTACTTCCTGGAACGGGAAGCGCCTGTGACGCGGGCCCGCGCCTTCGTTGAGTACACCTGTTCCATCACGGCACGTAGCAGTGTGGCCGGTACGCAGTTGGCGTGGAGCGTCGAAGTGCCGGTGACGAGCGTGTGCCCCTGCAGCAAGGCCATCAGCGATCGCGGTGCGCACAACCAGCGCGGCCACATCACGATCGAGGTCAAGGGCGCCGACCACACGAGCGGCCCGTGGTTCGACGAGTTGATCGACATCGCTGAGGCGGCGGCCTCGTCTCCGGTCTACGCTCTGCTCAAGCGGCCGGACGAGCGTCACGTGACCATGGCCGGCTACGACAATCCGGTCTTCGTCGAGGACATGGTGCGTAATGTGTGCCAGGTTCTGTCTGATTGCGACCGCATCGCCGCCTATCGCGTACGAGCTGTGAATGACGAGAGCATTCACAACCACGCGGCATACGCCGCGATCACCTGGAGCTCTCCTCGCGGCGTATAGCCCATTGTGCGGTCCGGGTCAGAGGCCGGCTCGGCTCCGGCGGATCAGCTCAGGTACGTCGCCGAGGCTCGCCACGATGTGATCGGGCCTGACCATGCCGACGTGGGAGAAGTCCCGGGCGCCGTTGCCCGTCAGCACGGCGACCGTGGTGGCGCCGACCTGTTTGCCGGCCTCGATGTCGCTGGCCGAGTCGCCCACCATCCACCTTGGCAGACCGGGGTCCAGCTCACGCAGCGCCAGTTCGAAGAGCAGTCGCTTGCGCTCGACGGCACTGAGCCGGCTCGTGACCGCCAGGTCGTCGGAGGTCAGCACCAGGGTGAAGGCGTCGCCGATGCCCCAGGTATCGACCAGCGCACGTGTGGCCTCCGTGCCAGTCCAGGAACTCACCAGGGCTGTCACCACACCGGTCGAGGCCAGTTCGGCCATGGTGGGTACGGCGCCAGGAATCGGACGTCCGTACGCGCTCAGATAACGACGGGGGATCGCATCGGAGTCGACACTGATGCGGCAGCCCTCCACCACCAGCCGGTCGGCGAGCAACTGCTCCCAGAATTCGTACGCCAGCACCACTTCCGGCGTCGGGGCCGCCACCCCCGCCTGGCGGCAGGCGTCCGCCACACAGGCGATGAACATCTCGTCCCAGGACACAAGGGTGCCGTCCCGGTCGAGCAGCAACACTGCGGAAGCGGTCATTTCACACCATTCCTTTCGTGTGGGATGAGGCGATGTCCGCCACGGCTCGTGCCCGAGCGGCGTACCAGCCGGCGCCGAGATCCGTCTCGACCACCGCCGCCAGGTCATCGCGCGAGACAACGGCCGCCACCATGTCGTGCGCGAGCAGCTCATCGACCAGTCGCTCGCCACGCTGACCGGAGCGCACGCACTCCTGCACCACGCGGTACGACTCCGCGCGGGCGAGCCCGTTGCCGACCAGCAGACGCAGCAGCGCGCCGCTCATCCAGACAGTGGCGGCCCGGTCGAGGTTGCGGGCGATCGCGGCCGTGTCGACCTCGAGACCGGCCAGCACGGTCGTCATCTTCCGCACCACCTCCTCCAGCAGGACGCACGCCTGCGGGATGACAAACCGCTCGTTGGCCGAGTTGGCAAGGTCGCGCTCGTGCCAGGACACCACGTTCTCCAGCGCGGGGTGGATCAGCGAGCGCAGCAGGCGGGCCAGGCTGCACACGTTCTCGCAGAGGACGGGATTGCGCTTGTGCGGCATGGCGGAGCTGCCGATCTGCCGGGTGGCCATCGGCTCGCGCAGCTCGGCGATCTCGGTCCGCTGCAGATTGCGGATCTCGGTGGCGATGTTCTCGACCACCGCTCCGGACAGGGCCGCCCAGCTGACGAACTCGGCGATGCGGTCGCGGGCGACCGCTTGGGAGTTCAGCCGCGCCACTCCCAGGCCCAGCCGATCGAGCACCCGGCGTTCCAGCTCCGCGCCGAGGTGGCCGAAGGCGGCGCCGGTGCCCACCGCTCCGCCCACCTTGCCGACCAGGACCCTGGGCGAGAGTTCGGCGAGCCGGTCCAAGGTGCGCAGCAGGGCGTCGAGGTAGACGGCGAACTTGCCGCCGAGCGTAATCGGCTCCGCGTACTGGCCGTGTGTTCGGCCGGTCATGGTGAGGTCGGCGTACTTCGTGGTGTGGCGCCGGCACGAGTCGGTGAGCGTCCGCAGCTCCTGGCCGAGGAGGGCGATGGCCTGCGCAAGCTGTAGCGCCGCCCCAGTGTCGATGACGTCACTGCTGGTGAGACCGAAATGAACCCACCGACCGTGCGCTCCCGCCGACACCGACAGAACATGGACGAACGCCGCCAGTTCGTGGCCTGTCCACGTCTCGGCCGCACTGATCGCCGCCGGATCGATACCGTCACGCCCCATGGCGTCGATGGCGGCGGCGGCATCCCGGGGGATCACACCGAGTTCGCCCTGAACCCGGGCGACTTCGCGCTCCACTGTCAGCCATAGTCGATAGCGATTCGCTTTTGAGAAGATTTCCCGCATCCGGGGACTGCCATAACGCCCCTCATCGAGAGGCAGGACCACATCGGGTCCGACGGAGAATTCCCTGTCCATGGTGTGACGTACTCCAATTCGATGCCGGAGACCGGCCACCGAGTTTAAAAGGATGAAAGCGAAGGGAGCGACTGATGCCGAGCACCATCGTCGTCGGCGGACAATGGGGTGACGAAGCCAAGGGCAAGGTGTGCAGTTATCTTGCCACCCATGATCAATTCAGCTTGAGTATTAGAGCAGGGCTCGGTCCAGGGGCCGGCCACACAGTGGTGCGGGACGGGCACGAATTCCGTCTCCGGCAGACGCCCGCCGCGTTTGTGCACCCCGACTGCCGGCTGGCACTGGGCGCCGGCACCCTGATCTCACCTGACGTCTTCCTGGACGAGATCGAGCGTCTGGGCCTGGCTGGGCGGATCAAGATCGACGGCAGGGCGACGGTCATCGAGGAACGTCACCGGCAGGCCGATGTGAGCAATCGGTTCCTCAGTACGGTGGTGGGGAGCACCGGTAGCGGGCACGGCCCGAGCCTCGCCGATCGGGCCATGCGCACGGCCACGTTGGTGCGGGACACTCCGCAACTCGCCCCCTTCACGGCCGACGTGGCCGCGCTGGCGAACGAGGCGCTCGACCGGGGTGAACGCGTCCTCGTGGAAGGCACGAACGGCTTTGGGCTGTCGGTGCTCTACGGCACGTATCCGCACACCGTCTCCAAGGACAGCACCGCCGCCACGGCCGCAGCGGACGTCGGTCTGGCGCCGACGCGGGTCACTGAGGTGGTGCTGGTGTTCAAGGCGTACGCCACCAGGGTCGGGCCGGGTGACCTGCCGCGCGAGCTGTCACCCGGGGAGATCCGGGAGCGGGGATGGCAGGAGGAAGCCACCGTGACCGGTCGTCCCCGGCGGGTGGGGGCGTTCGACATGCAGTCGGCGAAGGCGGCGGTCATGCTCAACGATCCCGCCTACATCGCGCTCACCTGTCTCGACCGTCTCGATCCAGCTGCGGCAGGGGTGCCGTTTCAGCGACTGCCCTCGGCTGTGCGGCGTTTCGTGGACGAGGTCGAAGACGTCCTGCAACGCCCCGCCGGCCTGCTGAGCACCGGCCCGGACGTGCGCGCCACGATCGACCGGAGGGGCACTGTGGCCATCCCCGCGGCGTCGGCATGAGATGGCCCATCGCATCCACGTAGTGGGAGCCGCCGGGAGCGGCAAGACGTACCTCGCTGCGGCGATCGCTGCGGCGTTGACCGCTGACCATCATGAACTGGACCGGGTGGCGATACGCAGGAACGGAGATGGGAGGCAGGTGGCTCCGGTGCCGTGGCCAGAGCGCCGAGCCGCGGCAGCCGAGATCGCCGAACGGCCCCGATGGGTGACGGAAGGCATCTATCTGGGCTGGACCGAGCCGTTGTTCGCGGGGGCCGACCTCATCGTGTGGCTGGACATTCCCTGGTGGCAGGCGACCTGGCGCATCACCGGAAGGCACCTGCGGAAGTCGCTCCGCGGCGAAAACGAGTGGAAGGGCATTCGCCTGCTCCTTCGCTTTCTCTGGAGCACGCGAAGGTATTATCTGGGACTCGGTGGAGATCCGAATCGAGAGCATGACGACGGGGCCACCGACCGCCGTATGACCGCGGCCGCCTTGGCGCCGCACGCCGTCAAGGTAATGCGGATCCGCCACGGGCGGGATATTGCGTCGAGCATCGACTGGCGCGCCGCCTAATAGTCGTCCCGTCGGGTGCGGTGCCGGTCGGATAATTGACGCGGATCGGGCCAGTGGCAAAACTGAAATGGCTGCCCGCGCCGCCGTGCAGGCAACTTTCCATTGAATTTCCTGGAGGTGACATGGCCAATGAGCCTGCGGTAGTGCTGCTGAGCGGAGGACTCGATTCGGCGACCGTTCTCGCCATCGCCAAGCACGAGGGATACCGCCTCCATGCGCTGAGCTTCCGCTACGGTCAGCGTCACAGCGTCGAACTGGCCGCCGCCCGCCGCGTCGCCGAACAGTTCGGCGTGGAGCGGCATGTCGTGGCAGACATCGATCTACGTCTGTTCGGGGGCTCGGCCCTGACCGCGGACATCGCCGTGCCGCGGCACGGCCACGTCGACGAGCTGGACGACTCCATCCCGGTGACCTATGTGCCGGCCCGTAACACGATCTTCCTGTCGTTCGCGCTCGCCTGGGCCGAGTCACTGGGCGGGAACGACGTGTTCATCGGGGTGAACGCCCTCGACTATTCGGGCTACCCCGACTGCCGCCCGGAGTACATCGCGGCCTTCGAACGCATGGCCGCGCTGGCCACCAAAGCAGGCGTCGAGGGCACCCAGCGGCTGCGGATCCACACGCCGCTGATCGAGCTGACCAAGGCGCAGATCATCGAGCGCGGGCTGGCCCTGGGGGTGGACTACTCCCTCACTCACAGTTGTTACGACCCCGACTCCGAGGGCCGCCCTTGCGGCAGCTGCGACTCCTGCCTTCTGCGTGGCCGCGGCTTCGCGGAGGCCGGGTTGCCGGACCCGGCCCTCACCGGCAGGGCCTGAGCCATGTACCGAGTGAAGGAGATCTTCTACACCCTGCAAGGGGAAGGCGCCCATGCCGGCCGACCGGCCGTGTTCTGCCGTTTCACCGGCTGCAATCTGTGGACCGGCCACGAAGAGCACCGCGTAAGGGCGATATGTAAGTTCTGCGATACCGACTTCGTGGGGACCGACGGTAGCGGCGGCGGCCGATTCAGGACAGCGGCCGATCTCGCCGCCGCGGTCGCCGCCTTCTGGCCGGCGGACGTGGTCGGCGGTGAGCGGTACGTGGTCTGCACCGGAGGTGAGCCCCTACTTCAGCTCGATCGCGCCGCCGTGGAAGCACTGCACGAGTCGGGCTTCACGGTGGCCGTGGAAACCAACGGAACGCGCGCGGCGCCGCCCGGGATCGACTGGATATGCGTCAGTCCGAAGAGCACCGCGGAACTCGTGCTCACCTCCGGTGACGAGCTCAAGCTGGTCTTCCCGCAGCACGACGCCCGGCCGGAGCGCTACGAGGAGCTCGACTTCGCCCGGTTCTCGCTGCAGCCGATGGACGGCCCGGATGCGGCGGCCAACACCCGCCTGGCACTCGAATACTGCCTGACCAATCCGCGATGGCGGCTCAGCCTGCAGACGCACAAGATCGTCGGAATCCGATAGGGAATCGCGTTGGCCGGCACGATTCCGGTGGTGGTTTCCGGCTCATTGCCTTATGCAAGGAAAGACAGGTCGCACCGAGATGAATTCACCGGAAACGCATCGCCTGGCATTGCTGGGCGGCGACCCGACCGTTCGCACCCCGCTTCCGACCTGGCCCGTACTGAGTGATGACGAGGTCGCGGCACTGGGCGAACACCTCCGCCGTGCCAGAACCGATTCCACCTATTTGACCTCGATCTTCGGCAGCGGGCCGGTCGTGGAATTTGAGCGCGCCGTCGCCGATTACTTCGGCGCCCCCTATGCCGTCTCGACCAACTCCGGGTGGGCTGCCCTGCACACCGCCTTGGTGGCAGTCGGCGTGCGTCCTGGGGACGAGGTCATCGTACCCGCGTACACCTGGCCCCAGTCGGTGTCCTGCGTACTGCAACAAGGCGCCATACCTGTTTTCGCCGACATCGACCCCGAGACGTACACGCTGACCGCAGAAACGGCGGAAAAGTGTCTGAGCCCAGCCACCAAGGCGATCGTGGTGGTGCATTTGTACGGCCAGCCGGCGGACATGACCCGTATGATGGCTTTTGCCGAGGCCCATGGACTGGCCGTGATCGAGGACTGCGCGCAGGCCGCCGGGGCGATGCACCGCGATCGACATGTCGGCACGATCGGTACCGTGGGCTGCTTCTCGATCGGCAGCGGCAAACAGATCGTCGGCGGCGAGGGCGGCTTCCTCCTGACCTCGTCGGAAGAGGTCAGACATCGGGCCATCGCGATGTCACAACATCCGCAGCGCCATCGTGTCGACCTCCCGGGCGGGTACGCCGCGCCGGACGGTTTCCTGCCCACGTACCGGATGCACCCCGTCGCCGCCTCCATCTGCGCCGCGCAGTTGCCGAAGCTGCGCAGGTGGAACGACGAGCGAATCGCGAATCTGCGGGCTCTCAGCCTCGCACTGGAGGGCTGTCCCGGTATCCGTCCGGCGGCCGAATCCACATTCGGCAGGCACGTCTATCATCTGTACTGCCCGACCTTCGTCCCCGAGGAGCTGCCCGGCCTCTCCCGCGACAGGTACGTCGAGGCGTTGATCGCCGAGGGAGCGCCGGTCCGCATCGGATATGTGCGTACTCCGTTGCACCTCCGGAAGGAGATGCGCGAACGCAAATACCTCGCGCCCGGCTTCCCGTGGAACCTCGGATCCCGTGACGTGCACTACGCCGCCGGCGACTGCCCGGTGACGGAGGACCGGTGCGCTCGCACCGACATCAGCGTCTTCCTCGGCGCCAACGCCATCGGCGATCAGTCCGCCCTGGTCGGCGAGATCGCCGCTGCCTTCTGGAAGGTGGCGCTGCACCATCGCGAGCTGCTTGAGCCGGCCCATTCGCAGCGCTGAACGCGCGATCGACACCTGTCGCAAAGTCGGGATGGTCATATGAGAGTTCTGGGGATAAACGCCATCGGGCACCACGACGCGTCCGTCTGCCTCATCGAGGACGGCCGCGTGGTGGCTTTCGCTGAAGAGGAGCGCTTCATACGGGACAAGCACGCACGCGGCCGGCAGCCGGTCAACGCCGTCCGCTGGTGCCTGGACTCCCGCAGCCTCACCTGGGCGGACATCGACGCGCTCGCCACCCCCTGGGCGGAAGAGGAGTTCGGATCGGTGGCCCCGCCGGGATATCACGAGGACATCAGCTTCGGCGAGCGTGAACTCGGCGCCGACTGGGCTCGATGGCCGGTCAACATACGCGAGTTCGCCGCAATGGCGGGGTGTCGTAGTGGGGTGGTGCCGCTTTTTCAGGTGTCTCATCACCTGGCACACGCGGCGAGCGCGTACTGGTGCTCCGGCTTCGACGAGAC
Source organism: Nonomuraea sp. NPDC049400 (assembly GCF_044466425.1). Classification (NCBI taxonomy): domain Bacteria; kingdom Bacillati; phylum Actinomycetota; class Actinomycetes; order Streptosporangiales; family Streptosporangiaceae; genus Nonomuraea; species Nonomuraea sp. NPDC049400. The sequence continues at coordinate 318,238 of NZ_JBITMP010000007.1, forward strand.
GGCGATTCTCGTGGTCGACGGGGAAGGGGACAGGGTCTCCACCACTCTGGCCCACGGTGATGGCGGGCGGATATCCGTGCTGCGGCAATTCTCGACGGTGGACTCGCTGGGGCAGTTCTACGCCTGCCTGACACGTTTTCTCGGTCTCGGCAGTTTCGGAGAGGGCAAGTTGATGGGGCTCGCGCCCTATGGCCGCCCCGTCCTCGAGTTCCCGGAAATAGAGCTGGACCCTGACGGTTACCGTCTCCGCCTCGATCCAGGCCTGACCCGGTGGGACCCGGTGGGGACCACGTACCGATCTGTGATCGAGGCCTGGATACGGCGGCTCTCCGAGCGGTTCGGAGAGCCGCGGGAGGCGCGCGAACGCGGGCTCCCCACTGCGCTCGCGGACTGGACACAGCAGGATCGGGACATCGCGGCCTCTGGGCAGTTCGCCCTGGAAGAGGCGCTGGTCCATCTCGCGGAGCTCGCGTTGCGGCTCTCCGGCAGCCGGCGGCTGGTGATAGCCGGTGGTGTCGCCCTGAACTGCTCGGCCAACGGCCGTCTCGCCCACCTCCCCGGCCTCGAAGGGTTCTTCGCGCAGCCGGCGGCTGGTGACGACGGCGCGCCGATCGGAGCCGCGTTGCACGCCAGCGTCATGTGCGGCGTCCCTCCGGTCAACGAGCGCCTGACCTCGATTTCGTTGGGGCCCTCGTTCGGTGCGGACACCTGCGCCAAGGCGCTGTCGGACGCCGGGCTGGCCTATCGGGAACCTGGCGACATCACGGAGGCGGCGGGGGAGCACCTCAGCCGGAACGAGGTCGTGTGCTGGTTCGAGGGACGTATGGAGGGCGGTCCGCGAGCACTGGGCCAGCGCAGCATCGTGGCCTCACCCGCGTCGGCCGCGACCAGGGACAGGGTCAACGACATCAAACGGCGGGCCCGATGGAGGCCACTGGCCCCGAGCCTCCGGCGGGAGGATGCGGGCGCGCTGCTGGAACGCGGCGGTGACACACCGTTCATGATCGTGGCCGACCGCATCGCGGCCGACTGGCGAGAGCGGGTTCCCGGCGTGGTGCATGCCGATGGGAGCGCACGGCCGCACACCGTGGATCGTGCGGTGCAACCCGCGTACTGGTCGATGATTGATCATTTCCAGCGGCGTACAGGGTTGCCCGCAGTGATCAACACCTCGTTCAACGACGAACGCGAGCCAATCGTTTGTTCACCGGAGGACGCCGTCCGTACCTTTCTGCGCAGTGGCGCCGACGTCCTGTGCCTCGGACCCTATTTGGCCCACAGCCCTTCTCCCGAGACCGGGAAAACTGACGAAAGGCACTGATCTCCATGCCGCAGGCTTTGGACGAAATGACCTGGGACGAATCCTACGAGAGCGCGATTCCCGTACTCGATGACGCCGAGGCCGCGCGACTGGCGATGGCGCGGGAACTCCTCACCGATTGTCCCGATGATGACGACGGGGCGGCCGGGGCGCTGAAGTCGCTGGTCGGCGAGGGATTCTTGATGGACACCGTGCCGGCGGAACATGGTGGCCGCGACGCCTCCGTCAGTTACGCGGCGCGCTTCCTGGAAATGCTGGGTGCCAAGAACGGATCGCTCGGCTGGCTCTTCACCATCCAACAGGGGCTGCATTTCTTATTGCCCACCGCCACCCATGGCAGATGCGGGGAGTACTTCACCGATGTGGTGCGGCAGGGGGCTCTCTTCGCCGGGTCGCACAGCAGGTCCGGCCTGGCCATCAGAGAGGCGGCAGACGGCGTCGAGCTGGATGGCATCCTCCAGTACTGCTCAGGAGCTCCCCTCGCGACCTGGCTGACCTGCACAGCCAAGATCCCGGTGTCGGGCGAGGCCAGGGGCTGCACGATGATGATCGACGCGCGGCAGCCGGGCATCACCTGCGAACCGGCCTCCTACCTTCACTCCATGCGCGGCTCTCTCACCGGAATCGTGCGCTTGACGAATGTCCGCGTTCCCTGGGAACGCGTGTACTGGTTCTCTGACCTCGGTGATTCGGCGAATCGGCCTCAGTCCTGCCGATACTACGGCGCATGGCAATCCATACTCATGCAGGGCGCGGTCTTCCTCGGCATAGCTCGCTGCGCGCTCTCTTACGCCCACGACCAACTGACCCGCAGGCGCTCGGCCGCCGACCCCGCCAAGCGATTTTCCGGCGATCTGGCGATCGGGCTGTCCACGGCGGAGTTTCTGCAGGCCCGGAGCCTTTTCTACAATCGCGTACAAGGACTGGAGCAGGCCGCGCTGGCAGGCACGGAGCAGCGGGAAGCCTCCCGCCCCTGGCACGCGGCCATCCTGAGCACGGTGGCGTCTATGGCCTATTCGTGCGTCTCCCGGCTGGTCGAACTGCTCGGCGGGTCGGTGCTCGTGACAGGCAATCCGCTGGAGCGGTGCTGGCGCGACCTCCAACTTGCCCGCGTCGCAGAGGGCACAAGGCAGCCCGCCGTGAACCTGGCCCTGGGCACGTTCATCATGGAGCAGAAGCAGTAGCGACAAGACTGCGAAGATCATCACGGGCTACGCCGTCTTCGAAACGCCTCAGCCCAGCGGACGTGAGCTCCAAATCGCAGGTCCACTCGCGCACTCCATCCGAGATGATGGCGAGACGCGATCGTCCCTGTGAACGGTGAATTCCCCTCGCCGAATCGCTGACCTTTCAAGGCGAGGAAAGGCAGAGCGGACGCCCGGTCCAGGGCAGTTCCACGCCCGTCTGAGCATGGAGCACCTCGCCCTGTCTGCACAAACCACAGAACGAGAGATAGGTGAAGTCAGTGGATCTGCCGGAGCAGATGGGCTCACTGTCGCTTGAGTTCTCGGCCCGTCGTGTCGATAGCGGCCCGCTCGCCTGGGCGCAGAAGGGCATGTGGAACAACATTCGTGCCATCGCCCCTGATGATCAGCATCTCAACGTGACGCTGACTTTGGACGTGCCTGATGGCGGCTCCTCGGTCGACCGGGTGCTGACGGCGCTCCGCACCTTGGTCGCCAGGCACGACGCACTGCGTACCACATTCCGTACCGGCGACGATGACCGGCCGCTCCAGACGATCGGAGGGCAGGGCGTGATACCAGTCACCCTGGCCGGAGGACCCGAGGCAGCGCGCCGGCTGTGCGATGCGCAGTCGGGTCTCGGCGCCAGACGCTTCGACCTGGCGGTGGACCTGCCGTTACGCGTGGGCCTGGTGATGGTAGGTGACAGGGTGCGGACCGTAGTCCTGTGCCTCTCGCATCTGGTCGTCGACGGCTGGGCAAACCAACTGCTACTGGACGAGCTCGCGGCACTGCTGACCGGCGCGCGTGAGTTGCCGCCGGTGACCAGGCAACCCATCGAGCAGGCCCGCTACGAGCGGGAAGTGCTCGCACCTCGTTTGGGCGATCGTGTGGCGGCCTACTGGCACAAGGTGCTGAGCTCATGTCCACCGCCGGCTGACGCCTTCACCCCAAGGGCTGAGCCGATGGCGCCACGGTTCTGGCAAGGCGACTACTTGTCCAAGGCGTCCCTACGCGCGTCCCAGATGCTGGCCGCCCGGCACGGGGTGAGCCAGGCGTCGGTATTCCTGGCTGCGGCATCACGTGTCCTGACCGTGTACGCCGGCCGTGACACGCTTCCGGTTCTGCTCCGGGTGAGCAACCGGTTCGCTCCCGAGGTCAAACGGTCTGTCCTCTACCTGTGCCAGAACATCCCAGTACTGTTGGAAAACGGGGGGGCTCCGTTTCCGAAGCTGGTCCGCTCAGTGCACCTGGCGGCGTTGAGGGCCTATCAATGCAGCCAGTACGACCCGGACCATGTCAAAGCCATGCTGGATGAGATGCACCACCCGAGCGTCATTTCGGATCTGATCACCCTGAACGTGGTCTCCCAGGGCGCGGCCATTGACGGCGACCCGGGATGCCCAGATGGAGCAGGGCCGCGGGACCTCCTCCAGGACAGCTCGTTCACGTGGCGGCGCCGGTTCGAGAACGAGAGGATCCGATTGTTCCTGAGCGTGTTCGGCGGGCTCTCATACCAAGTGATCGGGGACACCAGTTACTTTCCGCCTGAGCAGATAAAAGCCACGGTCCAGCTCATCGAAGCTACTTTGGTGGACGAAGCCGAAAGGGACGGGCGATAGGTCGGCAGCGCCGATCCGCCATCACGTGAATCTTGGTGGTCATGCTGCCTCGCGGCATGTCGATGGTCACACGCTCGTCGTCTACTTCGCGCCCTCGACTCCCACGCCCATCCCTTGATCGGCGGGATGGCGTCCATGGACGGTCTCCCATGACCCGAAACGCGAAGGTAGGTCTCGCCATGGCACTCTCGCACGAGTGCGCCACAGGATTTGGTGGGTTCTAACGGGAAGGGCGGCCGCCTGGCGGTCGCTGTCTCATGAGCAGCCCTTCCGCCTCCCATCGGGTCAGCTTGTCCGGTGCTATCCCCTGTTTGGCCGACAGATTTCCGTCAGGCGTGGCCGACAGCAGCGACAACAATTCCCGGTCTTCGGCGTAGGCGTGCAGGTAATCGCTGTAGTAACCGTGCGCCGTCAGTGCGCACCAAGGCGGGATGCCATAACCGCTGCCCCCTTGCGTCAAAGGCGTCCCGGTACGCCGTCCAGCCGCCGAGCCGGCGAACACCTCGTGATACCCGGCGACCGTGGCCCGCTCGCTGTAGGTGGCGTCGACGAACTCGCGAAAGCGCTGGGTATCGAAGGACTTCTCATCGAGCAGCAGGGCCGCCAGCAGCTCCGCGCATCCGCTGATGTCGCCGTAGTCGACCTTGGCGACCAGTTCGTCCGGGAGAACGGTCCGCTGGGCGCCGACGCGGCTGACGATGGTCGGTGTCCCGCACAGCTGGGATTCCACCGAGACGTTGCCGAACGCCTCGACGAAGTTACCGATGCACAACGTCAATCGCCCGAGCGAGAAGTACTCCGGCATGCGGTCCGCCGATATCCACGGATGTACGTGGAGAAGCCGCCCGAGGTCGTTCTCGATCGCGTACTTCTCCGCCTCCCGGTAGAGAGTTTGATATTCGTGGCCGGATTCCTCTCCTACGAGCTCCGAGTCCATCCAGCGCGGCACGAGCAGGCGTAGCCGGGCGAAGATCTCGGGTGGCAGGTGCTCACGGGCGGCGGCGATCACGGAGATGGCCTGGAACAGGCCCTTGCGCGGGTCCGGGCGATGCGGAAAGAGAATCGGCACCCAGTCGGGACGTATGCCCAGTTCGGATGCCATGCGAGAGGAGTCGACTGGACGAAACACCGACAGGTCGAAGCCGTTTGGGACGACTTGGACGGAGGCCGAGTGCTTGTCCGAGAGCCGGGAGAGCGTGGCGGACATGCATTGCTTGACATATTCAGAAATGGCGATGAACTGTCGCCCGCGGAAGGAGAAGACGCCTTCCAACGTCGTCGGGTAGACGAAATCCTGAACCCCCGAAACCACCGGCACGTCGTCGTATATCTGGCTGAACACCAGCTCCGAGTCATGGATGTAGAAGACGTCCGAGTCGCTCGCCGCCGTACGCAGCGTCTCCGCGATGGAGGCGAGGTGATAAGGCGCGGTGTAGTACGGCTCAGGGAAGGTCTGCTTGAAACGGAGCGACGGGCGCACCCGCGCGCCGGGGGCCAGTTCGAAGGACTGCGCGTTGTCGTCCCGCAGGGTGCAGTAAATGTCGCACTCATGCCCCTGGTCGGCCAGATGACGGACGACGGAGATCAACGTTCGCTGCGAGCCGCCGTGAACATGGCGGGGGAACACCGGGCCAAGTGAGAAAACGGCCACTTTCATGACGCACCGAACCTGCCGATGAGGCGGCCGTCGCCCTCCCCCGCATGGGGCCGGCTCTCCTGCATCCCGCCCGGCGTGACCCTGACGAACCGGGCCACCGCCTGCAACGTCGGTACGTCGGGAGCGCCGCAGTAGCTGAGCCCTGATTGCACCCCGCCGGTGAGTTGCCGCAAGACGTTACGCAGCGGGCCGGTCGCCGGGAAGGCCACCTCCACGCCTTCGGGTACGTAGTCATCGAAGTCCTCGCGGGACACCGCCAGCCCCTCCGCCCGGCGGAGCGTGAGACGCATACCGAGCGAGACATAACCGGTGGACGACCGGACACTGTGGCCATCGTCCTCGCCCGGTACGGCCGCGCTCTCCTCCGTACCCGCGAGCGCTGAGCCGAGCATCACCGATGCCGCTCCGGCGGCGAGCACCTTGGTAATGTCCCCAGCCTTGCGGATGCCGCCGTCCGCCACGATCGGCACGCCGAGCTCCCGGCCGGCCGCGGCGCACTCCAGCACCGCCGTGAACTGGGGCACGCCAACCCCGGCGACGGCTCGGGTCGTGCAAACCCCGCCGGGGCCGATGCCGACCTTCACCGCTCCCGCGCCGGCCGCGACGAGGTCTTCCACCCCCTCGGCGGTGGCGACGTTGCCAGCCATGATCGGCAGGTCGGGGTAGCGCTCGCGCAACAGGTGGACCGCGTTGAGCGAAAGCTCCAGGTGCCCATGCGCGGCGTCCACGAGCAGCACGTCCGTCTCGGCGTCCACCAGCGCCTCCGCCCGCTTGACGAAATCGTCGGCCACCCCAACCGCGGCGGCGACGAGTAGCCTGCCATCACCGTCGACAGACGGCGGTACGCCGAGCGAGCCGCTCCCATCAGTGGAAGCCCGCTTCACTTGCCGGACCTGATTCGCCTGATCGTCGATGGTCTGCATCCGGTGAACGCAGCCCATCCCGCCCAGCCGGGCCATGGCCACGGCCATCGCCGTCTCCGTGCACCAGGGCACGTTCGAGGAGAGGATCGGGATCGACAGGCGCAGGTCGCCGACAACCGTCGAGCTCAAATCGACGTCGCGCCTGCTTCGCACGGGGCTGCGCCGCGGCACGAGCAGGACGTCCTCGATCGCCAGGGCCGTCGGAATGGCCTCTGTGCTCCTCAGAGCCGAACGGGACCGGTCACTCATGAGACATGTCTCCTCATTGTCAGGCCGACCTCGGCCGGATCGGCTGTGATACCGCTCATTTGCGCGATCTCTGGTAGGAACTGCCAGAACGCCGGATGTTCCGGGTACGTCGCGTGAAGCATGACGAGACCGGTCACATCTCGCACTGGTGGTCGATTGAGTGGGCAGACGATTCGGTAACGGGCAGGGTCGAGGACCGTCACCTCGCCTTCCTCCGCCAGCGCCTGCATGACCACTGCGACCGCCCCCTGCTCATCGTGATACTTCACCTCGTCAGGGGCGATCGACTCTTCCCACCAATCGAATTCGGCATCGAGCAGGGGCGTGAGATCGCAACCCGGAGCCTGGCCCACCAGGCCGGCGTTGATGGGCAGAAAGCGGGACGGCAGTTTCCCGCCGAAGTTCCCGTACGGCCACAATGCCACGAACTCTTCACTTGACACCAGATAGGAAGGGCCACCACGGGCCAGGAAACGCCGCAGTTCGACCGGCTCGGCCAGCAGAAATATGTCAGAGTCAATACGCAACTCGGTCCTGCCGGCATCGACCCGGGGCATGGGCGCCCATTTACGCCACGTCGCCTCCGGCCGGAGGTAGCGGGATCGCGGCGAACCGTCCAGCTGCCGCACCTCGGCCTCGACCAGCAGATGCGCTGCGACGAACTCGGGATCGTCCGCGTAAACGACATATTCCGCGGTCGAACCAAGGAATCGCTGAAACGACCCGATGCTGTGGCTGAGCATGTAGCAGCCCTCGATGGTCGGATTCCAGCTCGCCCACCGGCAGATGACGTCGGGCTTCATTCTTGTACCCCCGAGCTTGATGCCTGACATTGAAATGAGCGGATCGATCTCGATTCGCGGTGATCGTACATGGTCCCGCTGCTCGACCGGATAGTGGCGTGTGTGCCATGACTGTGGTTTCTACCGCAGAAATGTGTTGGCCCATGCCAGCAGCGAATAGATGCTCCAGATATCGGACGGAAACGCGCCGGGCGCCAGGCGGTCTTCCGGGGTGATCAGTTTTGGCAGCCATCGGCCGGGCCGAAGCCCGAGTTGATCCTTGTCCGCCAGCCGTCGCAGATCAGCCACGACGACCTGGAGCGGCCCCGCCAGCCACGCGGCCATGGGTAGTGAGAACGGGCTCTTCGTGGCCTGGGCGGCGGCGGGGATCCCGAGGTCCAGAGCCAGGGAACGCAGTGCCGCTTTGTCCGCCTCCGCCGAGAGCTTGCGGTTGGCGTGCATGGACAGCCCATGCTCGACGACGCGGTGATCGAGGTACGGATATCTGCCTTCCACCGAGTTGGCCATGCATATCTTGTCGCTCCGGGCCAGCAACGTACTGGGGACGAAGCCCCGCAGGTCATCCCGGCCGTAGCGGTAGAGCAGCTCCGTCCCCGAACCCTTGGGCTCGACGTTGACCGCCGCAGCGTGCAGCACCTCGATCGTCTCGGCATCGCTGCGTCCCAGCACTCGCGTCAGCGGCAGTTCGGCCGGGCCGTCGCCGGGTAGTCGCAATTCCGGCCACGGGCCGCCGTCATCGAGCGACTTCAGCAGCCGGCGGCCGCCGATCCACGGCCGTTCCCCGGCCATCGAGCGGCGGTACTGCGCGTAGCCGCCGTACAATTCGTCCGCTCCCTCACCGGACAGGAGCACCCGAATCCCGCGACCTGCCGCCTCCGCCGAAATGCGGTCGAGCAGCGCCGCCGTCGGGTCACAGATCGGCTCCTCCAGAGTCTCAACCGCCCGCGTAGCCGTCTCCAGATAGCTGTCGGCGGACAGGCGCACGACGACATGCTCGACACCGAGTCGGCCGGCCAGCGCTGCGGCGGCGCCGGCCTCGGAACGGGTGCCGTCCCCCGCGATGGGAAAGTCGATGGTGAAGGTGGTCAACGGCCGGTCGGCCCACGTGCGGTGCAGGGCGGCGATGACGGCGGAGTCCAGCCCGCCGCTCAGGCACAGGCCCACCGGCCCGTCCACGGAGCCGCCTTGCCGGCTGACGGCCTCCCCGAGGAGCCACGGAAGCTCCGCTCCGGAGTGGGCGGCCTCGGCGGGACGCTCCGGAAGGCTCCAATACCGGTGCTCGCGCACTCGGCCGTCCTGGATCACCAACTGAGTGCCTGGGTTCACCTTGTAAATGCCGTGGAAAGCGGTCAGCGGCGCGGGAACGAACTGGTGCTGAAGATAGAGGGCGATGCCGGCAGTGCTCGCGGTGGTCGGCTCGGGGCCGACCGCCAGCAGCGGCCGGATTTCGGATGAGTAGGCGAGCCGTCCGCAGATCTCGGTGACGTACAGCGGGCGGATGCCCAGCCTGTCCCTGGCGAGCACGACGGACCGCGAACGGTTGTCGATGACGGCGACGGCGAAATCGCCGACCAGCTCTTTCCACAGGCCGGTGCCGCATTCCTCGTACAAGTGAACAATCACCTCGAGATCTGAGGTGCTGCGGAAACGATGGCCTCGGCCCAGCAGGTCACGGCGTAGTTCGGGGTAGTTGTAGATTTCGCCGTTGCCGCATACGGCGATGGATCCGTCCTCGCTCAGCAATGGCTGGTCGGCGGTCGGCCCACCTCGGACGGCAAGACGGCGTACGACCATCGAACCAGCGGGTGAATCGTACGTGCCCGCGGAATCGGGTCCGCGATGGACCATCCGCCGGGCCATGGTGACCAGGAGCGCCGCGTCGTCCGGACGTTTCGGGCCGGTGAACCCGGCGATCCCGCACATCCGTCAGCTTCCCTTTCCGTGCCCGGCCGGGCACGTACGGTCATGCATCGCCGGCCAGAAGCTCGGCGTACAGGCGGGCATAGTCGGCCGCCATCCTGGCGCGGGAGAAGCGGGTCTGTGCCCATTCCCGGCACGCGAGAGAGCTGAGCCTGCCGACCTGGCGAAGGGCGGCGGCCATCTCCTCAGGGGTGGCGCGCAGCCAGCCGGTGACCCCGTTGGCCACCACCTCCGGTACGGCTCCACTCGGGACTGAAACCACCGGCGTGCCGCACGCCTGGGCCTCCACCAGCACCTTCCCGAACGGCTCCTCCCACCGGTACGGCATGAGAAGGGCACGCGCGTGGCGCAGGAGCTGTTTCGCCTGTGAGCGTGAGGCGGGCCCGTACCAGACCACATCATCGCCGAGCGCCGGTGCCACCTTCCGCTCGAAGAACTCTCGATGTCTGTCGAGCATCTGCCCAGCGATGACGAGGGGGACTCTTGCGATCCGCGCGGCCTCGATGGCGAGGTCGGCCCCCTTCTCCGGGATGATCCGGCCGAGGAACAGGACGTAATCCTGTTTGTCCGCCCCATAGGGAAACCCTTCGACGTCGATCCCGTTGTGCACCGTCCCCACGAATGACAACTCCGGCAGGAGCGTACGCATCCGATGGCTGATCGCCACGAACTTGGTGGCTCGCATCACCCGCTCGCCCAGGCGATGGAATTGCTCGGTGAAGTCGGCGTCGAACAACCAGTTGGCCCTGGTTATCGTGGGCCACCGAATGGTGTGGGCCAGCAGAGCGCCATATTTCGACTCATTGTTGTGAACGATGTCGAACTTATGTGAATTTGCATATTCGATGGCCGCCTCAACGTGCGTGCGTGGGTTCGTCGGGCTGTACGCGGGCGGTGTGGGGAAATGAAAGGCAAGAGGGAGTCCGACGGCCGAGTCGCCGGTGGCGAAAACCGTGACGTCGTGCCCCGCGGCGGCGAGCTCGACGGACAGATCGTACGTCACCTCCTCCGCGGGGCCGAAACCGTCCGGTGGAGTCCTCGCCCAGCAACTGGAGATCTGCAGGATTCTCATCTCGGCCTGGTCACCCGACTCCGGTCAGCGCGGCCATGTGCCTGGCGACGGGTACCGTTCCCCGCAGTTCCGCGGCCTCGACGGCGGCGAATATCGTCGCCATCGTTCGGAGATTGTCGGCCAGACGCGTGGCGGGCGCGGGGCCGCCGGAGATCCAGGTGACGAACTCGTCGATGACCGCCCGATGCCCCGTGAGAGGCGGTGCGGTCACCGGTACCTCGCTCTCCACGGTCCCGTCGGGGCCGTGAACGGTGACGAGCACGGAGGAGTCCACCACACGCAGGGTCCCCCCTGCGCACTCGGCCCGGTAGCTCTCCCGTTTCCAGCTGTCCTGCTGTCCGGCCGCCACCGCACTCGCCTCGTAGAGGAACCGGGCCGAGGACGGGAAGACCCCTCCGACCAGGGCGCATGGCGCCCCTGAGAACGAGGTCGCATGACTCGGCCGCCACTCGTCCGCCCACACCGACTCGGGGGTCTCCCCGGTGAGATGACGAATTTGGTCGAAGTGGTGCGCGCCTGCCTCGAAGAGGGCGGCGTGCGGATGGTCGTGCCGGTTGCCGCCCCAACTCCGCGGCTCCCGGTAGTCGACTCGGAAGCGCGCCACGAGCAGGTTGAGCGGGCCGAGACCGCCGTCGGCGAGCACCGATCTGGCCGTCCTGATAGGACCGTAATGTCGGTAATTCTGCATCACCTGTGCCTTCACCCCGGACGACCGGACCGCCCGAACGATGTCGGCTGCGGCCTTGGGATCGCTCGCGAGCGGCTTCTCCGTGAGAACGTCCAGTCCGCTTTCGGCCGCCGCGCAGATCGCGTCGCGATGGCACTCCGGAGGCAGCACGACGACGGCGGCATCGACGTCGAGACCCTGGCCGAGCGCCCGAGCCGCCTCGTCGATCGAGCGGAAGGCGGCGGACCGGGGCACGCCCAGTGCGGCCGCACGGTCCGACAAGCTCGTCGCGTCCTGGTCGACCAGAGCGGCGACCTTGGCCCGGTCGGCCACGGCGGGCAGGAAATGCTCATGCCACACCCCGGCCCACCCATCAGCGCCGAAAACCAGCAAACGCAGCGGTGACCGGCGATTGCCACTCACGCCCCGCTCCCATGCGACCGGCCACGGTTGAGGTGTTCCGGCGTCATTCTCCGCCCTTCCATTCCATGATCGGCCAGGCTTGTGCCGCTCAGGACGTTCACCGCCCTTAACCGCAGAGGCCAATACTCCGGCACCGCGCCACAATCGAGAACGGTTGATGAGCGACCGGGAGCCGTTGTCTCGCCGGCGGGACACTCGGCACGGGTGGAGCGGGCCACGGCCCGTCATCTGGCGAGCCATACGTAAGCGCACGGTTACGCACACGGCGCTTTGCCCTGCGATGGTCCTGGTGCCCTAATCTCGACGCCAGGTCTCCGCGGCAGCCGCGGCATCGCACGGGCCGAACATTCAATGACGTGGCACGTGAAACGAGATTCGATGATTATTGCCGGCTCTTCTCACCGGCTGATTCGTCATCTCTCCGACATGGAGTTACGCCCTTGAGATTGAACGAGCATGATTCCGGCCTGTCGCTGGCTCCGCTGCACTGGTCGACATATCGCGACCAAATAGGGGAGAAGGCGTGTGTACTGCGAATGCTCCGGCACGCGCGGAGGCGCGATCTGATCGGACTGGTGCTAGTCCTGGCTGCCAAGGCCGCTGGCCCCTCAGTGGCCGCGCTGATCACGGGGGCGGTGGTGGCGCATGTCGGTGCCGCTGGTGGGGTTGGTGAGGTCGCGGTGCTGGTCGCGGCACTGGCCGTGGTGCTGATGGCGATCAACCTGATGGATTCGCTGCGGGAGTTGTTCCACTTCGCCGTGTCGCGCCGTATCGAGGGCTGGGTGCGTACGCAGGTGCGCGCCATGGCCTTGGCGCCTTCCGGCATCGCGCATTTGGAAGGGCCAGAGTTTCACGACGACGCGTCGCGGGCGAGCGCACCGGGGGATTGGTCGATCCGCTCGCCCGGTGTCGCGGCCCTGGGGCTGATTCAACTGGCCGGCCGTGTGATCGGTGCGGTCATGGCGGCAGCCGTGCTCGCCGCGTACTTTCCCATTCTGGCGATAGGGCTCCTGGCGGTGAATTTGCTCATACGCGCGATCATCCGTCGTCAGTGGATGCATCTGGCGCGCTTGGAGGAGTCGCTGGCCAGGGACGGGCGGCGGGTGCAGTACTGGACGAGCCTGGCCGCGGGTGTGAAGACGGCCAAGGAAGTGCGGCTGTTCGGACTGGCGGACTGGGTGGTACAGGGATGGCGGACCATCCGCTTGAGCACGGCGTCCGAAGTCTGGGCGACTCACCGCAGGATCCTGCGCCGCCAGGTCCTTCCCATCATGCTCGCGGGAGGATCGGCGTTGGCGGCGCTGCTGGTGCCGGGGCTGGCCGCCGCCGCCGGCGCGATAACGGTGGGAACGCTGGCCACGTGTGTGGTGGCCGCCAGAGCGATCTTCACGGCCAGCGACTTCAGCGAATCCGTCGACATCGAGCGCGGGACACGAGCGATGCGTGCCCTTGAGCGGCTGACCGCACGCCACGGACCGGCCCGCATGCTGAACGCCGCTCCCGCCCCTGAGACCGATCTCGAAGCCGATGCGCCGTCGGTGGTGTTCGAGGACTTGGAGTTTCGTTATCGGGCAAGTGAGCGGCCGGTGTTGAACGGTCTCAACCTGAGCGTCGAACCCGGCCGGGTTCTGGCCGTCGTGGGTGTGAACGGTGTCGGCAAGACCACGCTGACCAAGCTCCTGGCCGGGTTGTACACGCCGACGGCCGGGCGGATCCTGGTGGACGGTGTGGACCTGTCCGGGCTGGACCTCGCGGCTTGGCGGCGGCGGTTGAGTGTGATTTTTCAGGACTTCGTGCGCTATCCCGCCTCGGTGCGCGACAACGTCGCATTATCGGTTCCCGAACGGCCGGTCGATGACGCCCTGGTCGAGCAGTCGCTGCTACGCGCAGGCGCGTACGAGATGGTGGATCGGGTTCCGCGCGGGCTCGACACACCGCTGTGGCGCGGCGGCGACCGCGGGCAGGACCTATCGGGCGGCCAGTGGCAGAAACTGGCGATCGCCCGTGTGCTGTATGCCGTCGCGCAGGGGCGCCGGTTGATCGTGCTGGACGAGCCGACCGCTCATCTCGACGTACGGGCTGAGGCGGATTTCTACCAGAACGTGGTGGCCGCCGCCCAGGGTGCGTCGATGGTGTTGATCTCACATCGGCTCTCCACCGTACGGCATGCCGACCGCATCGTCCTGCTGGCCGAGGGCCGTATCCACGAGTCCGGCACCCACGAGGAGTTGCTCGCCCGCGGCGGCGGCTACGCCCGCCTGTTCGGGCTGCAGGCCGCCCGCTTCGACCTCGGTGATCCCGACGATTCGACGGTGGCAGGATGACCCACAGGATACGCACCACCTGGCACATGCTGGTGCTGGCCTTCCGCGCGGATCCCCGAGTGGCGACTGTCGCCACGTTATTGGTGGTGCTGGCCTCCGGGGTGGTCGCCGGGACCGCGGTGTGCCAGCGTTGGCTGGTCGACGCCGCAGGGCTGGGCGACGTCGGCGGCGTGGCGGCCGCCGTGATCGTCGGTGTGCTGGCGTACACGATGTCCTCGGCGCTTGAGCGGGTGCAGATGAATCTGCGACCCTACCTGGCCGACCGGGTGTCGGTGCACGTACAGCACGAGGTTCTGCGCGTCACCGCCCACATCCCCACCATTGAGCACCTGGAACGCGTCGAGTACCTGGACCGGCTGACGACGCTGCGGCGCGGCACGTTCTCCCTGGCGGCGCTGTGCTGGACGGTCGTCGAGACCCTCGCCGCCGTGGCGAGCCTGGGCCTGAGCCTCTTTCTCTTGGCCGAGATCCACCCCGCTTTGTCGCTGCTCGCCCTGTGCGTCACGCCGGTGCTCGTCTGCAATGGCAAGGCTCAGCGGCTCAGACACACCGCTCAAGACGCGGTCGCACAGACCGTCCGGCATGAGGAAGCCATGCACGCGCTGTGCCTGCAACCCGAGTCGGCCAAGGAGGTGCTGATCGCCGGCAACGGACGCGAGCTCAGCCACCGGGCCGAGCGGCTGTGGGAGCAGGCCACCAGGCAGCAGCGCATCGCCCTGCTGAAGGGGATGGCATGGACGGCGCTTGGCTGGAGCTGCTTCTTCGCCGGGCTGGCCGGCGCGCTGGCCATCGTGGCGTACCTGGCGGTGGCAGACCGGGCGAGCACTGGAGACGTGGTGCTGGTGATCTGGCTGGCCGAGCGGCTCCGCCAACAGGTCTCGGGCAGCGTGACCGGCGCCGGTGCGATCGCCCAAGCCGGGCACATCACCGACCATTACCTGTGGCTGCACGACTACGCGGACGCCCTCCCCAAAGGCATGACCTCCGCGCCCGATGCGTTGACCACGGGCATCAGCCTGCGCGGCGTCACCTTCTCCTACCCCGGCGACGAGACACCCTGCCTCATGGACATCGACCTGGACCTGCCGGCCGGCTCCACCGTCGGCCTCGTCGGCGTCAACGGCGCGGGAAAGACCACCCTGGTCAAGTTGCTGACCGGCATGCACCGGCCCGACCAGGGTTCGATCGACATCGACGGCCGGCGTCTGGCCGACATCGACCCCGCGCAATGGTCGGCCCGCTGTGCTGGCGCCTTCCAGGACTTCGCCAAGCTCCAACTCCGCGCCAGGGAAGCCGTGGGTGTCGGAGACCTGCGGCACATCGACGACAGCGACGCGATCGAGAGCGCCGTGGATCGTGCCGGAGCCCGTCAAACCGTCATGCGCCTCCCCGACGGCCTGGACACCCAGCTCGGGACCGTCTTCGACGGCACTGACCTCTCGCATGGCCAATGGCAGAAGTTGGCTCTCGGGCGCGCGATGATGCGCACTTCTCCGTTGCTGCAAATTTTCGACGAACCCACCGCGGCGCTCGATCCTCAGGCGGAGCACGACCTTTTCGAAAGCTTCGCTCATCAGGCACAAACGGCCCGGCAACGTGGTGCGATCACCATATTGGTGTCCCACCGCTTTTCCACCGTCCACATGGCCGACGTCATCGTCGTCCTCTCTGATGGACGGGTTGCCGAAAGCGGTAGTCATGCCGAGTTGCTCGCCCTCGGCGGCCATTATGCCGAGCTTTACAACACCCAGGTCCAGGCATACAGATGACAGTCCGCCGGCCGCTCGCTCAAACGATCAACCGGGAGGTATCGCGTGGCAGAACACGGAAATGATTCGCATTCGTTGCCGAGCAGTAGGGGTGGCGAAGCGCTGGGTCTGGTATGCGATCACAATGCCATCGGGGCCTCGTCTTTGTACCCGCGCGGAAAGTTGACGACCATGGCTCGGTCGCTCCTGCGGCGGCTCGCCAGTGCTGTGGAGCTCGACCTGCGGTGGACGTCCGCGAGGCTCGACAGTATGGGCGCGCCCGAGTCCTACATCAGCGCGATCATGCGAGACGATCACCATGACGAACCAAGCCTGCGTGCGCTTCTCTCGCTGGCGGGCACCGCTGTCGAACGGGCGCTTGACCAGCCCTTGCGCCTGCTGCGTGAGCGCGGTGCGACGGATTCGGTGTTCGTGTGGCCGGGGCAGCATTATCGGCTGCTGGCCTCGATCGTCGAACTGCTGAAACCGCAGACGGTGGTGGAGATAGGCACCTTCGACGGAGCCAGCGCACTGGCCCTCCTGGAGAACTTGCCGGTGACCGGGCGGCTGGTGACGTTCGACGTTGTCCCGTGGTCACAGGTGGGTCAGACCCTGCTCCGTGCCCAAGACCTGGATGACGGGCGGCTGACGCCGATCACCGGCGATCTGTGCCGCCTCGAAGTGTTCGAGGCGCATGCGGAACTGTTACGAACGGCTGATCTTATCTTTTTGGACGGCCCCAAGGATGGGGAGTTCGAACCTTGCCTTATGTCCCGCCTCGGCACGGTCGGGATAAGACCGGGGACGCCCTTGCTTTTCGACGATATCCGACTGTGGAATATGCTGGAATTTTGGCACACGCTCGATCTTCCGAAGCTTGATTTGACCGGTTTTGGTCACTTCACAGGAACCGGCCTGGCCTTGTGGGAGGAGGGGCGTATCTAGCCGCTCCCAGGGCGCCGGTTCCGTCACCGTGGCAAAAGGATAAAGTCTGGCATTTGCCTCGCTAAGATTGGTCGCGATGAGTATGAAGAACACTGGACCGCCGGCTCCTCGTCTCGCCCGGATCCGGGACCGCTGGCTCAGCGTCGTGACCGACGCCCTCCAAGACGATCAGTTGATGGTCGGCGCCGCTCTGGTCGGCTCTCTGGGCGCCGGTCGTGCCGACGACTGGAGCGACATCGACCTCCTCCTCTTCATCGCGGAGGACGCGCACCTCGATGACTACGCGACGGCTGACCGCCTTCCCAATGGTCCAGGCCAGCTGACCTTCGCCATCGACGCCCGCCACAACGGCCCTCTCGGCACCAGAGCGGTCAGCGCTCAGTACGTCGTGGACGGGCTTCCGCTCTGGATCGACTGGCACATTCACCCGGTCTCTCTGGCGAACTGGCCTTCCGACAGCACCGTCCTCTTCGACCGGTGCGACATCGATCGGACCTCGGCCACCTTCTCCGAGTATCTCAATCGCGGCCAACACGAGTCGTCAACTCCGAAGACCCCTCACGACCACAAGGCCATGCGGCTGGCGCTCGTCCCGGTCGCCGGAAAGCAACTCGCCCGCCGCTCGCCGGAGACGGCCCAGACGATCGAGTTCCTCGGCGGCCCCCATGCGTCTGACGGCGATTGGAAAGACCATCTCGCCGCCCTGCGTCAGTTGCTCGACCAATTCGCGGCGCTCGGGCTCACTGACAGCCTCTCGGCCGGGTACGCCTATCTAGAAGTCCTGGAGGAAGCCCTGCACTGACTCGGCACGACGAACGGGAACACCCCAAAGCGGTCGCACTGTGCCCCCGTTCCGTCAGGTGGTGCTGATCCCGTATGCCTTCGACAGCTGTGATGGATCGCGGAGTGGCCGCCCTCATGTCACATCGATCTTCCCCTACGGGCATCAAGGCGACGAACGAGATCAAAGACGAACGAGATCAAACCGTACACCACTCCCGTGGACGCTAACGGTGGCGATCATCACCGGCAGCACCCGCCCAGGCCGGACCGAGGGATGACCACAAAGAATCAAGCCGTGGCCCCAGGCTCAGTCGTTGATGCTCTCCAAGGGCATTGCCGCGGCTTGGACGGGATTGTTGGACACGAACTCGAGAACCTGGACCGCCCATTCCTCAAGACTGAGTCCGTGGGAGTTTGCTGTCGCGGTCAAGCGATTGAGCTGTTCGTGTGAGAGCTTGATGCTCAAGCCCTTGGTACCCACCCAGGGGTATCCGTTGTTGCTCGCGGGGTTGTGCGCTTCCTCGACTGGAATTTCGTCGGCGCCAGCCATCGACTTAGGCCCTTGCCGCTCTCGGAGGCTCGCCCGCACCTCATTGCGTAACTTGTTCCGTGACCAAGTGAACTCTTCGGCCCTGCGCAGCCAGTAGTCCTGTTCGGGGGGATCGAGGGCGGCCACCTCGGCATGGTGGCCGAAACTGAGATGGTCCCGTCGGCGTGGCAGCGCGAACTGTCGGGCCACCCATGCGTAGTTGCGCAGGGTTTGGTAACTGAGCGAAGTCTTTCGCGCGGCCTCCTGGTAACGGTCTTGGAACGCGGATTCCCCATAGGCGAGCCAGTCGGCTATCCACCAGGTGGAAGAATTGGCCGCCCGAAGGAGTTCCAGGCCGATGAGTTCCCATGCGCGAAAGGTCGGGGTACCTGAAAAGACCAGGCCCGACTTCTGCAGGCAGACCGGGGCCTTCTTTGATATGGCCTCTGCGGAATTGAACGCGGATACTGTCACTTGCGGCAGCTCCCATATATTCCGGCGTATATGAAAAGGCGTCACCCTCGTTGCCGTGTCAGCTGAGCCAGTCCAAACGATTGACCTGTGAGTCTCATGGACGCCTCTGTTCGTGAGTGGCAGGGTTTCCCGGAGGGTAGTCGGAGTCCTCAAGGTAAGCGGCTGACGCCTTCTGGCTTGCCCGCCAGCTCCTCGATGCCGTCCTCGAATTCGATTCTCGGAATCCAGCCACCATTGGCGACCCGACTGCCACGCCTCAGATCAGGGGTAGAGCGTGTAGGTCTTGGTGTTGTTGCACACGATCGTGCCCGGGAGGCAGCGCTTGGCCCTGATCGTAATCCGGTCGAGGTTGGTGCGGGTCGTGGACCATTTGAAGCTCTTGTTGCCCTTGTTCCGGCCGGCCTCCTTGTACCCGCCGTAAATTTCGTCGCCGTTGCTCTTCTTGAAGGAGACCTCGACCACGGTCGTCCAGGCGTCGCTCTTGGTGTCCGTCACGCCGCCGCGCGCCTCGCCGTAGCCGTTGCTGCAGAGCTTCAGGACGTAGCTGACGAAGCCGTCCTTCGTGTTCAGCTTGCTCCACTTGTCCTTGCAGCTGGCCGAAGAGACGCTCGAGGAGGCGGTGGTGGTGGAGGCCATGGCGGTCGTGGCCGGCGTCAGTACGGCGAAGGCCGCAGAGACCCCGACAACAGTGGCGAGCATCTTCGAGGGGGAGAGTTTTCGCATGAGATTCGATCCTTGTCAGTTAACGAAAACTTCGCGGTGCTCCGCCTGTGATCAGAGCACCGCGAAGAATGCTAAACACCGGCGGTATAGCAGTGGTATGTCCACAGCAAGTCGGGGGTCGAACCAGGGCCACGGCGAGGTATCGATAACGGCCTGAGTGTCCGTTTCATGGCGTGACTGTTCGGGAGCTGCAAGAGGGTCTGGAGACTCGTCTGAGGACGAGAACAGGCACGACCTTCGAGATCATGAGGTTCTCGACGCCTAATGATCACCAGAGAAGGCCGTGCCTGTCCCCTCATCATCGCCGATCAGCGCTGCCCTTGGTCAACTGGCCGAACACGGGCCGGTGACCGCCTCCGCCGCCGACTGCCTCAGCCTGCTGGAATGCTTCCAACGCCTGCCCGATCCCCGCGATCCGCGTGGCGTCCGCCATGCGCTGGCATCGTTACTGGCCGGTGCTGCGGCTGCCGTGTTGGCCGGCGCGCGCTCGTTCACCGCGATCGGTGAGTGGATCGCTGATGCCCCTGCCCAGGTGATGGCCGTCCTCGGCGTCCGGCGGGATCCGCTGAGCCGAGCATGGCAGCCACCGGACGAGTCCACCGTGCGGCGCCTGTTCGAGCAGCTCGATACTGACGCCCTGGATGAGGCGGTGTACTCCTGGCTGGCTAGCCGGGCCACCACTGCCGGCACCGCTGCGGAGAGCCCGGCTCGTGCGCGTCGCCGAGCTGTGGCCGTCGACGGCAAGGCCCTGCGCGGCGCACGCAACCGTGATGGTGAGCCGGTACATCTGCTGGCCGCCCTCGGCCACGGCAGCGGCCTGGTGTTCGCGCAGACCGACGTGGGCAGAAAGACCAACGAGATCACCCGTTTCCAGCCCTTGCTGGAGCGTCTCGACCTGCACGATTGCGTGGTCACCGCCGATGCCCTGCACACCCAGCGCGAGCACGCCACCTTCCTCATCGAGCAGAAACGGGCGCACTACGTACTGATCGTCAAGAAGAACCAGCCCAGCCTGTACGCGCAGGTCAAACGGCTGTCATGGAAACAGATCCCCATCCAGCACCGCGAACGTGACCGCGGGCACGGACGCGAAGAACGCCGCACCCTCAAAGTCGTCACCGTCAAGGTCGGCCTGCTGTTCCCCCACGCCGTCCAGGCGATGCAGATCAAGCGACAGGTCAGGGACAGCAGCGCGGGCAGATGGCGGACCGTGACCGTCTACGCGATCACCGATCTACCCGCCTGGCAGGCCCCTCCCGCCGACCTGGCCGCCTGGATCCGCGGCCACTGGAGCATCGAGAACCGACTGCATTACGTCCGCGACGTCACCTACGCCGAAGACCACAGCCAGGTCCGCACCGGCAACGCACCCCGCGCCATGGCCACCCTGCGCAACCTGGCCATAGGCGCCCTACGCCTGAACGGCGCCGGCAACATCGCCCAAGCCATCCGCTACACCTCCCGCGACGCCACCCGCGCTCTCGCCGTCCTCAACCTCGCGTGATCCGGAAACAGGACAAAACTCCACTACGCCGGGGCTCTGGCTCGTCCTCTGAAAGCACAGGAGGGTTCGATACGAGGCTGAGCATCGCATCAGTCTCGAAGTCACCAATAGAGCGCGAGGACAGGTGTTGGAGGAGAGCGCTCGTCCAAGGCTCGCACTCCGAGTTCCGCGATATAACACTCCGCGCGCCACTTATCTTTGCGCTGAGGTCAGCTGTAAGTAGTTCTTTGGCAATCTCGTCGATTTGGACGATGTCACGGTCTGTAAGATCAACGATCTCTCGCGCAATTCGAATCAGCTCCCGAGGCAGGCCGCCGGCCATGCAGTAGCACAGGCAAAGCAGCACGTCACTCAGGCCAACCACTCGCCCACGAAGTAGCGCCATGGTATCTGTCAGATTGAGGTAGCGGATGCGCACGACCGCATCGAATGCGCTGTCAAAGGCATCTCGAACGGGTAGCCCGCGCTGTTCGAAGGCGGCTAACGCCTCGTTGGAGACGGAAACGAGAAACAGGCAGCCCGGAGCTTCGGTGACAAAAAGACCTTTGATCTCATTGGTGAATTGTTGCGCCTTGTCGATTGATGGAATTTTGTCGAGCTCATCGATCACGATTACGATCGACGTAGCAGGCAGATTCGGCGCAGCTTTGAGCACCGCCAACGCTGTTGTCACGAAATCCCGAAAGTCATGCAAAATCTCTGGATAAGTTTTTCCTTGCTTGGCCCACTCGACACTCCGTGTTCTGCTCGCTTCTGCGCCGAGTGGCAGTTTGAGTTTCCCTGACCAGCCAGATGTGTATTTCTGCTGGAATGTCACTTCGTCTAGCTTGGATTCGGCGAATCTACGCAGTGATGCGATGTCATCAACGCGACTGTTGTTTACACGCAGGCTCGCTGTCTGTGCTCTATGGCGGTCGCGCAAGACGTAGACTATCGTAGCGGCGATCAGGCAACTTCCGGCGAAGGCAAGCCAATTTGCCGCGATAAACGGCATAACGACGTCGCGCACACCGGTGAAGAACTGGGCCGTTTCGGCCAGTAGGCTCGAATTGCTTTGAAGGAGCCAGGTGGCGGCGAAGCCGATGCCCAAAATGAGGGGACTCCACGTCGTAAGGCGCTGAAAAGTCTTTGGAAGCAGATAAGAGCTATCAGCGCTGGCCCTCGCTGGTTCTTTGCGAGCTGCGAATTCGATAACCGCTCGACATAGGCGTCCGTATAGATGGAGGGCGAACTCGCGAGCTTCATATTCGACGGGCACGCTCTCCATAATGGAGATAGGTGGGCTTACTCCTGCCTCCAGGAAAAGGCCTGAACGCTGAGCCTCAAGAAGTGTAGTTTTTCCTGATCCACGAGGCCCTGCGATGCCGATGGCCCCTCCATCGATACGGTCCAACAGTCTTTTGAATTCTTTGAAGACCGTTACAGGAACCACATACTCCTGGGCTCGCATTTGACGGAGCCCCGGCGCATCATGCGGCTTCGAGGCTAGAGAGAAACCCGGCGCTATCAGCTGGTTGATCCTTGCTCGCAAGTCGGGAGCTATGACACGGTCCATCATCGCGTCGTCCCACGTTGCTATGGCGCCGAACCGAGCCTCATCAAGCTCCCACTTTCGGGCTAGCCATACATCATCATAAGCGTGACCAATCTTAGGTTGCTTTGAAGACCAGGCTCGCGATACTCCCTTGCCGAAGCGTGTAAAAGACTTGTGCCATCCGACGAGGGCGGTTGACAGACTGCCCAAGGCGGCAAATCCCGGTGGTATGCCGCCGACTTGGGCGATGACTTGTCGGTGTAGAGGGGTGTAGAACTTGAAGGCTGCAAAACCCGACTCGTACCATGCGCCGTAGCGGAGGTACAGGACCGAGTACCCAAAGAGTAGTACCAGGAAAGTGAACAATCCACCCGCGGCGGCGACACTCAATCCTGCCGCGTCAGTTGTCGATAGCCATATCAAGCTGATAGGCGCAGCCGCTGAACAGATAAGACACAAAGCCCCAATAAACGTGCCAGTTGTGAATCTGCCCGTGAATAAACCGGGGGTGTCGCTCTGAATGCCTAATACGGATGCTGCTAGATGCAGTAGGAAGGAGACGATGAATAGCACAAGCAAGCTGACAACGCTTACTCCGGTTATCGTCTGAGCTGCTCCAAAAAGTTGCAGGAGGGTGTTCCAGGAGTAAGCCAGATAGGTGACGTAGGCAGCGGTTATGGCGAAGGCGGCAGCACCGAAAATCAGGCTGATCGGCAGAGCGTACTTAGCGACTCTAGCGAATTGCGTGCGGCCAGATATCTCATGTTGCGCGATCGCAGCGTCGGCTTCACGAATTGCCGCAATCTCGACGTTGGTCGCTGACATCGAAGCCAGCGCGGTGGTAGTAGCCTCCCCCGCCAGCTGGCTCACTTTCAGCTCGCTTCGTTGCGTGGCTTCTGTGAACTCGGGCTGATCAAGAACGCGAGATACAAGATCGCTAATACGATCTCCAAGTTCTCGCAGCAGCTGATCGTCGGTCGCGTTAGGTGACAAGCGTGCCCCCATGTCCGGAAGTGCATCGTTCCGGCATCGCCGCACCATCTAAGCCCTGCTGGTCACACTGTCATAGTGGGATAGGGCAGGACGCCCCCGATTGCTGCATGCCTGATACTGGCGGGACTTTATCTAGCACAGCGACGGAGCGCTAGTCGGTAAGTGACATATGTGGCTTCTGAGCTCAGAGTGGCGAGTGGTTCGAAAGACCTAGATGTGCTCAGGGGCTGCAGTCGCTAGCAGGAAGACCGTGGATCCGCGCATGATCGGCACCGCTCGCAGTGTGCTCCTGCTGGGACTCACATCCACGTCCATAACCTGGCGTCGGCGGAAGACGGCATCCATACAGATGGACGCGGAACAGGCAGCGCTCTGCCGAGTAGTGCATTCCACGTAGCATCGCCGTTCCTGTCGCGCCACGCGCTGCTCCCTCTCCCGCTGCCGTGGGAAGGCATTGGGAAGGATCAGTCGCAATCGATCGGTGACAGTCGTACAGCACCGGACACATCAAGAAGCCCTTGATTAGCGTTCCCGCTGGTCAGGGGCGCTTTTATGCTGGTCGGACCCGGTGCCCCGGCGAGGGACCCAGAAGAAGGAAAGAAACCACGGTACGACAGCGCGCCAGCTCCCCAGCTGCTCATGGCCTGGGTGAGCGCTTCTTTCATGGTGGTCCAGTCGGTCATG
Organism: Nonomuraea sp. NPDC049400; assembly: GCF_044466425.1. Classification (NCBI taxonomy): domain Bacteria; kingdom Bacillati; phylum Actinomycetota; class Actinomycetes; order Streptosporangiales; family Streptosporangiaceae; genus Nonomuraea; species Nonomuraea sp. NPDC049400. Next base: position 342,320 of record NZ_JBITMP010000007.1, read on the forward strand.
ACGACGCTGCCGCCGAGAGCGGCGTCGTAGTAGCCGACTTGGGACCGGAGGAAGTGCTCCATGAAGGCGTCGGGGTAGTGCAGGCTCTTGGCCGTGAAGTAGCTGCGGAAGAAGGCCGCCGCCTGCTGTGAGGCATGGCTGGTGTCCACGACATCCGGGTAGACACCGGCGCGGCGTTCGGTTGGCTTGGACGGTGTTGTCGCCGGTGCGGCCCCGGCTGCCGAAGCGGAACCGAAAAGTGCCAGTCCGGCGGCAGCACCGCCGGCGGTCAGGAGTGCTCGTCTGTCCATCATGAACCTTTCGGGGACATGGGCCGTCGTGTCGGCGGCCCGGGCACGCAGCTATGCGCGGGGAGAGGCGGTGGGCAAGGCGCCGTGTCCAGTCGGATCACGATGCGTGCGGCCCTTAATCGGCACCGGTCCCGTGCGATGCCGACGGCGGCGTGAGTCGGCCCGGTACCAGGCTCGGGAGGTGAGGGCCGCCTGCGTCAGTGCATGATCACCGGCGTCTGGGTTTCGAGTGCCTCGCCCGTGCTCGTATCGGTCGACGCGCGGCCCGCGTTGATCAGGGCCAGCGCTATGGCGCCGGCGGCAGCCACGATGCCTGCGGCGACCCAGGCGGCGTTGGCATAGCCGTGCACCATGCCCTGGAGCTGTACCAGTTGCTGCTGCGACTTCGTCGTGGCCGTGGTGATGTGGTCCTGGATGTAGGAGGTCATGGCGGAGGCGGCGATCGTGTTGAGCAGGGCCGTGCCGATCGCGCCGCCCAGCTGCTGCGAGGTGTTGACCATGGCGGAGGCGACACCCGCGTCCCGCGGCTCCACCCCTTGCGTGGCCACGGAGTTGCCGGGCACGAACCCGGTGCCCAGGCCGATGCCGATGATCAGCTCGGCCGGCAGGAGGAGAGCGGCGTAGGAGGAGTCGACCTCAATCCGGGTCACCAGGAACAAGCCGATGGCGGCGATCAGAAAGCCTGGGCCCATCAGCAGCCGCGTCGGAACGCGGGTCATCAGGCGGACGCCGATCTGGGTCGTGCCGGTCATCACCCCCACCACCAACGGCAGGAAGGCGAAGCCGGTCTCGACCGGCGAGAACCCCTTGACGACCTGCAGGTAGTAGGTGAGGAAGAGGGACACGCCGTAGATCGCGATGTTCGCGAGCCCCAGGGAGAGATAGGCGCCGCCGCGGCTGCGTTCGGTGACCACCCGCAGGGGCAGGAGCGGGGCCTTGACCCGGGACTCGGTGACGGCGAAGGCGAGCAGCAGGACGGCCGAGGCCGCGAACAGACCTAGGGTGAGGGGGTCCGTCCAGCCGTCGGACTCAGCGCGGGTGAAGCCGTAGACGAGGGCGACCAGGCCGGTGGCGGACAGGAGTACGCCGGGGATGTCGAGCGGGTTGCGGTTGCGGCCGCCCTCCGGCTCACGGACCACGAACCAGGCGCCGACTGCGGCGATCGCGGCGAAGGGGATGTTGACGTAGAAGGTCCAGCGCCAGTTCAGGGACTCGGTGAGCACGCCGCCGAGGATGAGGCCGACGGCGCCTCCGGCTCCGGAGATCGCACCGTAGATGCCGAACGCCCTGGCGCGCTCCTTGGCGTCCGTGAACATCACGGAGATCAGGGACAGCGCGGCGGGGGCGAGTATCGCGCCGAACACGCCCTGCAATGCGCGGGAACTGAACATCATGGCCTCGTCGGTGGCGGCGCCCCCCAGTGCGGAGGCCGCGCCGAACCCGATCAGACCGACGACGAAGGCGCGTTTGCGGCCCCACAGGTCGGAGATCCGGCCGCCGAACAGGAGCAGACCGCCGAAGGCGAGAGCGTAGGCCGTGATGACCCACTGCCGGTTGCCGTCGGAGATGCCCAGGTCCTGCTGGGCGGAGGGCAGGGCGATGTTCACGATGGTGACGTCGAGGATGACCATGAGCTGGGCGAGCGCGATGAAAACGAGGGCTCGCCAGCGGTTGGCGTCGGTGACGCCGGGAGGCTTGAGGGTTGTTTCGGACATAGGGGTCCCCCTTCGGGACTTCGCAAGGAAATGGCGGAAATGCTGCACAGCGGATGCGGCAGGCGGGGAGCGTCCTGGGCCCGGCGAGGGACTGGGGGTGGTCCGCTGCCGGGCCCAGAAGCCGGCGCCGATCCCGCCCCCGCGACGATCGGCGCGGTGGGGCCGCCTCCGCTCAAGGCGGTCCCGTCTGGGAAAGAATGACCTCCGTGGACCGGGCGGCAGCTCGGTGCCTGCCTCTACCTGCCTCTAAGGGACGGGTGACGTATGGAAGTTCGGCATCGGGGCGGACGGACAGTCAGCCTTGGGCCGTCCAACCTGCTCAGATCTTGATGACGAGCTTGCCCCGGGCATGGCCGGCCTGGCTGCGGGCGTGGGCCTGGGCGATCTGGTCGAGGAGGTACGTGGCTTCGATGTGGGGGACGTACGCCCCGGCCGCCCCCAGGCCCGCGGCCTCCACCAGAGAAGCCGGCGTAGCAACGTCGGGGGCGAGGGAGAGACGGGCGCCGTGTTCGGGGGCGGTGGGGTCGGCGATGGAGACGACGGCTGCGGGAGCGGGCGCGATCTTGACGAGGTCCGGCAGGGAACCAGCGCCCGCCACGTCGACGACGACGTCCACACCGCCGGGAGCGAGCGTGCTCACGCGGTCCGCCAGCCCGGGCCCGTAGGTCGTCGGCGTGGCACCGAGCGAGCGCAGATACTCCTGGTTGCCCTGGCTGGCGGTGCCGATCACGGTGGCCCCGCGTGCGACGGCGAACTGGACCATGGCGCTGCCGACGCCGCCGGAGGCGCCCTCAACCAGCAGCGTGCTGCCCGCACCGACCTTCATCTCGTTCAGCACGCGGACTGTCGTCTCGGCCGCCACTCCCACGGCTGCGGCCTGCTCCATCGTCCACGCGTCCGGTACCGGCGCCCATTCATAGAGCACCGCGTACTCGGCCGTGGTCCCCACGCTCGAGTTCCCGAACACCCGGTCGCCGACGGCGACGCCAGTCACGCCGTCACCGACCTCGTCCACCACTCCGGCTCCGTCCCGGCCCGGGATCTTCGGGAACTGCAGCGGCATCATCTCCTTCAGGTACCCGGCCCGGAGCTTGGAGTCGATCGGGTTGACACTGGCGGCCTCGACCCGGATCCGGACCTCGCCCGGACCTGCGTGCGGCTCGGGCACGTCCTCGACCCTCAGCACCGACGGGTCGCCGTACTCGTGATAGGTCACTGCTCGCATCGAAAGGGACCTCCAAGTCCTTTATAAAACCGGATAGTTGCGATGGCTGGGTGGGCGGTGGGCAGGCGCCACGCTGCGGGGCGCTCAGGGGGCCTCGGTGACCCTGACGATGGCCTTTCCGCGGGCGCGTCCCGTCTGGAGATGTCAGCGGATCAGGCCTGAGCTGAGGCGCCGCCGGGTTCCAAGACCGTGGGCGGCGCCCACACCGGGTTGTTCACAGTCGCATCAAGTGATTCCCCGGGGACACATCCGCGGTCGGCCCGCCGGTGCGGCGGGCCGCTGCGGGTCACTGCTTCCAGAAGCCCTCGAGGAGGTACGGGTCCTTCACCTCGTCGAAGCCGATGGGGCGGAGTACGTAGTCGCAGGTGAGGGTCCGGTACGGGGCGGTCAGGCCGCGTGCTTCCCACTCGGCGGGATCGTCGTGCAGTTCGGTCTTGTGGATCAAGTCCCGCGCGATCGCACCCTCGCTGACCGTGTCGACGAGCGGATCGCCCTCGAAGTGGATCTGGTGGGTCAGCATGTGATGGTCCTCGTGGCTGATGTACGCGTGGATGTGCCTGGCGCGCGAGTTGGCCCGTCCCAGCATGTTCAGGAGGTCGTCGAGGGGGCTGCCCGGGACCGCCGCGGGCTCCACGCCCGGCACGACGGTCCGGTACTCGTAGCGGCCCTCGGCATCCGTGACGATCTTGCCGCGCAGGTGGTACTTCGGCAGGTCGAAGTCGACGACGTCGAGGTCCTCCAGGGGGCCTGCCTGCTCGGGCGTCAGACCCGCATACCTGCCGTCGGCGGTGGTCTGCCAGAGATCGATCACCGCGCCGGGCAGCGGCTTGCCCGAGGTCGACCGTACGACGCCGGAGACGATCAGGGTCTCCCCCGGCTCGTTGGGCGCCATCGGCAGCACGCCGGGGTTCTCGATCTCCGGTGCCCCGGGCACGTAGGCGGGTCCGGTCGGCATCCACGTGGAGGCGCCGTCCTTCTCCGGGTCGGCGTAGGCCCTGCCGTGACTGACCTCCATCGGGCGAGCGCCGATGAGCTGGATCGCCGCCAGGAGGAAGTCCCCTGACTCGACCAGCTTCGTCAGGTAGGTGATGGCCCGGCCCAGTTCGTCAAACGTGATGCCGTGCCTGAGCGCCACGTCCCCGAACGCCTTCTGGAGGTCGTCGAACACGACGCGCAGCCGCTTGTTGAACTCGATGTCGGTGCGGGGGGTCTCAGTTGTTGTCACAGTCACTCCGTTCCGGCGTCGCCGTCGATATACGGCGCGCCTAATTTCCGAAAACTGTTGTGCATGACGGGGGTGTGGATCATGGGGAGTGGCAGCCTCCTGCGTTCCAGACGAGGGGTGCCTTGCGGTTCCAGGTGTTCTTCTCGAGCGTGTCGAGGAGGAAGCGGGCGAGATCGGCGCGGTTGATCCGCGTCCCTGGCTTCTCGGTGCCAGCTGCCAAGTCCGGTCAGCGCCGCCAATCCCGAGATGGGCAGGGCCGCCGCCGCGCCGAGAGACAGGTGCGCCGGCTTGTGCACCAGGAGGTCCGCGGAGGCCGCCGCGTACTCGGCGAACCCACCGGGCCGGATCGACCCGTACATGCTCGTCACCCGGCTTGAACCTGGTGACGCCCGAGCCGACGGCCTCGGCCCGCCCGGCGACGTCGCCGCCGAGGACGGGCTTCCTCGGCGACGCAGCCCGGTGGCCGGGCGCGGGTACAGGTGGCTCGGCGCGCAGCTTGTGGGTGCCGAGCGGGTTCACCGCCGCGGAGTTGATCCGCATCAGCACTTCTCGGGCCTTCGGCACCGGCTTGTCGATTCTTTCGAGCCGCAGGACATCGGTCGCGGAGCCGTACTCGCGGTGGACGATCGCTTCCGCGGCGGGGGCCTCCTGGTGTTTTTCCTGGGGACGGGCAGAGGGCCCGGAGTCCCGCGCGTCCTCGCTGCCGCTCGCCTCCGCCGGCCCCTGCCGCCGAGTTCCGGCGCGGACGCCGCGTTGACGAACTTCGACTGCCGGTCGGACCGCATCGGTGCGTACGTGCGGGCACCGGTCAGGTCCTGTATGGCGCGGCGGCGTCCACGCGTTGTCGCTCGGGACGTCCACCAGCCCGTCCGCGACGGCCCGGGGGCCCTTCGCCTCCTCGCACACCGCCAGGACGACGCCGCCTGCCTCCGTGTCGATGAACGTCTGCTCGGCCAGGTCGGGACACGGATGCGGGGCCCTGTTGCTCGCTGACATGCTTCCCAGGCTGCCATTAATGACACATTGAGTCAAATAAGTCCTGGCGAGCCCACTGCGGCGCAAGGTAGCATCGGAGTCGTGGTGGATATGAACGCGGCCCCAACGGCCGACATCGCGGAGCGCAAGCGTCAGCTCGTACGCGGCGAACTGGCCGAGGCTGCCGTGACGTTGCTGGCTGATCAGGGATTCGAGGAGACGACGGTCGACCAGATCGCGGCCGCCGTGGGGTTGTCACGCCGGACGTTCTCCCGTTACTTCCAGTCCAAGGAAGACGTGGTCGTGCACATGATGTCGGGACCCAGTGCGCGGATGTGCGCGGAACTGCGCGCCCGGCCCGCCGACGAACCGCCCGCGGTAGCGCTCCGCCACGCGCTGTCGGTTATCACTTCGCTGAGCGTCGCCAATCCGGACAAGACACTGCACGTGAGCAGGCTGATCCTGGACACGCCGGCCGTGCTGGCCCGGTTCCTGGAGCGGCTGTCGCGGTGGCAGACCGAGATGGCCGGCATCCTCGCCCACCGCACCGGGCTGGATCCTGACGCCGACATGCGCCCTGCCCTTGCCGCCGGTGTGGCGCTCACCGCGTTCCAGACCGGGCTGCGCCGCTGGGTGGACAGCGATGGCACCGAGGCCTTGGATGAGCTGGTCGACCAGGCTTTCGCGATGATCACCCCGGCGCTTGACCTCGGCACAGCACCGAGCTGAACCTGCCCGCGGCCCGGTAGGCGTCGATCCCGCTGCCGAGGCCGAGCCGTTCCCGCTGTGCCGCCTCCGCGCCCGCATGAGGAGCCGCTCGCCCCTCGGGAAGTGGACCTGATGGGCATGGCATGCGGTGCCCGGCCTCGATGTGTGGGGCCGGGCACCGCATGGGTGGCTGGGTTAGCGCCGCCGCCCGGATCAACTGCGGCCAGATGCCGCCCCGTGCCCGATTTCGTCACACCGGGATCTGATTGACACATTGAGACATACATGTCAGGATGAGTCACATGGAGAGCAAATGGACGGCCGACCGGATCCCGGACCTGGCCGGAAGGACCTTCGTCGTCACCGGGGCCAACAGCGGCCTCGGACTGGCCACCACCCGGCACGTGGCTCGCCGCGGCGCGCATGTCGTGATGGCCGTGCGGAACGAGGCCAAGGGGCGCCAAGCCGCCGCGGAGATCAGTGATGCCCACCCCGGGGCGAGCCTTGAGGTGCGCCACGTGGACCTCGTCGACCTGGATTCGGTGCGCGCGTTCGCCGCCGGGATGCACGCCGACGGGGTGGGGGTGGACGTCCTGGTCAACAACGCGGGAGTGATGGCGGCGCCCCGCCGGTTGTCCCCGCAGGGGCACGAGTCGCAGTTCGCCGGCAATCACCTGGGCCATTTCGCCCTCACCGGCTTGCTGTTGGACCTGCTGCAGGCGGGCAGCGATCCCCGGGTGGTGACCGTCACCTCGGTGGGGCACCACGGCGGCAAGATCTTTTTCGACGACCTGACCGGTGAGCGGAAGTACGCGCCGGTGGCGTATTACGACCAGTCGAAGTTCGCCAATGTCCTGTTCGGGTTGGAACTCGATCGCAGGCTGCGCGCTGCGGGGAGTCCGGTGCGCAGCCTGCTGGCCCATCCCGGGCTCTCGGCCACGAACCTGACGTCCACCGGCCCGACCGGCCTGATCAAAGTGGGCGGCGCGATCGTCAAGGCTCTGGTCTCCCAAGACGTCGACCGGGGCGTGCTGCCCCAGCTGTACGCCGCGACCGCGCCGGACGCCCGCGGCGGAGAGCTCTACGGTCCCGACGGCTGGAAGGAATTCCGCGGACATCCCACGACGGTCCCTCCGGACCCTGCGGCCGAAGACCCGGACACGGCACGTCGGCTGTGGGATCTGTCCGAGGAGCTGACTGGGGTTCGCTTCGCCCTCGCCGCCTCGTCCTGACCCGGGCTGTCGGCTTCAGCTCGCGTCGAAGACTGCCCGATTTCGTCATCTGATCGCTTTTCTCGAAAGGACATTTCATGCCTACCATCGCCATTGTCGGGGCCGGCTCCGGCATGGGCCTGTCGATCGCCAAGGTGTTCGGCCGTAACGGTTTCTCCGTGGCGCTCATGGCACGGACCCAGGAGAAACTGAACGGGCTCGCCGCAGAATTGGGCGAGGCGGGGATCGAGGCGGCCGGGTTCGCGGCCGATGTCACGGACCGGCCGTCCCTGGCCGCCGCGTTCACCCGCATCAAGGAGCGGTTCGGCCAAGTCGACGTACTGGAGTACTCGCCCGCGCCGAAGATGAACCCCGAGGCCATGATCGCTCCGTTGGACGCGACGGTGGAGAACCTCCAGCCGGAGCTGGACTACTACCTCTACGGCGGTCTCACCGCGGCACAGCAGGTACTCCCCGAGATGATCGAACGCGACGCCGGCACCCTCCTGTTCACCACCGGCGGGTCCTCTCTGGAGGTACTCGCCGGGCCGCCCGAGTTCGGCAACATCGCCGTCGCCACGGCCGCCCTTCGGGCCTACGTGCTCAAGCTCAACCAGGTGCTCACCGGCACGGGCGTGTACGCGGCGCACGTGCCGATCTTCGCCTGGATCGGCTCCGGCGGCCCGGAAACCCAGGCCGACACCATCGCCGAGCGCTACTGGGACATCTACACCAAGCGCGAGGGCGCCGAGCACCCCTACGACGTCCGGTGAGGTACCGGCTGACCCGTTCCGGAGAAAGAGGCGATCATGTCCCCGGCGATCTTCATCCGGAAAGCTCACGAGTACGACGACGTCTACTCCTACTGGTTTCGCCATCCCACGCTTCGCTACGAGGCAGGACGGTACGTCCATCTGCAGATCGGGGCGCTCTGGTCGGGCGGTGCGGTGCGGGAGCTGTCGTTCGCTTCCGCACCACATGAGGAGGAGTTGATGTTCACCGTCCATATTGGATCCGGAAGCCGCTACAAGCGCCGTCTCCATACTCTTCGACCGGGGGACCGGGTGAGGGCGTTCTTGGTCGGCGGCAACGTTGTGCTCCCCAAACGGCCCACCGGTAAACCGCTCGTGTTCATCGCCGGCGGCGTGGGCATGGCTCCGTTCCGTTCGTTGATACTCGAGGCGCACCGTCGCGGCGGCTTCGATCTGCGGGTGATTCAGGTCCAGCGTGGCGACTTCCTGTACCGTCACGAACTCGAGCCGCTCGTCGCGGAGTACGCGGGGGTGCGGCCCGAGGAGCTCATCGGCCATGTCCGGGCACAGGCCGCCGCAACGCCGGAGGCCCTGTTCTACACTTGCGGCTCGCGTCGGCTCATCACGACTGTCCGGGACGAACTGACGGCGGCGGGCGTCGACAAACGGAGCATTCTGATCGAGAACTTCGGATGACGTCCGGTGATGTGGCGCCAGAACGCGGTGTGGGCCAGTCTGCGGCGGCCCACACCGCTTTTCTGTTGGCAGAAGCCTGGGTCAGTTCGTGCCGGTGGTGAGGTCGAGTGCCGGCGTGACAGCCGCGAAAGCCTCATCGACCAGTTCGTCCATGTCGGCGGTGCCACCGCCGTCCACCCAGCGACGCAGCGCGGCATTGAACGCGGTCAATGCGACACCGGCGGCGATCCTCGGCCGCAGATCGGCCTCCGGGGCGAGACCGGTGCGCTCCGCCAGGATCGTCGTCATCTCGTCCTGCCAGTACGACTGCCGTTCCAGGAACCGGGCCAGCAGAGCCGGTGTACCGAGCATCAGCCCGGTCACATGCTGCGTCTTGTCCGGATTGCCGGCCATCAGCGCCGTGATCACCGATAGCGCGTGACGCAATGCCACCGCGGGCGGCTCGTCGGCCGGCCGGGCGCGCAGTGCCGCACACAACTGCGTGCCGGCTCCCGCGAGCATGTGCACAATGACGTCTTCCTTGGACTCGAAGTAGCGGGAGAACGTGCGGCGCGACATCCCCACGGCGGCCGCGATCTGCTCGACCGTCGTCTCGTCGAATCCCTGACTGGCCAGCAACTTGACGGCGGCTTCGGTCAGCTCGTCGCGCACTAGCTGACGCTTGCGCTCGGCCATGTCGACCGCTGGGGCTGCGTACATATCCACCAGCGCATGCTACCTCGCGTTAATCCAGTCTCGCCAGGAAGCAATTGACTCAATGAGTCAATCGTGACAGCCTGGGAATCATGGTGGGAAGCAAGTGGACCGCGGACAGAATCCCCGACCTGAACGGGCGGACGGCTGTCGTCACCGGGGCCAACAGCGGCCTCGGCCTGGCCACCACCCGAGAACTCGCCCGGCACGGCGCGCACGTCGTGCTGGCGGTGCGCGACGAGGCCAAGGGGCGCAGGGCGGCCGCGACGATCAGCGGTGCCCGACCCGGTGCGCGCCTGGAGGTACGTCGTCTGGACCTGGCCGACCTGGACTCCGTCACAGCGTTCGCCGCCGGGATGCATGACCGCGGGCTCGGAGTGGACCTCCTGATCAACAACGCCGGTGTGATGGGGCCGCCCCGCACGCTGAATCGGCAGGGCCAGGAGGTGCAGTTCGCCAGTAACCACCTGGGCCACTTCGCCCTCACCGGCCTGCTGCTGGACCTGCTGCAGACCGGCCGCGATCCGCGGGTGGTGACCGTCACCTCTGATCTGCACCGCGGCGCGCGGATCGACTTCGACGACCTGACCGGCGCCCGGAGGTACGCGCCGATGCGGTTCTACCGGCAGTCCAAATTCGCCAACGTCGTGTTCGCGCTGGAGTTCGACCGCCGGCTGCGCGCGGTGGGCAGTCCGGTGCGCAGCCTGCTGGCCCATCCCGGGTTCTCGGCCACGAACCTGCAGACCAGTGGGCCGACCGGCCTCCTGCGGACCTTCGTCACACTCGGTCGCGGGCTGATGGCCCAGGACGCCTCGATGGGCGCCCTGCCCCAGCTGTACGCGGCGACCGCGCCCGCTGTCGCGGGTGGCCAGTTCTTCGGTCCGGACGGCTTCCGAGAGCTGCGTGGACATCCCACAACGGTCCGTCCCGACCCCGCGGCCGAGGACCTGGAGACCGCGCGGCGACTGTGGCAGCTCTCGGAGGATCTGACCGGCGTGTCCTACGCATCCACCTTCTCGGCCTGAAGCAGGCAGGTGCAAGGCGGTCTCACAACAACCAGGAAAGAGTGACGGACAATGGCGCAAGCCCCGGAGTTGCCGCTGCAGATGCGGCGCAACGGTTTCGACCCGGTCGAGGAGCTGGCCCAGGCGCGCGACGGTGAGGGCGTGGCGCGGGTGATGACGCCGTTCGGCGTGCCCGCGTATCTCGTTCTTCGCCACGAGGATGTGCGCGAGGTGCTGTCGGACCCGACCCGGTTCAGCAGTGCCATCGGCGCGGGCGGCATACTCGGTGGCGCGACGCAGGTGAGTGAGGAGGAGCGGGACGCGCTGCGGTCCGGGAACCTGATGGGGCTCGACCCACCGGATCACACGCGGTTGCGCCGGATGCTGACCCCGGAGTTCACGGCGCGCCGGATGCGCCGGCTTCAGCCACGATCACCGAGATCGTGGATGCGGCGCTCGACGACATGGAACGGGCCGGCAAGCCGGCCGATCTGGTGTCCAACTTCGCGCTGCCGGTGCCGTCCCTGGTGATCAGCGAGTTGCTGGGGGTGCCCTACGCCGACCGCGCCGAGTTCCAGGACCGCTCCGCTCGCCTGCTGGACATCTCGTTGCCGGAGGAGGAGCGGATCGCGGCACGTTGGCAGGACCGCGAGTACATGGCGGGCCTGGTCGACCGTGCCCAGGCCGACCCCGGCGAGGACATGCTGGGGATGCTGGTCCGCGAGCACGGCGATGACCTGACCACCAATGAGCTGATCGGAGTCGCCAGCCTCCTTTTGCTGGCCGGACATGAGACGACCTCGAACATGCTCGGTCTGGGCACCCTGGCCCTGCTGCGGCACCCGGACCAACTCGCCCTGCTCCGCGACGATCCCGCCCGGGTCGAGCCGGCCGTGGAGGAGATGCTGCGCTGGCTGTCCATCGTGCACTCGCTGCCGCCGCGCACCACCACCACGGAAGTGGAACTGGCCGGGCACACGATCCCCGCGGGTTCGCTCGTACTCCCGTCGCTGGCCGCCGCCAACCGGGACAGCTCCTTCATCGAGAAACCCGACACCCTCGACATCACGCGAAAAGTCGCCGGCCATGTCGCGTTCGGTCACGGACTGCACCACTGCCTCGGGGCTCCGCTGGCCCGGATGGAGATGCGCATCGCGTTCCCGGCGCTGCTCCGGCGCTTCCCCCGGCTCGCGCTGGCCGAACCGGACGACCAGGCCGAATTCCGCGTCTTCAGTGTCGTGTTCGGACTGAAGTCGCTGCATGTGACCTGGTGACACCAGAAGGAGAGATACCTATGCCGTGGGATGTCCATCGGCTGCCGCGGGCCGAAAGCCGCACCTTTCTGATCACGGGCGGCAACGCCGGGATCGGGTTCCCGCCGGTCGTAGACTTCGCGTGATGTCCAGCTTGGAGGTGTTCGAACGCCCGGGGGCAGAACCGCCTGATCACTCTTCTACGCTAGGCCACACTGGGCTGGTGCCGCCATCTCAACGGCAGCGACGACTGCCTGTGGGAAGGCATTGGGAAGGATCAACCGCAGACGATCAGTGACAGCCGGACAGCGCCGGACACATCAGGAAGCCCTTGACCGATGTTCCCGCTGGTCAAGGGCGCTTTGCTGCTGGTCGAACCTGGTGCCCCCGGCAGGATTCGAACCTGCGGCACCCGCTTTAGGAGAGCGGTGCTCTATCCCCTGAGCTACGGAGGCGGACTCTCGTAAGCCTAGCGAAAGTCTGGCACTGCGTGGGACGTAGGGCCGGGGTCAGTTTGGTCGGGTTGGTTATGGGTGCTCTGAGCTGCGGTAAAGGCATGACAAGTGATCAGAATCTGGCGTATCCCGCGTGGATAGCGTCTGCCTGTGACCACGAGGCAATGCAAGCAAGCGCGTCGGCGGCCCGTCGTGTTGTTCGGGGCGTTGTTGGCGCCGGCGATTCTGGCCGGGGGGTTGTTGGCTGGGGAGATGCGGGGGTTTGAGCAGGGCAGCGACGGTGGTGTGGTGATGCGGGAGGACGGTGAGAAGGCAGGGTTCGGGCCGGTGTTGATGCGGGCGCCGGCGCATCCGGATCGGGTGTACGGACGTGGCGTGCCGGGGCCCGTGCGGGTGGTGTCGCCGTCGCGGGTGGCGGCTGCTCCCCGTGCTGTCGCAACGGAGGAGCCCAGGTATGAGCCCAGGTATGAGGAGCCTGTTACGCCGGCTCCGGTGCGGACGGAGGTTGGCGGGTGTCCGGGGGAGTGGGCGGACACCTGGTTGTGGGACATGTGCCTCGAGAGGGAGCGGCAGGCGGCGGGGATGGAGATTGAGATGCCTGACCTCTAGAGGTGGTGTGCGGTGGTGGTGCTTTCGAGCGGTGAATGTGGGAGCTGTGCGGACAGAGTGGGTTTTTTGTCTCATAACAGCTCTCACGAGTTCGGCTCGGGCACTCGGGGGGCTGTAGTAACGTGCGTGCCTGACCAGGGTAACGAGTTTGCAAACGGAGGAGTCGAACGTGCCAGCCCCTCGATCAGCGGGTCTGATCGCGGTAGTCATGGCGGTGGCTTCTCTTTTCGTGCCTTCCGGGCAGGGGCGCGCGCAGGCGCAGGTCGTACCGGTGCAGGAGAAGCCGGATCCCGGCAGCCTCACCGCGCTGCGGAAAGAGGCCGAGCGGTCGGCCAAGGAGCTTGAGGATGCCACCAAGGCCCTGGAGAAGCGGCGGGCGGACATCGCCGCCTCCGACAAACAGCTGAAGGAGAAGCTGGCGGCGCTGCAGGAGCTGGAGCGGCGGGTGGCGGTGATGCGGCAGCCTGTGTCGCAGATGGCCGAGTTGCTGTACGAGCAGCCGCTCCTGGCGGACGGGATCGTGCCGTTCCTGTCCGGGAACGCGGACGAGAACACGCTGCGGGCGCTCAGCGACGTGACGCAGATCGTTTCCGCACGCCAGCAGGTCGTCGAGCAGACCAGTGCGCTCTACAAGGAGGCGGAGCGGCTGGCCGGCGAGGCGCAGGAGCTCCGGGCCGGGAACTTGCTGGCCGAGGCGCAGCTGGCGGCCGAGGTGGACACGCTTCGGCAGCGGTCGGACAAGATCGTGAAGTCTCTGACGGCGGCGCTCGTGAAAATGGGGATCAAGGTTGACAAGGTCGGGCGGGCGGCGCTGGGGTGCAATCCGCTGCGGGCCGCGACGGCCGGCGATTATCCCAATGGTCTGATTCCCAAGAGCATGCTCTGCCCGTTGCAGCAGAAGGGGTTCAGCCTGCGGGCCGATGCCACCATCGCCTTCGTGAGCCTGAACGAGGCCTATCGGCGGCGGTTCGGGAAGAACATATGCGTCACCGACGCCTATCGGAGCCTGGCCGAGCAGCAGTCGGTCTATTACCGGCGGCCGGGGTTCGCCGCCGTGCCTGGGCGGAGCAACCATGGGCTCGGGCTGGCTGTGGACCTGTGTGGCGGGGTGGAGAGGTCCGGGTCCGCGGAGTTCGTCTGGATGGAGAAGAACTCCAAGAAGTATGGGTGGTTCCATCCCTCCTGGGCCTACACCGGCCCGTTCGAGCCGTGGCACTGGGAGTATGACCCGAAGAGCAGCTCTCTGCTCTAGGCCTATGCCACCTGCGCGGTGCAGAAGGCGCAGCGGGACGCGGCCCTCGGGATCGCCGACAGGCATTCGGGGCAGTCGCGGGTCTTCGACTCGACCTTGGCCGCGGCGCGGTCTCTGAGATGTGTGTACGGCCTCACCACCAGGAAGTAGACCACCGCGGCGACCATCAGGAACGAGATGACCGCGTTGACGAAGTGGCCGTACATGAAGTTGGAGCGGCCCACCGTGACCTTGAGCGAGGAGAAGTCGGGCAGACCCCCGAACGCCGAGATCAGCGGCGTGAGGAGGTCGGCCACGAACGACTGCACGATCGAGGTGAAGGCCGCGCCGATGACGACCGCCACGGCCAGGGCGATGACGTTTCCCTGCATGAGGAACTTCTTGAATCCGTCCATGAAGGGATCGTAATCGATCGATTACGTAGAGTTAGGTTTGATGGTGATCGAGAGGTGGCCGGTGGTCTGGGCTGCCGCCAGGTCTGCTGCTTGGGCCGGGGTGGTCGCGAGCACCACTAAGGCGCCGTGGGTCTCGCTGGCGGCTTGGGGTGGGGGCGGGATGGTGATGACGCGCACTTCTTCGGCGGCGAGGCGGGCCGGCTCGGCTTCCTCCCGCGTGGCCAGGACGGTGATCGTGGCGCCGGGGGAGAGGAGTTTCGCGGCGGCCGCGTCGGCTATGCGCACGGGCGTGGCCACCATGCCGGGCGGGAGGCGGAACGACTGGAGGAGGCGGACATCGGTCAGCGGCTCGCCCTTGCGCATGGGGCTCGCCAGGATCTGGCCCGCCGCGGCTGCGCGTATGGCGCCGGTGGGTGGGTGGTTGAGCGCGGCGGGGGTCAGGTCGCCCGGGCTGAGGGGGCCGGGGGACAGGTCGCGGGTCGCCACCAGGACCGTGGGCGCAGGCGTGGGGCGGGTGGCGACAAAAGCGGATATGACGGCGAGGGCGGCCAGCGCCGCCGCGATGAGGCGGCGACGGCGGCCGTAGCGGGTCAGCCAGGACTGGATCACGGCAGCTCGAAGGGGAGCTTGATCCCGTCGAGGGCCGTGCCGCAGGGGCACGTGCGCTCCTCGGGAAGGGCTTGTACGGTCTCCGCCACGAGAGTGCGCATGCGCGTGACGTTTTGCGCGAAGAACTCGAGGACCTCGTCGTGTGTGACGCCCTGGCCGGCCTCCACCCCGGCGTCGTGGTCGGTCACCAGGGAGAGCGACGTGTAGCAGAGGGCCAGCTCGCGGGCCAGGACCGCCTCCGGGAAGCCGGTCATGCCGACGATCGACCAGCCGTTGCCGGCGAACCACTGTGACTCGGCGCGGGTCGAGAAGCGCGGGCCTTCGATGACCACCAGGGTGCCGCCGTCGACGGTCTCCCAGTCGGTGGAGCGGGCGACCTCCACCGCGGTGGCGCGGCCTGACGGGCAGTAGGGGTCGGCGAAGGAGACGTGGACTGCGCCGTCTATGTCGTAATAAGTCTGGACGCGCCCTGAGGTGCGATCCACGAGTTGGTCAGGGATGACCATGGCGCCCGGGCCGTACTCCGCTCTGAGCGAGCCTACGGCGCTGGGCGCGAGCACCTGGCGGACGCCGAGTGAACGCAGTGCCCAGAGGTTGGCGCGATAGGGGATGCGGTGCGGCGGGAAACGATGATCTCGCCCGTGTCTGGGGATGAACGCGACGGAACGCGAGCCGATGCGTCCGACCGTGACGACATCGCTCGGGGGGCCGTAAGGCGTGGCGAGCTCGATCTCCTCCGCGTCGTCGAGCAGGGAGTAGAAGCCCGATCCGCCGATGACGCCGATGTCTGCGCGAGTGACCATGGCCGAGAGAGTAGCCGGATCGGCTGCGGGCCAGGGCGGCCCGAATCCCGTTCTGTGGATAACGCGCCTGTGGCCGCGCTGGGCGGCCACTCATCGAGATCAGCTCGAGGCTGCGGCGGGGGCGGCGGCAGGGGTGGACGAACTCGTGTCGGCGGGCTTGCTCTCCGAGGTCTTCGACGACGACGAGGAGGAAGAAGAGGTGGAAGTCGAGGTCGAGGACGAGCGGTTGTCGGTCCGGTAGAAGCCCGAGCCCTTGAACACGATGCCGACGGCGGAGAAGACCTTCCGCAGGTTTCCCTCGCAGGCGGGGCAAACCGTCAGGGCATCGTCGGTGAACTTCTGAACGACCTCGAGCTGCTCGCCGCAGTCGTTGCAGGCGTACTGGTATGTCGGCACGCGCTCCTCCTTCAGGTCTGGCACTCGAGGGATGCGACTGCTAATGGTAACCGATTAGGTCAAACGCCTATTCCAGTCCCCGCTCGCCGTACCAACCGGCCAGCTTGCCGCTGCGGCTGACGGCGCGCAGCCGGCGCTCCACCTGGTCGCGGCAGGAGGCCGTGGTGACCAGCAGGATCTGGTCGTCCGCCCTGATCCTGGTGTTGCCCGCGGGCACGAAGGATTTGCCGTCGCGGACGATCAGGGTGACCTGCGCGCCCGCGGGCAGCCGGAGCTCGAAGATCTCCACACCGTGCAGCTTCGAGCCGACAGGCACCTTGACCTGCAGCAGGTCCGCCTTGAGCTCCTCCAGCGGCGCCGCCTCCACCTCGAGCTCGTGCGCCTCCCCAGGTGCGGCCACCCCGAGGAGCCGGGCCGCGTACGGCAGCGTCGGCCCCTGGAGCAGGGTGAACACGATGACGATCACGAAGACCTCGTTGAAGATCTCCTTGGAGCCTTCGACGCCGGACGCCCACGGAATGGTCGCGAGCACGATCGGGATCGCGCCGCGCAGCCCCGCCCATGACAGGAACGCCTGCTCACGCCAGCTCACGCCGCCCACCCGCAGCGCCCACGCCATCAGCGAGCTCACCATCACGGACAGCGGCCGCGCCAGGAGCACGAGTACGGTGCCGGCGATCAGACCGGGCACGATGGCCGACGGCATCTCGCTGGGGCTGGCCAGCAGACCGAGCATGACGAACAGCCCGATCTGCGCCAGCCACGCCGCACCCTCCGCGAACCCCCTGGTCGCCGCCCGGTGCGGCAGCCGCGAATTGCCCAGGATCAACGCCGTCAGGTAGACGGCCAGGAATCCCGAACCATGCAGCAGCACGGCGCCGCCGTACGAGACGAAAGTGAGGGACAGCACGGCGAGGGGATAGAGGCCGGAGGCGGGGAGCGCGACGCGGCGCAGCGCATATGCGCCCGCCGGGCCGATGGCCAGGCCGACCGCGGCGCCGATGACGAGCTCGACCGAGGTCTCCAATAGGAACGTTCCCACGGTCGCGGACGAATGCGACGCGCCGCTCAGCAGCACGACCGCGATCACCGTGGGCGCGTCGTTGAACCCGGACTCCGCCTCCAGCACGCCCGCCAGCCGCGGGGGCAGCGGCAGCCTGCGCAGCACGGAGAAGACGGCGGCGGCGTCCGTGGAGGCCAGCACCGCGCCGAGGATCAGCGCCGTCGTCGGGTCCATGCCAAGAAGTCCCTGTACGACCAGCGCCACCACCACGATGCTGACCGCCACGCCCGCGGTCGCCATCACCAGGGCAAGGGGGACGGAACGCCGCACATGGGACCAGTTCGTGGTGAGGCCACCTTCGGCCAGGATCACCGCCAGCGCCGTGAGACCGATCTGCTGGGCGAGCTGGGGACTCTCGAAGGGGATCCCGAACCCGGCCTCGCCCAGGACGAGCCCGAATCCGAGGAACACCAGCAGACTGGGCAGACCGGTGCGATGCGCGAGGCGTACGGCCGCGATGGCGGAGATGACGATCGCGGCACCAAGGAGGAGCCAGACATCCAGCGTCATCTGGCCCCCTCTCATACCTGCGGTCACATAAGACTAGTGAGTCCCTGTGGTGTCACGGCAAAACGGACGTGGCGGTCGTGCGGCTCCGCGGGGAGGCCGTCGATCAGCTCCCCGTCGTGGAGCAGCGCGACCGTCGGGACGTTGGGTCCCACCCTGGTCAAGGCACGATCGTACGAGCCGCCGCCGCGCCCCAGTCGGACGCCTGTCCTCCTGTCCACCGCCAGTGCGGGCACGATCACGAGTGCGGCGGTGCGGATGGCGTCGACGCCGCGGCGGGTGTCGACCGGCTCCATGATCCCGAAGCGGCCCGGAGCCAGCGAGTCGGGCCCGTCGTACACCGCCCAATCCAGGTCATAGTCCTCGCGGAGGACGGGGAGGATAACGGTGGCCCCATGTTTCCACAGAGCGAACACGAGCCCGTGCGTCTCCGGCTCCGACCCCGTTGACCAGTAGCAGGCCACGAGACCGGCCATCTGGACCCACGGCTGGTCGAGCAGTGTTTCGCGGACCTTGATGGCGTTTGAACGCAGTTGTTCGGGGGAGAGGGAGGCACGCGCGGAGCTCAGCTCGCGGCGCAGGTTCAGCTTGTCCACAGGTACCTCCACTAGGGTCTACTCATGGCTGACTTCGACCCTGTGACGAAAGCCGTCGTGCCCGCCGCGGGTCTGGGCACCCGGTTCCTCCCGGCGACCAAGGCGACACCGAAGGAGATGTTGCCCATCGTCGACAAGCCCGCGATCCAGTATGTCGTCGAGGAGGCCGCCTCGGCGGGGCTCCTCGATGTGCTCATGGTCACCGGTAAGAATAAACGGTCCATCGAGGATCACTTCGACCGCGCATTCGAGCTGGAGGAGGCCCTCGAGGCCAAGGGCGACGAGCACCGGCTGTCCCAGGTCCGCGAGCCGGCCTCGCTGGCGACTCTCCACTACGTACGGCAGGGCGAGCCGAAGGGGCTCGGCCACGCCGTGCTCTGCGCCAAGCAGCACGTCGGCGACCATCCGTTCGCCTGTCTGCTCGGTGACGACCTGATCGACCGCCGCGACCTGCTGCTCAAGCGCATGATCGAGGTGCGCGACACGTTCGGGGGGAGCGTGATCGCGCTGATGGAGGTGCCCAAGGAGCAGGTCTCCCTGTACGGCGTCGCGACCATCGAGGCCACCGCCGAGGACGACGTCGTACGCGTGACCGACCTGGTGGAGAAGCCGCCGGCCGACGAGGCGCCGTCCAACTGGGCGATCATCGGGCGTTACGTGATCGATCCGGCGGTGTTCGAGGTGCTGGAGAACACGCCGCCGGGGCGCGGAGGCGAGATCCAGCTCACCGACGCGCTGCGGACGCTCGCCGCGCGTGGCTCTTCGGAGGGCGGGCCGGTGCACGGTGTGCTGTTCAGAGGGCGCAGGTACGACACCGGCGACAAGCTCGACTATCTGCGGACGGTGGTGAAGTTCGCGGCGGATCGGGAGGATCTGGCGCCGGAGTTCGTGCCGTGGCTGCGGGAGTTCCTCGATGAAATCGGTTGACGAGCATCTGGCCGGGATCCTGGCCACCGTTCGTCCGCTGGCGCCGATCGAGCTCGAGCTGGAGCAGGCGCTGGGGGCGACGCTGGCCGAGGAGGTCTCGTCGCCGGTGCCGCTGCCGCCGTTCGACAACTCGGCCATGGACGGATATGCCGTCCGTGCCGCCGATGTGTCGGATGTCCCGGTTACGCTGCCGGTGATCGACGACGTGGCGGCCGGATCCATGGAGCTGCGGGCCGTGGGGCCCGGGCACGCCGTGCGGATCATGACCGGCGCTCCCATGCCTGCCGGAGCCGACGCCGTGGTGCCGGTGGAGTGGACGGATGGTGGGACGGTCTCCGTACGGATCACGCGTCCGGCAACCGCCGGCAACGCGATCCGGCGGGCGGGGGAGGACGTGAAGGCCGGTGAAACCGTGCTCAAGCATGGCACGGTGATCGGGCCTGCCCAGATCGGGATCATCGCGGGAGTGGGGCGGCGGCGGGTCTGGGCGCGGCCCAGGCCCCGGGTCGTCGTCCTCTCGACGGGCGCGGAGCTGGTCGAGCCGGGCAGCCCGCTGGCACCCGGGCAGATCTGGGACTCCAACAGCTTCACGCTGACCGCGGCCGTACGCGAGGCGGGGGGCGAGGGCTTCCGGGCGGGGTCTGTCGGGGACGATCCGGTGGTGCTGCTCGATCGGCTCGACACGCATCTGGTGCGGGCCGATGCGATCATCACCAGCGGAGGCGTGTCCATGGGGGCGTACGAGCCGGTCAAGGAGGCTCTGTCGCCGCTGGGGACGGTTCGGTTCGAGAAGGTGGCGATGCAGCCGGGGATGCCGCAGGGGTTCGGCGTGCTGGGGGAGGATCAGGTGCCGATCTTCGCGCTTCCCGGCAACCCGGTGTCGTCTTTCGTGTCTTTCATGCTGTTCGTACGTCCGGCGCTCGACAAGATGCGCGGGCTTCCCGTGGGTATGCCGGAGACGGTGACCGCTCGCGTCACCGGGCCGTTGCGGTCGCCGGCGGGGCGCCGGTCGTTCCTGCGCGGTGTGCTGGCCTCCGACGGCACGGTGTCGCCGGTGCACGGGCAGGGCTCGCACCAGCTCGCCGCCCTGGCCTCGGCGAACGCGCTGATCGTGGTGGCCGAGGACGTGACCGAGGTGCCGGAGGGCTCCTCGGTGGAGGTGATCTTGCTGTGAGTGAGCAAGGTGGGCTGACCCATGTCGACGAGACCGGGGCGGCTCGCATGGTGGACGTTTCCGCCAAGGACGTGTCCGCCCGGACCGCCACGGCCACCGGGCGGGTGCTGCTGTCCAGCGAGGTCGTGGCGCTGCTGCGCTCCGGCGAGGTGCCCAAGGGGGACGCGCTGGGGGTGGCGCGGATCGCGGGGATCATGGGGGCGAAGCGCACGCCCGACCTGATCCCGCTCTGCCATCCGATCGCGCTGCACGGGGTGAAGGTCACGCTGGACGTCGAGGACTGGGGCGTGGCGATCACCTGCCGGGTGAAGACGGCCGACCGCACCGGGGTGGAGATGGAGGCGTTGACGGCCGTCTCGGTGGCGGCGCTGGCGCTGTTCGACATGGTCAAGGCGGTGGATCCGGGCGCGGTGATCACCGATGTGCGGGTGGAGGAGAAGCTGGGCGGGAAGACCGGCCGCTGGAGCAGGGAAGCGACGTGATGCGGGCGCTCGTGATCACCGTGTCGAACCGGGCGTCGGCCGGAATTTATGCCGATAAATCCGGTCCGCTCCTGGCTGACCTGCTGCGTAGTGAGGCGGGCTGCGAGGTCGTGGACGGCCCCCTGGTGGTGCCCGACGGCGAGGCGGTCGAAGGCGCCCTTCGTGGCGGGGTGGCGGACGGGTACGACGTCATCGTGACCACCGGGGGGACCGGGCTGACGCCCATGGACCTGACGCCGGAAATGACCGCCCGGGTGATTTCTCGGGAAATTCCCGGTATAGCGGAGGCCATTCGGCTGGCGAATCGGGAGAAGGTCCCTGCCTCCGTGCTGTCCAGAGGTCTGGCGGGTCAGGCGGGCGACACGTTGATCGTGAATTTGCCCGGATCGTCCGGTGGCGTACGCGATGGCGTCGCCGTACTCGCGCCGATTCTCCAGCACGCGGTCGATCAGATCCGGGGCGGCGATCACCCGCGCTGACCTCGATTTCGTGATCCGTGGCGCCATCGTGCCCGATGGGGGGATGATGAGAGGTGTGGATCGACTTCGTGGCTGGCCGGCGACGCTGAACGACGGTCCGGTGGGCCTCCGGCCGCTGCGGCTGAGCGATGTGCGCGTGTGGCGCGAGACGCGGCTGCGCAATGCCGACTGGCTACGTCCGTGGGAGCCGAGCAATCCCGAGACGCCGCTGTTCAGGACCGGCCTCGGACCTTACATCTCCATGGTCGGCACCCTCCGCCGTGAGGCCAGGCAGGGCCTGGCGATGCCCTGGGTGATCACGTACGGCGGGCGCTTCGCGGGGCAGCTGACCGTGGGCGCGATCGTGTGGGGGTCTGCCCGTTCCGCCCAGGTCGGCTACTGGATCGACGGCGCGCTGGCCGGGCGGGGCATCACCCCGACCGCCCTCGCCATGGCCGTTGACCACTGCTTTTTCACCACCGGGCTGCATCGGCTGGAAGCGAACATCCGTCCAGAGAACCAGGCCAGCCGTAGGGTGGTTGAGAAGCTCGGATTCCGGGAAGAAGGCATTCGGCGGCGCCAACTCCACATCGATGGGGCCTGGCGCGACCACATCTGCTACGCGCTGACCGTCGAGGACGTTCCTGGCGGGCTGCTCGTGCAGTGGCGTCGCGCGCGTGAGTCGGCAGCTCACGGAGGGTCTCCCGTCGAAGAGGTTTGACGATCTCGCGACACACCGCACCGAATGCTCGTCAATTAGTGACACGCGGTCTTACGGTGCGTGACGTGAGCACATTGAAGGCGCGACGAGCACACCCGCGTCTTTGTGCTGCCCGGAGGTGCCCATGAGCAGCGCCTTCCTCTATCTGGTCATCGTCGTGATGTGGCTCTGCGTCCTGATCCCGATGTGGCTGCGCAAGGACAAGACGAACCTTGCTGAGCTGGCCGAGCTCGAAGAGCACTACACCGGCGAGCACCAGCTTCCCGACCTCGACAACCTGGGCCCTTCGGACGCGGACGAGGACGACGGGGCCGAGGCGGAGAAGGTCGACGTGCGCCAGTTCCGCCTCCGGCGCCGCGCCATCATTGTGGCCCGCCGACGCCGGCTCCTGTTCTTCACGGCCCTGCTGGTCCTGGCCTCGATCGTGACGGCCGCGGTCAAGATGATCCCATGGTGGGGCGTGGCGCCGTCTGTCGTCATCACGTTGGCGTACATGGCCTTTCTTCGCATCGCCGTACAAGTGGACCGGGAACGGCGCGAACGCGCCCGCCGGATGCGCGCGGAGCGCCTGCGTCGAACTCGGGAACAGCGGCGGGCCGCGGAGGAGGCCGCCCAGGCTGAGGTCATCGATCTCACATCGCTGCACACGGACGTTCTGTTCGATCAGTACGCCGAGCCGCCCAAGCGGGCGGTGGGCGACTGAAAGGGTGGCGCGAGGACCCTCAAGAGTTTGCTAACCTAGTCGAGTCCTTGGGGATGTAGCGCAGTCCGGTAGCGCACTTCGTTCGCATCGAAGGGGTCAGGGGTTCGAATCCCCTCATCTCCACCAGGAAGATGCAGGTGAGAAGGGTCTTTGGAGCAATCCAGAGGCCCTTTTCTCATGTCTGGAAGTCGATGGGAGCCAATCGGGGAGCCATCTCAGTCGGACTCTCTACCCGTGTCGGCTGTCGCCGAAGATGGTGTTCATCGTTTGGGCACCCTTGGTGATCACCGGCCTGAGCTGGTGCCGGTAGACCGCCTCTGTGACGCTGGTGCCTGCGTGCCCGACGAGATCGGCGATGGTCTCGATGGGTACGCCCTGGTCACTCATGATGGAGACGAACGAGTGACGCAGCTCGCGGGGACTCCAGGCGGTTCCGATCCCCGCCTCTTTGGTGATCTTGCGAAATGCCCGCCGCACGTTCGACGCGTCCAGTTGGGTACCGACGCTCGCGCAGAACACCAGGTTGTGATCTTGCCATGCCTCGCCTGCCTTGAGCTTCTGTGCGGCTTGGCCTACATGGTGCTGTCGGAGGGCCTGAGCCGCCAGCTTGGGCGACTCTAGCGTGCGACGGGACTTGCGGGTCTTGGTGTCACCTCCTTCTCGGTCTGCGCGCCACACGTAGATGGCGAACTTCTTGGGCTTGAACCCCGCCTCGGTGACTGGTCGCCACTGCTTGAGGTCCGGAATCCAGGCGACGACGTGATCCCAGCGCAGCGCACGGGCCTCCTCGGTGCGAATGCCCGTCGTGAGACTGATCACCACGTAGGCGTGGAGTTCGGACGACTCGGCAGCCTTGAGCACGGCATCGGCCTGTTGCCGGGTGAGTGCCTTGCTCGGTCGCCCATCCGTGCCCTTGGGTGTGGTGACCAGCTCGGCAACGTTCCTGAGCACCATGTCACGTGCCTGAGCTTGCCGGATGGCCCTCTTCAGCGCGCCGTGAATCTCTCGCAAGGTGGTGGTGGCCAGCTTGCCGGCGAGCTGGTCAAGCCACTCATCCACGTGATCGGCGCGTAGCTGCTGGAGTTTGATCTTCCCCAGCGCCGGTATGACGTGCGTCTCAGCGAGGATGCGCAGCTTGGTGACGGTGTTTTCGGACCGGCCCTTGAGGCCCTTGCTGAGCCAGTCGTTGACGGCATCGCGCACGGCGTAGGTCTCCGATGCGGTGATGCCTGCTTCAAGGTCTTTGACGGCCTTGATCAGCTTGTCCTTGACCACGGTCTTGTTCTTGCCCTTGCGCTTGAGGCGCTGGCGCTTGCCGTCAGGGCCGAACCCGAGGGAGATGGCTCCGGTGAAGCCGTCCCCCTCGGGATAGATGGTCGCTTCGTACTTGCCGATCAGGATCTTGGCCAAGGGATCACCCCTTCTCGTGACGGTTGAGATACTCCTCGATCGCCTTCCTGATCACCCACGACACATCTCGCTCCTGCGACTCGGCGCACCTGCGGAGACGGTCTTTCAGTTCCGTGTCCACCCGTACGGGAGGCAGGGTCGTTCGGTTGCTCGTCATAGACGGCTTCCCTTCGTGTCATGCAGTTATCAAGAGACGCTTGCCGGTTGTGCGGCGGTGCCGCACAACCGGCCCTGTAGCACGCTGTTCTACGCCTCGTCTATCGCTTCCAGTGAGGAAATGAAGTCGGCAAGGTGCCGGTCAGTGATTCGACGGTGTATGCCTGCATATGCATCCCCCTCTCGCTCGTCGGGGTGTGCGGCTCCTTCCTTCGCGGGATTCCCACGCACTGCCACTGGTTACAAAGTGTGATCGTCCGTCCGTTCGTCCGTCCGCGGCTGTCACGCCCCATACACGCGCAGACGCGCGGACGGACACGGACAACGGACGCGGACGATTACGGATCGTGTATCTCAGAGAGGGCGCGCCAGCGACCCCGCGCGACCTGTTCGACCTGGCGCGCACGGGCCAGTTCCTGAAGGCGTTGGTAGACCCAGGTGCGGCGCATGCCGGTTGAGCGCATGAGATCGCCGATACTTGCGCCGTCGCTGGGGGCCTGCCTCAGCGTGGCTGTCAGGGTATCCTCGGCCTCCCGCACGGCGCTGTCACGCGCATGCCGGGGCGACGGCCGGACGGTGGACTGGCGGCAGCATGACGGGCATCTCGGCCGCGCGTAGCAGGGCTTGAGCCGATACCTCGTCGAGCGGCGGCCGGTGCTCGGCGTGCCGTTCTGCGGTGGCCTGTACGCCCTCGTCGTCGAGGAGGTACGTGCGGGCACGGCGGGGGATGTCGTGGTCCGGGGAGCTGATCAGGAACTTGCCGGGAGCGTCCAGCTTGTGTGGGTGCCATCCGGCCTTGACCATGCCCTGTCCCAGGATGAGGTCCCCGTCGCGGGGTTCGCGGACGCGGAAGCACAGCCGGACGTCCATCTGTGCGCGGACCGTACTCTTGCCCATCGGTCCTTGGAAGGGCGTTGGGTGGCGGCGATCAGGCTGACCGCTGGGGCGCGGCCGCGTCGGGCGATCGAGTCGGCGTAGTCGATGGCGCGTGGTGCCTCGCTGGCCAGCTCGGCGTACTCGTCGATGATGATGATCAGCGCGGCTCTGTCCGGCGACGGCTCCCACACGCGTTCGCCGCGTTGTGTGAGGTCATCGGCGCGACCGTCGAGAATGACCACGGCGTCTGCCAGCAGGGCCTCTGCCTCCTGTGGGGTGGTGGCCAGGCGATCGATGCACGATGCCCAGGGCAGCAGTTCCATGCCGCGCTTGAGGTCGACCGCCCAAAGGATCATGTCCTGGCAGCCCGGTAAGAAGTTCTCCCGGGCGTCTCGGGAATGCGCAGAGGCGTGGCTGCGGGTGCGGTATGTCGGCGGTATAGCGGCAGGCCTCTGATGGCGTCGTCAGTTGCCTCACGAAGATCGCCCTTGCTTGGATGACATCCCATTGCCGAACGATGAGCACGGGGATTAGGAGAGTTGCGACGTCAATGATGTCCTACCCGCGTGCGCAGCGCTGGAAAGAAGACGGACATCCTTCGCAAGATCCGGCCGACTGAGCACAAAGCGACTCACCGAACTGGCCGGGGCACTCAATGACGTCCAGCGCATCGCCCCCGCGCCCTGAACTGACCACTCCTGGAGCCACCATCATGGACAAAAGCCTGCCTCGCCGTACGCTGCTGGCGAGCATCGGTGGCCTCGCCGCCGCTGGCCTCGCCACCCCAGCCGCAGCGCGTACGGTACGTTCCGGCAGCGTCACCGTGAACGCCTCGTTGGGCATGGGCGGCTTCCCCAACCCCGCCTGGTACATCAGCCACACGCACGCCAACTGGTATTTCAAGCGCGGCCCGCTCGGCCCCAAGACGATGGACCAGCTCAAGAACGACTTCCACATCAAGTGGGCGCGGGTCTTCGCCAGGCCGGACCGCTACTACAACCCCGACACGGGCACCTACGACCTGGCTAAGAACTACCCCTACCTGGACCAGGCCGCCTCCTACAGCAGCCGACTGCATTTGATCATCAGCTCGCCCAGCGTCGCCAAGACCCCGGCGCTGTGGGAGGAGATCGTGCGCACCACGCTGCTGGACCACAAGAAGCGCTATCCGCAGATCGACAGTGTCGTGCCATGGGGCGAGGCCAATCAGGCGTCGTCAGGGGACATGACACCCAGCCAGTTCTACCCCTTCTACCGGGCTGGCTACCGGGCGGTCAACGCGGTGAACGCGCAACTGCAGCCCGCCGTCCCGATCATCATGGGCGGGCCGGGGATCTCGCGGCCGCGTCCTGAGTGGATGAATCCCTTCTTCGCCCTCTACGCCGCCGACCAGGACAAGGGCAAGCGGCTGGACTTCGTCTGCTACCAGTCTTATGGCCTGCTCGACACACCGATCCAGGCCCAGAGCGAGCGCAGCCGGGTGCAGAGCATGCTGAGCGGCGCCGGTCTCAACCCCGCGACCCCGGTCTGGGTGACCGAGTTCGGCTTGTACGGCGGCGACACCGATGGCGGAACCCACGGCCGTACCCCTGAAGCGGACCTCAAGCACGACCAACTCGTCCAGGCCGCGGGGATCGCCGCGGTCAGCAGGTACTACATCATCGGCAAGATGAACCGCCCGTTCCAATGGGTGGTCCACCACGGCGAGAACCTGCGAAAGGACATGTTCGTCGAGGGCCTGGACGGTGTCCGCCTGCCGTTCGGCCACGTCGTGGTGATGCTGGGCATGCTCAAGCCCAGCCTGGACGGTGAGCGGCTCGACATGCGGATCAGCCCCGGAGCCGCCCAGACCGATGGAATCGGTCTGGCGGCTCTCGCGCACGCAGACTCCAGCCGGGTGGCCGTCATGTACTGGAATTACCAGGCCGAGACGGGTGGTGACGTCTACGACACCACGATCACGGTGGACAATCTGCCCTCAAACCTGTTCTCCGGCAGGCGGGTCAGGATCGAGCGCTGGCTGGTCGACGCCACGCACAACAACTACAACTACAACGGCACTACCACCTTCGCCCGCGAAATGGACACCACAACGGACACGCCGGTGACCAAGGTGGTACAGCGGGTGCGACTGGCCAAGAACGCGGTCGGCCTCATGCTGCTCACGCCGCGGTGATGACCGTCCTCGGTGTCGGGCGCGCGGCCCGACACCGAGGGCACCGGCGCCACCGACATCAGAGACCGCGGAAGCTGAGTGGGCAGAGAACGGCTTGGTTTCACCACCAGGTCCCCCTGTCACGCCGCACGTCGGCGGGCCGGATCCCGCCACCCACCGCGCAAGGACATTGGGCTCGTGTGACGGAGGGGACCTTTAACGACCGCACCTCATTTGCTCAGGTCCTACAGAGACGGCGTTTCGACCTCGACGGGGCATTTGTCGCACCCGGGGCCATCGGCGCCGAGCACCAGTGGCCGCCAGGCTGGCTAGTGGAGCCAGACGAAAAGAGGGGTGGCGTCCTGCGGCACGACGTGTCGCTCAACCCGGGAGCGAAGCACGAGACAGACCCGGAATCCCCTGCCTGGCGAGGTCTCTTGCAAACCGCCTTGTGATCAACTTCTTAGTTCAGAGAAGGGGGTGTCCTCGGGGAAACGCCCGTCGTTGTCGTCGGAAAGGTACTCGTTGATCATGGATTCCTCTCACACCCGGGGAGGAACCACGGGAGCCAATCATGGGAGCCACCGACTTGCGGCTCCCACAGACTTCCCGCGTCCTCCCCGGAGTGTTCTGTAAGGTGAGAGGCATCTGATCGACTCGGATCGACATCCTCAGACTTCCCGGAGTTCCTTCGCATCGAAGGGGTCAGGGGTTCGAATCCCCTCATCTCCACCAGGGGCCGTTCTTGAAACGGCTGGACTGAGGTTGACGGGATCCCGTCTGATCATCGAGATCAGGCGGGATCTTGTCGTTTCAGGGGTTTCCGAATCG